>NZ_JASHKX010000030.1:0-77409 GCF_030058635.1 Rhodococcus sp. IEGM 1305
AGCTCCCCGCGGTGCGCCATCTCGCGAACACGCACGCGAGAGAGCCCGAACTTCCTCAGGTGGCCGCGCGGACGTCCATCCGCAGCGTCTCGATTGCGCAATCGTACCGGACTCGCGTCGCGGGGCAGACGCTGCAGTGCCGCCCGGGCCTCCGCGCGCTCGTCTTCGCTGCTCGACGGACGGCGGATGGTCTCCTTCAGCTCTGCGCGGCGCTCGGCCCAGCGTGCCACGACGATCTTGCGTTGCTCGTTCTTCGCGATCTTCGACTTCTTCGCCATGTGGGGTGTCTTCTACTTCTCTTCTCGGAAATCGACGTGCTTCCGCACGACCGGGTCGTACTTCTTCGTCACGAGACGATCGGGGTCGTTGCGACGGTTCTTGCGGGTCACGTACGTGTACCCGGTGCCTGCCGTCGACTTCAGCTTCACGATCGGGCGGATCTCGTTGCGGGCGGCCATCAGATCTTTCCCCCGCGGGCGCGGATCCGGGCGACGACGGCCTCGATGCCGTCCCGGTCGATGGTCTTGATGCCCTTGGCGGAGAGCGTGAGGGTGACTCGCCTGCCCTCACTGGGCAGGGCATATGTCTTCTTCTGGATGTTCGGATCCCAGCGCCGGTTGGTGCGCTTGTGGGAGTGCGACACGGACTTGCCGAATCCTGGCTGGCGTCCGGTCACCTGGCAGTGCGCCGACATGGGCGTTCCTCTCTGTCCTCTCGTGAAACCGCCCCGAGAGGGTGATGACAATCATTTTCGACAACGACGAGTTTCCAATGTAGCGTTCTGTCCACGTAATGACAATCGTTATCGAAAGGGTGCTCCGTGAGTGAGATACTCGACGGCCGGACGCCGCTGATCCTGGTTTCCGGGTGGAACGGCCCCACCGAGGACGCGGCGCGGTCGCTGCTCCGCGAAGGCACCGTCGTCGTGCATCACGACCTCGACCTCGTCCACGAAGGCGTCGTGCGCCGGACCGTCACCACGCTGGAGTCGGGGGCGCCGCGCGAGCGCCTCGGCATCCTCGAACTGGCGCACGGCTGCATCTCCTGCACGCTGCGCGAGGACCTTCTCCCGCTGCTCCGCCGCCTGCACACCCGCAGTTCGGTGCAGCGCATCGTGCTGCACCTCGACCGCCGGCTCGAACCCGAGGCCGTGTGCTGGGCGGTCGAGCACGTGGCGGTGTCCGGCGTGATCGGGCAGATCGACGGTCCGGCCTCGCGGGACGTGCGCGTCGACGGCGTTATCACCTGCCTCGATGCCGGATCGTGGCTGGCCGACGCCACCGGCGACGACGCACTGGACGACGACCGCACCGTCGCGCAGGTCGCAGTCGGGCAGGTGGACTTCGCCGACGCCCTGGTGGTGTCGGGCAATGCAGGCGACGGCTGGCAGCAGGCCCGGCTCCACGCCGTCCTGGCCCGGCTCGCACCGGACGCCCCGATCGTCTGGGACGGGGACGCGCCCGACGTCGAGCGCCTGCTCCTCGACGTCCCGGCCGGCGCGCGGCGCGGTGAGCTGTCCCACGCCCACTCACCACTGCTGCGCCGGCAGCCGCCGCTGTCCCACGACTGCGGCGTCATGCTCGTCGAGTTCACCGCCACCCGGCCGTTCCACCCGGAACGGCTGCACGAGGCCGTCGACGTGCTCCTCGACGGAGTCGTCACGTCTCGCGGCCGCGTGTGGGTCGCGACCCAGCCGGACGAGGCGCTGTGGCTCGAGTCGGCCGGTGGGGGACTGCGGGTGGCCAGTGCCGACCGCTGGCTGGCCGCGATGACCCCGGACGAACAGGAACAGGTCGGGACCGCGCGCCGCGCGATGGCCGCGCTGTGCTGGGACGAGCGCTTCGGCGACCGGCACACGTCGATGGTGGTGCTGGTGCACGCCGCCGACCCCACCGAGATCGACCGCACGCTGCAGTGGGCGCTCGTCACCGACGACGAACTCGCGGACGAGGCGGCCTGGCAGGCGTGGCCCGACCCGTTCGGGCAATTCCACGAAGACCCCTGCGAGAGCAGCGAATCACCCTACGCAGAACCCGAATCGAGAGAGGGACACGAATGAAGGCGAACATCCACCCCGACTACCACCCCGTGGTCTTCCAGGACGCGAGCACCGGAACCACGTTCCTCACGCGGTCGACGGTGACCAGCGACCGCACCGCCCTGTGGTCGGACGGCAACACCTATCCGCTGGTGGTCGTGGACGTGACCAGCGAGTCGCACCCGTTCTGGACCGGCGCGCAGCGCGTGATGGACACCGCGGGCCGCGTCGAGAAGTTCGAACGCCGCTACGGAGTGCGCCCGCGCCCGTGAGTACTTATTAACCACCTGCGGTTAATAAGTACTCACGGGTGGAAGGCCCAGGCGCCCGACCTCGTCGAGGTGACGGTGGACGGTGCGACGCATCGCGTGCCGCGCCGGCTGGTGAAGGCCGTGAAGCTGGGATTGGTGGACCCGGCCGGGAAGTGACGCTCCTCGTGCGAACCTTGGCGGGTGCTGCTGTACATCCTGGAACTGGTGGGCATCGCGGTGTTCGCGGCCTCGGGCGCCCTGGTGGGGGTGACGAAGCGCCTCGACATCTTCGGTGTGTGCGTGGTCGGTGTCTTCACCGCTCTCGGTGGCGGCATCGTCCGCGACGTCCTGCTGGGCATCCATCCGCCGACGTCGCTGGGTAGCTGGCCGAACCTCGGCACGTCGTTCGGCATGTCGTTGCTGGTGTTCTTCCTGCATTCGACTGTCGGGCGACTCCGCCGGGAGATCCTGGTGCTCGACGCTCTGGGCATGGGCCTGTTCGCGAGCACGGGCGCGGTGATCGCGCTCGACCACGGGGCGAGTCCGCTCGCATCGTGTCTCATCGGCGGGACGGCGGCGATCGGCGGCGGGATCTTGCGCGACGTGCTGGTGAACGAGGTCCCGTTGCTGCTGCAGCGGGACTTCTACGCGGTGCCGGCGCTGCTCGGGTCGGCGTTGGTGGTCGTGGTGAGCGAGTGGGGTTCGGGCACCGACGTCGCGCTGGTGGTAGGCACGGTGTTCGCGTCGGCGCTGCGGGTGCTGGCGCTGTGGCGGAACTGGGGTCTGCCGGGTCCGCGGGTCCTCGAGTGACCGCCGCCAGGGCACTTCGATGATCCCTTCTCAGACATATCTCAGTTGATCGGGCCAAACTGTCGGGTATGCGCATTTTGGTGGTCGACGACGATCGCGCCGTGAGGGAGTCCTTACGGCGGTCTCTCAGCTTCAACGGATACTCGGTGGAACTGGCCGTCGACGGTATCGATGCTCTCGAGAAGGTGGCGAACGCGCGCCCCGACGCGCTCGTGCTCGATGTGATGATGCCGCGCCTGGACGGTCTCGAGGTGTGCCGACGGCTGCGGAGCACCGGCGACGACCTGCCGATTCTCGTCCTCACGGCGCGCGACTCCGTGTCGGAGCGGGTGTCGGGCTTGGATGCCGGAGCCGACGACTACCTGCCCAAACCCTTCGCTCTCGAAGAGTTGCTGGCCCGGCTGCGCGCACTGCTGCGCCGCGCCGCGCCGGAGCCGGGCATCGACTCGGAGAAGATGACGTTCGAGGACCTCACGCTCGACCCCGTCACCCGCGAGGTGACGCGCGGCGAGCGGTCCATCAGCCTCACCCGCACCGAGTTCTCGCTCCTCGAGATGCTGATGGCCAACCCGCGCCGGGTGCTGACCCGCGGCCGCATCCTCGAGGAGGTGTGGGGTTACGACTTCCCGACGTCCGGCAACGCGCTGGAGGTCTACGTCGGGTATCTGCGTCGCAAGACGGAGGCGGACGGTGAGACCCGCCTGTTGCACACCGTCCGCGGAGTCGGCTACGTGCTGCGGGAGACTCCTCCGTGATGGCAGTTCCGTTCCACAAGACCGCCGACAAGTCGGGGGCGAAGCACGACTCGCACCACATTTCCCGGCACCCCACAGGCCCGATCCCGTTACCGCCCGAGATGCGGCCTCCGATGCCGTTGACGCGGTCGGTGTCGTTGCGGTGGCGGGTGACGCTGCTCGCCGCGTCCGTGGTGGCCATTGCGGTGGCCGTGATGGCGATTGCGGCGTACGCCGTGGTGTCGCGGGCTCTGTACGCGGATGTCGACAACCAGTTGCGCACCCGCGCGTCGGCGCTGATCGACAGCAATCTCGTGACGTTCGATCCGCGCTACATCGCGGGCGCGACGCTGTACACGACGGACATCAGTGTGGCGCTGATCTTCCCGGACCTCGACACGTACACACCCCCGGGGTCGAGTGTCCCCATCGGGGAACCCGAACTGGCCGTGGCCCGCGGCGAGCGCGACACGTCGTTGCGGACGGCGGACAATCAGCGGGTGCTGGCCGAGCGCACCCAGGACGGCAGCACGCTGGTGATCGCGCAGCGCCTGGCGCCGACGGGCGCCGTGCTCGACCGGCTCGCCTGGGTGCTGTTCATCGTCGGCGGGTGTGGAGTGGTCCTCGCGGCCGCCGCCGGAACGACGGTGGGGCGCACCGGTCTGCGTCCGATCGCCCGGCTCACCGCTGCCACGGAACGGGTGGCCCGGACCGACGACCTGACCCCCATGCCGGTGACGGGCAACGACGAACTCGCCCGGCTCACCGAGAGTTTCAACACGATGCTGAGGGCGCTCGCGGAATCGCGGGAGCGGCAGAGCAGGCTCGTCGCCGACGCCGGACACGAACTGCGGACGCCGCTCACGTCGCTGCGCACCAACATGGAGTTGCTGATCGCGTCGAGTCGTCCTGGCGCGCCGCATATTCCGGACGAGGACATGGCCGAACTGCGCACCGATGTGGTGGCGCAGATCGAGGAACTCTCGCAGCTGGTGGGCGATCTCGTGGATCTCGCCCGCGAGGACGCACCGGAAACCGTCTTCGAGAGAGTCGATCTCAGCGAAGTGGTGGATCGCAGCCTCGAGCGGGCACGCCGCCGGCGCAACGAGATCGACTTCACCGCCGTCACCGTTCCCTGGTTCGTCTACGGCGACCACGCGGGACTGTCCCGGGCGGTGCTCAACGTGCTCGACAACGCGGCCAAGTGGAGTCCCACCGGTGAGCAGGTGCGCGTGGCGATGAAGGCGGCAGGCGACGGACTTCTCGAGCTGACGGTCGACGACGCAGGCCCGGGCATTCCGGAGGAGGATCGGGAGCTGGTGTTCGACCGCTTCTACCGGTCGACGGCGTCGCGCTCGATGCCCGGCTCCGGGCTGGGTCTGGCGATCGTCAGGCAGGTGGTGGTCAAGCATGGCGGCACGATCGCCGTCGACGTCTCCGAACGGGGTGGTGCGCTCATCCGGATCGTCCTTCCCGGCGAACCCGAAGCGGAATAGTCTCAGGGTCTCGGCTAACTCCAAGGCCGGTCTCAGGACCTTCTCAGTCCCACCGGGCACTCTCGTACACAGAGACGGTGCGACCGCCCCTTTGCGGGCGGTCGCAGGAGATGGAAGTGATGCGATGACCGAAGATCGAAACAGTCACGACGGCAACAGCCGCGACAGTGCCGGTGGCGACCCGGGCGCGCGCCCCGATCAGCCTGCCCACCCGCAGGCGACGCCGGGTCACCACCCGACCGAGCAGTTTCCGGCCACTCCGCAGCACCCCGCGGGCGGTCCGATGGGTCAGCAGGCCTACGGCGCCGGGTACCCCCAGGGCAATCCGTACGGTGCCCCGCACCAGCCCACACAGCAGTTCGGGCAGCCTCAGCACGGCGCTCCGGGCCACCCGGGTGCCCAGCACGCGGCCGGGCAGCAGGGGGCGCCTCAGGGCCCGTTCCCCGGCCTTCAGGGCCCCGGACAGGCAGGGGAGGGATCGACGGCGACCAAGCGTCCCGCCCGCACCGCCATCGTGGTGGGCGCTGTGGCGCTCGCTCTCGTGAGCGGCGGCATCGGTGGCGTCGTGGGCTCCCTGGCAACCGAACGGAACGGCAGCGGCGCCGCGGTGACCAACTCCCTCGACGCCCCCAAGAACAACACCGCGACCCCGGCCGCGAACGCACCGGCGGGTTCGGTGCAGGCGGTCGCGAACAAGGTGGTCCCGAGCGTCGTCCAGATCGAGGTCGCGACGGCCGGCGGTTCCGGTGGAGAAGGATCCGGCATCGTCATCTCGTCCGACGGCATGATCCTCACCAACAATCACGTGGCAGGCGCGGCCGCCAAGGGCGGCAAGCTGACGGTCGCCTTCTCGGATGGCAGCACGGCGGACGCCAAGCTGGTCGGCGCCGACCCGGTGTCCGATCTCGCGGTCATCAAGGTGGACGGCAAGACCGACCTCACTCCGATCGAGCTGGGAACGTCCGGCAACGTGCAGGTCGGGCAGCAGGTCGTCGCGATCGGGTCGCCCCTCGGCCTGGCCGGCACCGTCACCGAGGGCATCATCTCGGCGCTCAATCGTCCGGTGTCCACCAGCGGTGAGTCCGGCAACCAGAACACCGTCATCGACGCCCTCCAGACGGACGCGGCGATCAACCCGGGCAACTCCGGCGGCGCCCTCGTCAACATGGACGGCCAGCTGATCGGCATCAACACCGCCATCGCGAGCATCGGCGGTTCCGGTGCGGGTGAGCAGAGCGGATCCATCGGACTCGGCTTCGCGATTCCGGTCGACCAGGCCCGGCGCATCGCGGACGAGCTGGTCAAGACAGGCAAGGCCACCCAGGCCGTCATCGGAATCCAGGTCCCGTCACAGGATGCCGCCAACGGTGCCACCGTCGTCGAGGTCACGGCGGGCAGCCCGGCGGAGAAGGCGGGAATTCCGAAGGGGTCGGTCATCACGAAGGTCGACGACCGTGTCATCACCAGTGGCGACGCACTCATCGCCGCCATCCGTTCACACGCACCGGGAGACAATGTGTCCATCACCTACACCGACGGGAACGGATCCAATACCAAGACCGTCGACGTCACGCTCGGAACCGCCGAACAGGGTGGCCGCTGATGAACACGGGGATTCTCGGGCAGGTCGAGTCCGTTCTGAACGGGGCCACTACGGTAGGGACCATGGACATCGAAGCCTCGCTGGCCGGCCGCGCGCTGGTGGTAATCGTCGACGACCGCACCGCTCACGGTGACGGCAAGGACTCCATCGGGCCTCTAGTGACAGAACTGCTGAACGAGGCCGGCTTCATCGTCGACGCCATCGTGGCGGTGGCGGCCGACGAGGTGGAGATCCGTAACGCACTCAACACCGCCGTCATCGGCGGCGTCGACCTCGTCGTCTCCGTCGGCGGCACCGGCGTGTCGCCGCGCGACGTCGCACCCGACGTCACCGCCGAGGTCCTCGACCGTGAGATTCCGGGAATCTCGGAGGCCCTCCGGTCTTCGGGTCTCGCCGCCGGTTCGCTCGACGCGGGCCTCTCCCGCGGGCTCGCCGGCGTGTCCGGCAGCACACTCGTGGTAAACCTCGCGTCCTCCCGCGCCGCGGTCCGGGACGGCATGGCCACGCTGACGCCGCTCGCGGCGCACGTGATTTCCGAATTGTCCGGTCTGGAAGGCTGAGACGATTTCTCGTTCCGACGAGCCGGACTCGCCCAGCGAGACCGACGAGCAGGCAGTTCCGAGCCGGGCCCCGATCGACAGGGCCCGGCTCGAACGCATCTTCGGGGACGTCTTCCCCGACACCACCGCGGACGAACGCGAACCCGGGGAAGGGCCCGCCGCCGCTGCCGGCGACGAATGGCTGCGCCGCCAGCGCCCCCCGCATCACGGCTAGTTATCTTTGAAACCCTCACCTTAAGCAAATCGTGATCTGCTGTCGTGGTCTGCGATCGTCGTGAGTTTTTGTGCTATGGCCCGGGCCGTATTTCCCCGGCGCGGGGCCGCCTTCAGCGTTCTTTCAGGCGTCACATTTCGGTCAGAACAGACATCCTTCGAGCTTGTGAACCGAATGTAAACGTTACCGAACTTAACGTGAACAGCCAGTGAACCTGCTGGTCAGGACGGTGGCGAGTGGTCGGAATTCTCGCGCAAATCCCACACATTGGACACGTTTTCGGGTGTGGCATACATCACGATTCTGTTTCCGATGGAATTAATTGCTTAGGCAACCACCTGCCGGTTACTGTCCTCGGCGAGTCAGTACTGGAGATGGAGGGCAGGGTCGATGTGCCGTTGCCCAGTCGGAACTCTGACGCTTCGTCAGTGATTTCGTCTTCAGCGCGGTTATCGAGCTGTGATCATCCGTAGTTCACTCTGCGGACACCACAGCTCTGGATACTGCGCTGGGCCCGACATGGACCACTCCTCAGTCTCGAAGGTCGTGACTGGGAACCAGCAGAATCCTGATGAGGGGAACGAATGAGCGAGAACCGAAAGACCGGCCTGCGCCGTGGAGCCCGCATTGCCGGCCTTGGTGCCGCTGCGGCTGTAGTCCTCGGCCTGATGTCCACGGGTGCGGCCAACGCCGACACCTTCGTGCCGCTGCCGGGTGGCGAAAAGGTCGTCAACGCGGGAAGCGTCACGGCCAAGATCGCCCGCAACGCGGAGAGCGCTCTGGTTTCGCCGTCGCTGGCCGCCAACGGCGCGGGCCGCACGGCGTGGGTTTCGGGCGACGCGTTCGCTGAGCTCGGCGGCGAGATCCCGGAGGAAGGCGCGACGCTGACCACCGGTTACATCGTGGGTTGCCAGCTCGACATCACCGGTCTCGAGGCCGGAATCAGCGGCAGCATGTCGCTCGACGGACCGAGCGCGAGCGGTGCGCTGAGCCTGCCGATCGCACCGGGTGAGGTCAAGTTCGCGAAGATCCGGACCAAGGAAGACCTGAAGCCGGGCGTCTCGGCGATCCAGTACCGCGATCAGCAGATCGAGGTTCAGGGTTGCGGTGGCTACGCGCAGGCTCGTGCGTACACCGTCCTCGAAATTCCGGGGAACCACTACGTCAAGTCGACCCTCTACGGGCAGCCGTTCAGCATCGGCTGATTGCTCGTAAGCAGATCCCACTTCACGACTTCTCGCGTAAGCGACATTCACCCTAGAGGGGAACAATGAACAGCAAGACCCTGCGCCACGGCGCCAAGGCTGCCGGCGTGGTCGCCGCGGCCACCGTCGCGATCGGCCTTCTCTCCACCGGTGCGGCCAACGCCGATACCTTCGTTCCGTTGCAGGACGGAAACATCACCCAGACGCTGCTCGACGGCACCGTGGTGACCGTCCGTCAGACCGGCAACTCGGCGAACATCAGCCCGTCGATGGGTTCGACCCCGCTGCACCGCAACGTGTGGGCGTCGGGCACGATCGATGTCTCCATCGACGGTGGCACGGCCAAGGGCGGCACCATCGACGCCGGCTACATCGTTGCCTGCCAGCTCGACTTCGGCGGCGAGGCCAGTGGTGGTTCCGCCGGTGGTGCGTCGTGGGACGACATCCAGGCCGGTACCGTCGGTAACCCGATCAGCACGGGCGACACGTCGGTTGGCGGCGGACTCTCCATCGCTCCCGGCGAGGCGAAGAACGTGCCGATCCTCGACGTCGAGTACACCGACGACTACGGCGCCGAGGCTCACAAGAGCAGCTTCAAGTTCACCGGCAAGAGCGGTGGCTTCACGTACTCGGACGAGACGTTCGGTGTCTCCGGTTGCGCCGGCTACGCGCAGGCTCGCTCCTACGCGAAGGTCACCGTTTCGACCGACTCGGTCGACGGCACCGTCACCCTGTGGGGACAGCCCTTCAGCCTCGGCTGACGCATGTCGCCGAAAAAAAATTGAACAATGTAATACCTCGAGGTTGGGGGCGTACGGCACTTCCGTACGCCCCCAACCTCGCTCTATGCGCTGTTATGCATGTCACAGTTAGGACACGGAGGCTGGGGCGGAGGCAAATTCGGACACGTAGCTATAACATTTGGACGTTGTTTCAGCTAACTTTATCCCGTCAAGAGGTAAAGACTGCCTAACCGAACGCCGGGTAGGTGGTACCTGATGAGGGGAAAGAATGAGCGAGATCCGTAAGTCAGGCCTGCGCCGTGGGGCCCGCGTTGCCGGCCTCGGTGCCGCCGCGGCCGTAGTCCTCGGCCTGATGTCCACCGGTGCTGCGAATGCCGACACCTTCGTGCCGCTGCCGGGTGGCGAAAAGGTCGTCAACGCGGGAAGCGTCACGGCCAAGATCGCCCGCAACGCGGAGAGCGCACTGGTTTCGCCGTCGCTGGCCGCCAACGGCGCGGGCCGCGTTGCGTGGGTGTCGGGCGATGCCTTCGCCGAGCTCGGCGGCGAGATCCCGGAGGAAGGCGCGACGCTGACCACCGGTTACATCGTGGGTTGCCAGCTCGACATCACCGGCCTCGAGGCCGGTATCAGCGGCAGCATGTCGCTCGACGGACCGAGCGCGAGCGGTGCGCTGAGCCTGCCGATCGCACCGGGTGAGGTCAAGTTCGCCAAGATCAAGTCGAAGACGGACCTGAAGCCGGGTGTCTCGGCGATCCAGTACCGCGATCAGCAGATCGAGGTCCAGGGCTGCGGTGGCTACGCGCAGGCTCGCGCGTACACCGTCCTCGAAATTCCGGGGAACCACTACGTCAAGTCGACCCTCTACGGGCAGCCGTTCAGCATCGGCTGATCGCCGCGACCGAACAACCAACCTTTTCGAGTCCTGTGGGCGGCCACGGGCATGCCCACTGTAAGAAACCCTAGAGGGGAACAATGAACAGCAAGACCCTGCGCCACGGCGCCAAGGCTGCCGGCGTGGTCGCCGCGGCCACCGTCGCGATCGGCCTTCTCTCCACCGGTGCGGCCAACGCCGACACCTTCGTTCCGTTGCAGGACGGAAACATCACCCAGACGCTGCTCGACGGCACCGTGGTGACCGTCCGTCAGACCGGCAACTCGGCGAACATCAGCCCGTCGATGGGTTCGACCCCGCTGCATCGCAACGTGTGGGCGTCGGGCACGATCGATGTCTCCATCGACGGTGGCACGGCCAAGGGCGGCACCATCGACGCCGGCTACATCGTTGCCTGCCAGCTCGACTTCGGCGGCAGCGCGAGCGGTGGTGCCTCGGCCAGCGCAGGCTGGGACGACATCCAGGCCGGTACCGTCGAGAACGCAGTCAGCCAGACCGGCACCAAGGTCGGCGGTGGAATCTCCATCGCTCCGGGCCAGGCCACTAACGTGCCGATCCTCGATATCGAATACACCGACGAGTACGGCGCCGAGGCTCACAAGAGCAGCTTCAAGTTCACCGGCAAGAGCGGCGGCATCACGTACTCGGACGAGACGTTCGGTGTCTCCGGTTGCGCCGGCTACGCGCAGGCTCGCTCCTACGCCAAGGTCACCGTTTCGACCGACTCGGTCGACGGCACCGTCACCCTGTGGGGACAGCCCTTCAGCCTCGGCTGATAATTCGTTCCACCCATGACTCCGGGCCCGTGCACGCAGCTGCTGCACGGGCCCGGAGTCGTCGGAAGCTATTCGCGGGTCTGCTCGAGGTTCGCGGCCTTGTCCGCGGTCATCGCGTGCGCTCCGTCGGGACTCGCTGTCGCGCCGTTGGTTTCGAGGCTCGATTCGAGGATGTCGCGGATCTGGATCAGCAGGTCGGCCTCGCTGGCCTTCTTGTCTGCGGGCTCGGTGATGAACCGCTTCTTCGCGGCGTTGGCCGGGACGATGAGAATGAAGTACACGACCGCGGCGATGATCACGAAGTTGATCACGGCCGTGATGACGGCGCCGATGTTGATGAAGGTGGCCGGGTTGTCGGAGAGGATCTGGTAACCCCAGCCCAGATCGTTGGCGCCGCCCGCAACGGCGATCAACGGATTGATCACGTTGTTGGTGAACGCTGTGACGATGGCGGTGAACGCGGCTCCGACTACGACCGCGACGGCGAGGTCGAGGACATTCCCCCGGAGCAGGAAGTCCTTGAATCCCTTGAGCATGTCGACGTCTCCTCGAGTGGGTGGCAAGTCATCCAGCACTAGTCGGAGAAAAGCCTAGATCAGCGCGGCTCCCCGTGACGGATCACTGAAAGGTCACGGTGATCGCGCTCGTGAGGGATGCCGCGGCCACCGTCACGGCCTCGGATGCAGGCAGGGCCAGCATCACCACGCGTTCGCGCTGGTCACGTCCGTTCTCGGACGGTGTCACCAACACCACGACGGCGCGGGACGCCAGCACGGTGGCGCCGGAGCGCCGGTCCGGATTCGCTGGTGTGTCGGGATCGACCGTGAGCACGTCGACGCGATCGCCCTCACGCAGAAGTTCCGTGACAGCGGGGTCGGCGAGCCGGACGGGGACGATCCGGGCGTCGTCCATGCCGGCTGCGGCTGCGGCGAGACGGGGTCCCAGTACCCGGACGTCGGTGAGGGCTTCTCCGGCGCGGGTCGGTCCGGCGAGGGTGCGCCCGTCGACGTCCGCCAGTGCGGTGACGGCACCGTCGGGCAGGGTCCCGGCCTCGAGTTCCACCAGTTCCACGTCGGCGTCCGTGAGAACGATGCCCGGTTGTAGATCCCGGGCGGCCACCACGACCGCGGAGCGGGCGGAATCGGGGTCCCCACGGGCGAGGAGGGCCAATGCGAGGCAGACCAGCGCGGCGGCCAGGACGCGTCTGGCGACGAGGGTGCGGGCCCAACCGGGGTGGGCGAGATCCGACAGCCGGTCGGCCCACGACGGGCTCAGGCTTCGGTGTGCTCGGTTCGACCGGCGGCGACCGGTCGGGACAGGGTCGAACGACATGGTTCGACGCTAGGAGACCGGCGGGCCCGTGGGTATGCCGAAAGGGCCCGCCTGTGGATGGACGAGAAGTTGTGGATAACTCGCGGAAACGCGAGAACTAGCTGGCAGCAGCCTTGGCCGGTGCGGCGGTCGCGGTGCTCGACGAGCTGGACGAGGCCGTCGACGAACTTTCCGACTTCGCGGCGGGAGCAGAGTCGGTCTTGGCCGGCTCGCTGGCCGCGCCGGACGTGCCGCGGCTGTCGGTGCGGTAGAAACCACTGCCCTTGAAGACGATGCCGACGGAGTTGAACAGTTTGCGAAGCTTGCCCGAGCATGCGGGGCAGACGGTCAGGGAGTCATCACTGAACGACTGGACGATGTCGAAACGGTTGTCGCATGCCGTGCACGCATATGAATAAGTGGGCACCGGGGTTCCTCCGCACTGTGTAGTCAAACCGCAGGTTTTAGCACTCTACAGTCGACAGTGCCAACAACGCTAATCAGAGAACTATTCCGGGCCGGATACGTTCTCAGTGGTCGCCGAGCGGGACGAGGCCCGATCCGGGGGTGAGTGCCCAACCCATACGTACGTCATGGGGATCCTCGGGCAGCTCGGACACCAGTTCCTCGTCGCGGACCACCGTGATCAGTCGCGCGTCGGCGGCGGCGAGCCCGAGAGTCCGGTCGTAGAAGCCCGCACCGCGGCCGAGTCGCACGCCCCTCCGGTCGACGGCGAGGGCGGGCACGAAAATGGTCCCGGCCGAACGGATCTCGTCGGGCTCCCACACCGGGCCGGTCGGCTCGCGCAGGCCGTAACTCGCGTCGGCGAGACCGTCCGCGCCCGTGAACTCGGACCAGTGGAGCGGGCCCGGATCGCGGGTGACGGGCACGAGGACGCGTCCGGCGACCTGCCGGAGGGCATCGAGAAAGTCCAGTGATCCCGGCTCGAGCGCGGTGGGAACGTAGGCGCAGACGGTGGATCCGCCGGCGATTCCCTGTGTGACGAGTGCGACAAGCGCCCGGTCCTCGGCGGTGCGGAGTTCGGGGGTCAGAGCGCGCCGCCCGGAGAGCACCAGTTGCCGCCACTCGTCCTTCGTTCGTGCGTGCATGCCCCAACCTTAGAGCCGACCGGCGAGCGCCCCCGACGGGTTCCGGGAGGTTACTGACAGGATCTTGGTGACTGTCGAGTAGGTCCGCACAGTTATGGTGTGGGCATGACAGACGCCGCACCGCACACCGCCAGCGCCTTTCGCACGGCTGTCGTGCCCGCAGCGGGAATGGGTACGCGATTCCTCCCCGCGACCAAGACCGTGCCGAAAGAGCTGCTCCCGGTCGTGGATACCCCGGGTATCGAACTCGTGGCCGGAGAGGCCGCCGATTCCGGTGCCGGCCGGCTCGTGATCGTGACGTCGCCGGGCAAGGACGGAGTGGTCGCCCACTTCGTCGAGGATCTCGTTCTCGAGAGCAAGCTCGAGGCCAGCGGCAAATATCACCTGCTCGAGAAGGTGCGGAAGGCTCCCGGCCTGCTCGAGGTGGAGTCCGTCGTCCAGGACGAGCCTCTCGGCCTGGGCCACGCGGTCGGCTGCGCGGAGTCGGTCCTCGACGACGACGAGGACGCCATCGCCGTGCTCCTCCCGGACGACCTGGTGATGCCGCGCGGAGTGCTCGAGACGATGTCGCGGGTTCGCCGCAAGCGCGGGGGCACCGTCCTCTGCGCTATCGACGTCCCCAAGGATCAGGTGAGCTCGTACGGCGTCTTCGAGGTCGAGACCGTTCCCGACGCCACCAACCCCGACGTCCTCAAGGTCATCGGCATGGTCGAGAAACCGGCCATCGAGGATGCGCCGTCCACGTTCGCCGCCGCAGGTCGCTACCTCCTCGACCGCGCGATCTTCGATGCGCTGCGGCGGATCGAACCCGGCGCCGGCGGGGAGCTCCAGCTCACCGACGCCATCGCCCTCCTCATCAAGGAAGGCCATCCCGTTCACGTCGTCGTGCACCGAGGCACGAGACACGATCTCGGAAATCCCGGCGGCTACCTCCGTGCTGCGGTTGACTTTGCGTTGGACATGGACGAGTACGGCCCATCGTTGCGCGAATGGCTGATCGACCGATTGAAGCGGACGGATTCCTAGAAGCTCGGGAGGCAAGAACTTGCGGTCGGTCGAGGAGCAACAGACGATCGTGACCGCGGCCGCAGTGGCGCCGCGGCCGGTACGTGTGGCGATCTCCGAAGCCCAGGGGCTGCTGTGTGCCGAAGAGGTGGTCACCGAGCGTCCGCTTCCCGGTTTCGACCAGGCCGCGATCGACGGCTATGCCGTCCGTAGCGTCGACGTCCAGGCCGCCGGAACCGACATCCGGGACGACGACGGTGCGCCCGTCGAACTGTCGCTACCCGTGGTCGGTGAGGTCACGGCCGGTTCGCGGCAGCCGATCCGGCTGCAGCCGCGTCAGGCCGTCAAGGTCGACACGGGTGCACCGCTCCCGACGCTCGCCGACGCCGTCCTTCCGCTCGACCGCACGGACGGCGGCCGGGCCCGCGTCAAGATCTACAAACCGGTCCGCTCCGGCGACTACGTGCGCCGGGCCGGCGACGACGTGCAGCCCGGCGACGTCGCGGTCCGGGCAGGCACCATCATCGGAGCCGCGCAGGTGGGGTTGCTGGCGGCGGTGGGGCGCGACAAGGTGCTCGTGCACCCCCGTCCCCGGCTGTCCGTCATCTCGGTCGGCGGCGAACTCGTCGACGTCGACCGGACCCCCGGTCCCGGCCAGGTCTACGACGTCAACTCCTACGCGCTGGCCGCCGCCGCCCGCGACGCAGGCGCCGACGTCAACCGGGTCGGTATCGCGAACGCCGACGCCCGTCGCCTGCGCGAGGTGGTGGAGGGTCAGCTGATCCGTTCCGAGATCGTCGTCATCGCGGGTGCCGTCGGTGGCGGCGCCTCCGAGGACGTGCGGGACGCACTCGCCGACCTCGGCAACCTCGAGGTGGACCGGGTCGCGATGCATCCGGGATCGGTCCAGGGTTTCGGTCAGCTGGGCCGGGACGAGGTCCCGACGTTCCTGCTCCCGTCCAACCCTGTGAGCGCCCTCGTGGTGTTCGAGGTGATGGTGCGCCCACTGATCCGCATCGCGCTGGGGCGCAGGCAGCCGATGCGACGCGTCGTCACCGCCCGCACCGTCGCACCGATCACGTCCATCGAGCACCGCAAGGGTTTTCTCCGCGGTCAACTCATGCGCGACGAGGCCACGGGGGAGTACCTCGTCCAAGCTCTCGGTGGGGCGCCGGGCGCGTCCTCGCACCTGCTTGCGACGTTGGCCGAGGCCAACTGCCTGGTCCTCATCGACCCCGAGATCACCGAGGTCCGGACCGGTGACCAGGTGGACGTGGCCTTCCTGGCGCAGCGGGGCTGATGGCACCGCGACAGTGTGAGACGGGATGACACAGCATCCGGGTTGGCCGCCGCATCTCGGGCCCCTGCGCGTGAAGGGTGGCGTCGTCACCGTGCGCGCCATCAGGCTGCGTGACGCGTCGGCGTGGAGCCGTCTGCGCACCCGCGACCGCGCGCACCTCGAACCGTGGGAACCGACCGGGGAGGCGCCCTGGGAAGCGCGCCACCATATTTCGGGATGGCCCGGACTGTGCAGCAGTTTGCGTTCGGAGGCCAGGAAGGGCCGCATGCTGCCGATGGCCATCGAACTCGACGGCAATTTCTGCGGCCAGATCACGATCGGCAACGTGGTGCGGGGGGCACTGCGCTCCGCCTGGATCGGGTACTGGGTGGCCAGCGACGTCAACGGGCTCGGGGTGGCCACCGGCGCGCTCGCGCTGGGGCTCGATCATGCCTTCGGACCCGTGGGGTTGCACCGCGTGGAGGCCACCGTGCGTCCGGAGAACCTGGCGAGCCAGGCGGTGCTGCGCAACGTCGGCTTCCGCGAGGAGGGTCTCCTCAAGCGCTACCTGGACGTCGACGGGCAGTGGCGCGACCACATTCTGGTCGGCATGACCGTCGAGGACGTGCCCGGCACGGTGGCGGATTCGCTCGTGCGGAGTGGCAAAGCCACTTGGGGCTGACCGCCGAAGCGGACATGGACAAACGTCCAGCTATGCGGCAGTTATCTCACGGTATCAAAGCTTCCTGACCGGGGCTCCGCTTTCGGCGAGTCTTTGCCGGATCGTTCCCTCTGCCCTTTCGGGGCATGTCGAGCACCACATTTTCGCGTTACGCATGTGACACCTGAGTATGGTGAGATCGGCGCGTCTGCGAAGATGTGCGTGTTCATGCGGTTAGCCTGGGTGGGTCAACAGCGGTATCCATGCTGGTAGACGATTGGGAGGAGGTCGCCGTATGCCGAACTCGTTTCTCTGGATCGGGCTCGTCGTCGTGTGGCTCTTCGTCCTGGTCCCGATGCTGGTGAACAACCGCCCCCGGATTCGACAAACCAGTGACGCAGCACTCGCGACGCGCGTGCTGCACCGCGGTGACGAACGTCCCGTGCAGCGTGGACCCGCGGCTGGACACCGCAGCGACCCGTACTGGCAACCGGAACCGGACCACTACGGCTACGACGCGGAGGACCTTGTGGACACTCACGCAGAGGAAGACGAGTTCGACGGTGAGCGGGCACCGGTCGGTGAGTACGTACCGGTGCGCCGGGGGCGTGGCGGCTTCGATCCGGAGGCCGACGCGATCGCGCGCGAGGCCCGGTATGCATTTCGTCAGCGGTCGGTTCTCGGCCTGGTGTTCGCCACGATCATGTCGGCGGCCCTCGGGCTGATCATCTCCCCACTGATGTGGTGGGCGTTCGCGGCCGGTGTGGTGGGCCTGTTCGGCTATTTGGCGTATCTGCGCCGGCAGGTTCAGATCGAGCAGGAGATCCGTCGCCGGCGGACCGCGCGTCTCAACCGGTCGCGGTTGGGTGTCGAGTCCCGCAGCGACGAGGAACTCCGTCTCATCCCGGCCCGATTGCGGCGTCCGGGCGCCGTCGTCCTCGAAGTAGACGACGAGGACCCCGAATTCGACCATCTCGAACACTTCGACGACGCGCCGATGCAGCAGGCCACGATGCGCCGGGCTGCCGGTGAGTAGCCGGGCGAATCGGGCCGAAAGCCACGTCGGTGTAGGCGATTCGCTCCCGCCGCGGGTGGCCTGCTAGAGTTTGCCGAGCGGATCGCAGGATCCGCACGGGGCTGTGGCGCAGTTGGTAGCGCGCTTCGTTCGCATCGAAGAGGTCAGGGGTTCGATTCCCCTCAGCTCCACCACAGAAGAGGCACTCACTCCATCCGGAGAGGGTGCCTCTTCTGCATTCCGGCCCAGGTGAGCGCCGCCGTCAGGGGTGCAAGAGCGGGGCGCCGCGCGAATGATCGACTCTTGGATTTGCCAAAAGGTAACTGCATGCTGTGTACTGTCCGTAGGTCATCAAGGGGTCGATCGCACGGGGTGGAAATACATGCAGGCAATGGACAAGATCTCGAAGTTTCTGGAGCCGGCGACGGTGGTCGCGACCATCACCGCGACGATGTTGCTGGTGAACGTCCTGTGAACTCCGGCCGACCAACCGACGTCGCGAGGGCCGCGTCGGAGACGCCGACCTTCCGCTGACCGATCAGCACCTCCAGGCCACAACGCCGAACCCGTAGGGGTTCTCGGAAGCTGCTCGAGTCCCACCTGGCTCGGGCACCGCTGGTGGTGCCGGTTCCCCGACACCGGCACCACCAGCACCTCCGCTCGATTCGCTCGATACCATGACAGCGGCGACGTCGCCGTCGACGTGGTGTCGTGTCGTGAATACGAGGGGGGTGCACAGTGAGCGCGCGTCGTGTTGTTCGAAGGCTGACCATGGTCGGACTGGCGCTGGCCTTCTTGTCCGGGCTCGGCTGGGTCACCGTCTCGGTGTTCCCGTCCGACGCCTCCGCCGACCCCCAGTACCACGACTGCGCCAGTAGTCGTTGCGACGACGGTTCCTCGGAGTCTCCCGGCGGAGGAACGCCTCGGCATCCTCATCCGCCGTGCGAGAGTCGTCGCGGCTGCGGCGGAGAGCCCAGCGAGACACGGGAACCGAGCGAGACCGGGAAGCCCAGCGAGACCACGGAACCGTCCGAGACCACGCAACCGTCCGAGACCGCCGAACCGACGGAGACGCCGACACCTTCGACATCACGGGTCGTGGTCGCTCCGCCCCGTCCGATCACGTTGCCGCCGGTGGGCGAACCGAACATCGCGCGCCCGGACACGTCGGGGGACGACGACTCCGGAAACGACTCGGGGTCCGATGCTGCTGAAGCCGCCCCGGGCTCCGAGGGTCCTGCCGCACCCCCGGCGTCCGGGGGAGCGCCGGCCGGAGGTTCCGGTTCCGGAGCCGCCGCGGCAGCCCCGGGGGTGAGTGGTCCCGCGGATTCCGCACCTCAGGATCGGCCTGCCGGGGAGACCCCGAGCGGCGACGGACCGTCGCCCGCTGCGGGGGCACCGGCCCAGGACGATCCGGCCGCCGCGCCGCCGGGAATGGTTCCTGTGGTCCACAGTGAGCCGTTGCCTGCGATCACCGTTCTCGGTGGGGTCGGCGTGTTGTTGTGCTGCGCCGGCGGGGCGGGTGCGCTGACCTTCAAGGGTGCTCGCGCACAACAGGCGCGCATCGCGGCCGCGCGGGCGGAATTCTTCCCGCCCGCTTCGAGTGGAGGGATGTAGTCGTGGGGGCGAACAGATCTCATCGTCGGGTCGCGGCAGCCGTGGATGCGGTGTGTGACGCGGCGGCCCGGGCCGAAGCCGTGTCACTCCGGCACGTGGTGGACGCGGTGGCCCGCGAACGGCAGCGTCCCATCGAACTCGATTTCACGAAGCCGATGGCGCCCGGTGTGTGCGGCCAGAGGCGCGCGTACCCGGACCGGGACGTGATCGTGCTGGCGCCGGGACTGCCCGACCTCGACCGCACGCTTGCGCATGAGCTGGGTCACATCGTGTTTCGACACGAAGGAGCCGAGATCGTCGCCGCGACGCTCGAAGCCGGTGACGATCTGATCGCCTACATGCTCAGCCAGCGGTCGCGACGGCGGGGAGACGAGCAGCCGTCCGACGAGGTGGCCGAGTGGGAAGCCGAAACGTTCGCGTCGATGCTGCTCATCCGGTTGAACACGATGCAGGGCCGCGGAACTCCCGTGTCCGTGCTCCGCTACGACGAGGCGATCGGCTGATGGGCTGGCTGGTTGCGCTCGTCGTCTGGACTGCCGCGGGTGCCCGGATCGGCCGGGTCGCCGCGCGTCAGCCGACGCCGCTGCGCGTCGCGATGGTGGTGGCCGTCTCCAGCGCGGCCCTCGCGTCCACGTTGGCCGTACCGGATGTCGCCGGGCGCCTCGACACCGTGGCCCCGGCTGTGGGGCTGTCGGAGATCATCCTCGAACTGGCGTGGACGCTGTTCGCCGCCGCGAGCGCGGTCGGCGCGATCTCCGTGTGGCCGATACTCCCACGTCCTGCGCTGCGTGCCGTCGCCGTGGTCGTCTACACCGTGGCCATCGTGCTCGGAATCGGGCTTGCCGGTGGATATCCCGTTCCTGCGCTGGTGTTCATCGTGATCGCGCTGACCGCGGTGGTCGTGACCGGGGTCCGGCACGTCGCGTGGACACCGCTCGGCCGCGGAATCTCACTGATCGTGGTCGGATCGGCGATCGTCCTGGCTGCGGCGGCCGTCGGACTGGTGCGTGAAGTGTCGGGCGAGACGTGGGCCGTCGGCTCCTCGCCGGCGTACACCGTCGCGGCCGTGATCGTCTCGGTCGGCACCGTCTGGGTGCTCGTCGAAACCTGGTTCCGCGCCCGGCAGGACCTGCGCCGCACGGACACACTGCATTCGGTGCTCGTTTCACGGTTCCCCGAAGTGGTCGAGGGCGACGGCAAGGGGAGCACGACCGTCCTCCGCGCCTCCGACGCCGTCGCACACGTCATGGATGCGCTGTACCTACAGGCGGGCGCGGGCATGCTCGACACGGAGGAACAGGAGCTTCCGGAATCGGCCGCCGAACGCGCCCGGATTCTCGCCCGCTGGATCGACGACCCGGTCGCCTCGGACGTCCTCGACACCGAGTGGATCGCGCCGCCCCAGGGTATGTCGCCGCGCCGATGGGTGCTCGATCTGGCGGACGCGTACGCCGACTTCCGGAACTCGGCCCCGGTGCCTGCGAAGGCGGACACCGTCGAATCGGCTGCGGAATAGTCTTCAGCCGCCGGTCAGTCCGGCGAACCGGTGACGAGCCACCCGCAGGGCGAGGCGAGGTCTTCGGCCTCCGGCGGTCCCATGGATCCCGCGGGATACGGCTTGGCCGGGGGAGGGTCACGCAGCAGTGCGTCGGCGACGGTCCAGACGTGCGCCAAGCCGTCGGGGCGCGTGAACAGTGACCGGTCGCCGTGCAGGACGTCGAGGATGAGCCGCGAATACGGTGCGAGGGCGTGGGCGAGCGGCACCGTGTCGAGGGGCAGACCCAGGTGGCCCACCGTCAGGCTGTCGTCGGGTCCGGGTTCCTTGACCACCATGGAGATGTCGATCTCGCCGTCCCCGGACAGATCGAACGTCAGGACGGCACCGTCCGGCGGAATGTCCGTGAGCGGGCCACGGGGACTTCGGAAGACGAGGCTGACCCGTTGCCGGCTGACACCCAGCATCTTTCCGGTCCGGAGGAGGAACGGCACCCCACGCCAGCGGTCCGTGTCGACCCACAGCCGTGCGGCGACGAACGTCTCCGTCGTCGAATCGTCCGCGACACCGTCGACGTCGCGGTACCCCTCGTACTGGCCGAGCACCACGTCGGCCGTGTCGAGGGGACGGAACGCCCCGATCACGGATTCGCGGGCGGATTGGAGATCGTCGGCGCCCAACGTTTCCGGGGGCTCCATCGCGATCTCGGCGGCGACCTGGAACAGGTGTGTCACCAGCATGTCCAGGACAGCTCCGGTGGCGTCGTAGAACCGGGCGCGGTCGTCGATGTCGAGCGTCTCGGGCACGTCGATCTGCACCTGCTCGACGTGTTCCCGGTTCCAGACGCCCTCGATCAGCCCGTTGGCGAAGCGCAGGATGTGCAGATTCTGGGTGCTCTCCTTGCCGAGGAAATGATCGATTCGATAGATCTGCTTCTCGTCGAGGACATGGTGCACGGCTTCGTCGAGTTCGGTGAACGCCTCCTGGGACGTCCCGAACGGCTTCTCGTACACGACACGTGCCCCACGGGCCAGGTCGTGAGCGCCGAGCGCGCGGGTGGTCTCGGCGAACGTGCTGGGTGGCAGGGCCAGGTAGTGCACCAACTGTGCGTCTGCCGCGTCGAGATCTTCCCGCGCCTGCCGAACGGCCGCGGGGAGCGTTCCCGGGTTGTCCGGGGTGAAACCGCCGCCGGCGAATCTCAGCCGCCGGGCGAACGTCTCCCAGTCGGTGTCATCGTGCGGCACTCCGAACTGGTTCACGACGTCGCGCACGTGGTCGCGGAACTGATCGTCGGATACGTTGCCCCGGCCGGTGCCGATCAGCATCCACTCGGAGTTCAGGAGCCCTGATCGAGCGAGCTGGAAGAACGCGGGGAGGACCATGCGTTTGGACAGGTCCCCGGTGGCACCGAAGAGGACGAAGATCGTGGGACCGAGCTGCGGTCTGTCAACCATTGCTCCATCATGCGCCACGTGAGCACACCGGGCAGGGCATTCCGGCGGTGTCGTCGGGTGCGCCCGGTGACTTCTACCCGGACGTCGGGTGCGACCTGCGGCGAACTCGTTGCCGCCCAACGACTCCGGTGGTCAGCGGGACGCGTCCGGTGGGACCTCCGGCAACCCCTCGCTGGCGCGGAGTTTCTCGGCCATCGTGGTGAGCAGATTCTGCGACTCTTCGGAGAGGTCGAACGCGCGGCTGGAGAGCTTGCGTAGTCCGTATCCCTGGAGTTGCGAGAGAAGCTCGAGATCGTGGTCGATCTTCGCGGCGTAGATGTCGTTGAAGAAGTAGTCGGGCTTCACCTTGAAGAAGCGGGCAAATGCCGCGACCGTCTCGTCGGAGGGGTTGGTGCGTTGTCCCGACCGGAGCTGGGAGATGTAGGGCTTCGAGATCTGATGTCCGTCTGCGATGAGTGCCGCCGCGACCTCGGCGTTGGTATGCGGTTTACGTCCCGGAGGGTGGACCGTGTCGAAGAGCTTGTTCAACCGCGCAGCAAAATCTGCCATTGTGAGCCGCCGGGTCCTCTCTCGTGCGGGCGTCAGTCGTGTGAACGACACCGTACCATGATGATAACCGATTGATAACTCACAGACATAGAGGCAAAACGTCGTCCGCCGACTCCGTGCTTATCTCATATATGTTTCAACGATCGCCTGTTCGTCGCTCGCTGATCGCCGACATTTCGGGCGCCCTCTGTGCTTGTCACGCACGTTCTACCGTTGAAAGTTCAAGAGAGGCGCGGACGTGGGCTGAAGGGAGCGCGCCGGGCCGGTTGCGGTTGCCGAGCCGATTGCGTGGTTGCTCTTTCAATCACTGAGAGTTAGCTGGCAACGTCGCGGGGGTGTGCGCCGTGAGGCCGTGGCGCCTATAGTCCCAGTTCAGCGCCATTGTGTTGCGTTGCGCATCGCAACGTGGCGAGGTCGCTCGCGGCCCGCGGGGCCTCGTGAACACTACTGTGAAGTAGTGGCATCCGCACGGGCGCCAGGCCGCGCGCCCCCGATCCGCGTCACGGCCGCCGCGCGCCCTTCCCGAGTCCGCTCCGCCTGGTTGGACGAGTGTCCAGCTCAGTCGGGGTTTTGCCGCTCCGGGGCGCCCCCCGAGTCTGGCCAAATCTGAAGCCGTCGGGGATGATTGTGATATGGAACACAGAATGAGTGACGCCGAGCTTCGGAAGGCGATTCGAGTTCTGCGCGAGCGCGCCGACGACGCCCGGCACCGAGGAAACGACGACGACGCCAACGGAATCGAGAGGACGATTCGTACCTATCAGGAAGAAATGACCCAGCGGTTGTGAACCGTCACGGACCGGCCCGGGGAGGGCCGGTTCGCGTTTTTCCTCGGGAAAGGCACCCCTGCAGTTGCGTGCGCGCAATCAGATTGCGTGCGTAGACTTCCAGCCGACACGGATCGGTGACGACGGGGGCGCGCACGGCTATGGCGATCAAGACGCTGGACGGCAAGAAGTGCCTGATCACGGGTGCAGGTAGCGGGATCGGGCAGGCGACCGCCCTGGCGGCCGCGGCGGAAGGCGCCGAACTCTTCCTCACCGACATCAACGAGGTCGGCCTGGCACAGACGGTCGAACAAGTCGGCAGCCGCGGGGGCACCGTCAGTTTCTCGCGTGCCCTCGACGTGTCCGACTACGACGCCGTCGCCGCATTCGCCGCCGATGTCCACGATCAGTTCGGCAGCCTCGACGTCGTCATGAACGTCGCCGGCATCTCCGCGTGGGGGACGGTCGAGAATCTCGAACACCGCCATTGGAAGTCCATGGTGGACGTCAATCTGATGGGCCCGATCCACATCATCGAGAGTTTCCTGCCCCCGATGGTGCGGGCGGGACGCGGCGGTCACCTGGTCAACGTCTCTTCCGCCGCCGGTCTGCTGGCGTTGCCGTGGCATGCGGCCTACAGCGCAAGCAAATTCGGGCTTCGCGGCGTGTCCGAGGTTCTGCGGTTCGATCTCAAACGGCACGGCATCGGCGTGAGCCTCGTGGTTCCCGGCGCGGTCAAGACGCCGCTGGTGGGCACGGTCGAGATCGCCGGGGTCGATCGCGACGACCCGCGCATCCAGAAGGCCATCCACCGCTTCGAGAAGCGGGCCGTCACGCCCGAGAAGGTCGCGTCCTGCATCATCGCCGGCATCAAGAAGGACCGGTACCTGGTGTACACGTCGCCGGACATCCGGTTCGGCTACTGGTGGGCCCGCAAGTTCTCGCCGCCGTACGACTTCGTGATGCAGAGGGCCAACGACCAGTTCAGCAAGTTCCTGTAGGAGCTAGAACTCTCCGCCCCGACCGGGGGCGCTCGGGGCCAGCACCGTCCCGTCGGTGAATCGGACGCCGTCGGTGCACCGGCACTCGACCTGCCCGCCGCCGAACTGCTCGGCGTGGAGCCGCGCGTACAACCCTTGCCGTGCAAGGAGTTCGGTGTGCGTTCCGCGTTCGATCAGCGTTCCCTCGTCGATCACGAAGATCACGTCGGCGTGCTGAATGGTGGACAGCCGGTGGGCGATCGCGAGGGTGGTGCGTCCGCGCATCACCTCACCGAGTGCCCGCTGGACGAGTCTCTCGGAAACCGTGTCGAGTGCGGACGTCGCCTCGTCGAGGATCAAGACGCGGGGGTTCTTCAGCAGCACCCGCGCGATGGCCAATCGCTGCTTCTCGCCACCGGACAGGCGGAATCCACGTTCGCCCACCAGGGTGTCGTATCCGTCGTCGAATCCGAGGATGCGGTCGTGAATGTTGGCGGCCGCCGCGGCGGCCTGCAGTTCGGCATCGGTCGCGTCCGGTTTGGCGTATCGAAGGTTGTCGGCGATCGAGGCGTGGAACAGATACGGGTCCTGGGTAACCATTCCGACCGCCTCGGCGAGCGAGCTCATGGTCAGGTCGCGCACGTCGTAGCCGTCGACGCGGACGGCGCCACTGTCCACCTCGTACAGGCGCGGGACGAGATAACAGAGCGTGGTCTTGCCTGCGCCGGACGGCCCGACGAAGGCGGCGAGCTGACCCGGCTCGATCTCCAGGGACGTGCCCGCCACCGCCCAGCGCCGGCTGCGACGTTCCGCCGGTTCGGTGTCGGGCGCCACCGCGGCCGGGAAGCGAGGAGCGACGGTCGTGACGCCGCGCATGCCGCCGCCCCCACCGCCGCGCCCCAGGCTGCGCAGTGCCACCGGGTCGGGGTCGGCGGTGGCAAGCCGGACGGGCGCGGGATACGCGAAGTACACGGCGTCCAACTCCACCCGTCCGGGGGAGTCCGCGGGCAACTCGACGGCGTCCGGGCGGTTCACGATCTCGGGTTGCAGGTCGAGGTACTCGAAGATGCGGCGGAACAACGCCATCGACGTCTGGACGTCGAGGGTGACCCGCATCAGCGAGACCAACGGTTGCAGCAACCTGGCCTGCAGGGTCGAGAACGCGACGAGTGTGCCCGCCGAGAGCGCCGCGGAACCGCCGCTGACGAGATACCCCGCCAGCAGGTAGACGAGTGCGGGAGTGATCGCCATGAACGAGCTGACGACGGCGAAGAAGCCCTGACCCGTCATGGCCTGCCGCACCTGCAGTTCGGTCTGCCGCGCGTTCTCGATCCGATACCGGTCGAGTTCGGTGTCGGCCTGGTTGAACACCTTCGTCAGCAGAACACCCGAGACGCTCAGCGACTCCTCGGTGATCGCGGTCATGTCCGACAACGACTCCTGCGTCTTGCGCGCCAGAACACGTCGCCGGGCGCCGACCCGTCGCTGCAGGTAGACGAAGCCGGGGAGCAGTGCGACCGCAAGAAGCGTCAGCTGCCACGACAGCAGCAGCATCGCGATGAGGGACGCGGTCACGGTCACGACGTTCGACAGGATGCTCGACGCCGTGGACGTGAGGACCGACCGCACCCCACCGACGTCGTTGGCCAGACGCGATTGGATCGAGCCGGTCTTGGTCGACGTGAAGAACGCCAGTTCCATCTTTTCGAGGTGGGCGAACAGACGCTCCCGCAGATCCGCCATCGACAGGTTGCCGACCTTGGTGGTGAGGTAGCTCTGGCCGACGCCGATCAGCGAACCCGTGAGCGTCACCGCGATCATGGCCACGACCAGCCACAGCAGCAGTGTCAGATGGACACCGCTGCCGTCGGTGGGAAACAGTGCGCGGTCGAACACCGCCTTCGTGAGGAAGGGATTCACGATGCCCAGCAGTGAGGACACGACGATGGCGGCCGCGACGAGCACCAGCCACCCGCGGTAGGGATGCAGGAGCGCCCAGATGCGGGGGAGCAGCGAAGGCTCGGCGGGTGCCTCCGAGGCCTGCTGTGTGGATGTGGGACCGGTCGCGGGCATCTCCCCATCGTGCCCATCCGCCGCGGTCCTGGCGAGCCGATTCGACGCGGCCCCGTCGTGCTGCTCCGGTCCGGTGGTTACGGTAGGTCCCCGTGCTCGGGGATGCCGAGTTCGCCTCGCACCGCGGCGAGGAAATCTTCCTGGGCGCTCATCCCGGCCTGGAAGTGGTCGGCGAACTGTTGTTGGCGGGTGGACAGGGCGTCCGCAGACACGGCGTCATCCGTCGCGAAGTCGGTGCTCAGCCAGCCGACCGTCTCGGATCCTGCCAGGTATTCGACCACCATGCGCCGTGCCGATTCCACCACCGGTTCGGATCCGATCAGCTCCACCGCCGTGAACTTCGAGCCGAGGACGACGTTCTGTTGCGGCAGCGGGCGGAGGACTTCGGCGAGCACGGTCAGGAGGTAGGGTCCGTCGAAGTGGTCGAATGCCACCGAGACGGAACCCGACGTGATGCTCACCTCGTTGGCCGCGGTCAGGAGCTCCGAGTAGATCTGCTGCCGCTGCGTCCGCAGAAACTCGTTCGAGGATTGGTTCACCGTCGCCTCCACCTGATTCGAGGTGTTCAGCAAGGTGAACACCCCTCCGCACACGGAGCCGATCAGGGTGCCGACAACGGCCATCGAGGCCACGAGCATACTGAGCCGAAACTCGTGGCGCCGCACGTCCGTTCGATCGGGAGGCTTGACGCCGTCACGCTCGCTCATCGTCCTGCTCCCTTCGACGCATCACCGGTTCACCCCGACTGTCCCGTACGGCCGGCGACCCGTCGCGCGTAGTCGACTACTCGGTTGCGACACCCCGTCGCGAGCGCTGAACCGGGCCACTGCGTTGGTGAGCTTCGATCGAGGTTCTCTACATCCTTCGGGAACGTTGTTCGAAGAGCTTTCAGCGATGCCCGGCGTGCAGGCAGTCCTCGAACAGGGTGCGCACTTCGTCGACGTGCCGGTCGAGATCCGCGAGGTTCCAGCCCTCGGTCGGCACAGGTGCGAGGACGTCGACATCGACGGTGCCGGGGTGCGCGACGAGCGAGTTCCGCCACATCCGTTCGCCCGCGTTGTGGATGACGATCGGTACGATCGGCACTCCCGCCTGCATCGCCAGATGGAATCCGCCCTTCTTGAACTTGCCGAGACGCGGAGTCGGCGATCGGGTGCCCTCGGGGGCGATCGCGATGGAGATGCCGGACTGCAGTTTCTCCACGGCCGGGCGGAGGGCAGCCCTCGCCTTCGTGCTGTCCGCCCTGTCGATGTACGCGACGTCGAGCAGCGCCCCCACGGGAATGAACCGGGGATCGCGCGCGGCCTCCTTCTTCGCGACGCCGGTGACGTCGCGCCGGATGACGCTGCCGATCACCAGCATGTCGAGCGAACTCTGGTGATTGAACATGAAGACCGCGGGCCTGGCCGACCAGGCGTTCTCCTTGCCCTTGATACGCACGTTGATCCCACAGATCGCGAGCGCGAGATCCGGGCCGAAGCTGCCGACCAGGTTGGCGCCCGTCTGCCGGTTCTGGGTGAGCAGGCCGGCGGAGACACCGAACGCGGCCGCCCCCATCAGAGCGCCGATCGCGGTGGTGGTGCGGGCGATGGACATCGGGTCGGCGCCGCTCTCCGGAGGTCGCAGATTCACCGACGGCCACCCGTTCTGCCGCGCGGTCGCCGCCAGTTTGCGGTCGGGGTTCAGCGCCACGGGATGCCCCACCGACTTCAGCATCGGAACATCTTCTGCGCCGTTGGAGTACGCGAAGCTGTCACCCAGATCCGCTCCGTGCTTGTCGGCGTACTCGCGCAGCGCCTCGGCCTTGGCCGGACCCCACAGCGGCGGCGATTCGAGCTTCCCGGTGAGCATTCCGTCCAGAACCGCGGGCCGGGTGCACAGCACGTCCTCGGCGTCGATGTCGAGGTCCGCGGCCACCGACAGTGCCTGATAGGGGGTGGCGGAGGTGGCCATCACCACCCGGTGACCGGCGTGCCGGTGCGCGGCGAGCAGTCCGCGGACCTCCGAGAAGATCATCCTCGCGATCTCCTGGCGGAACAGCCGCTGCCCCCACTCCTGCATCTCGTCCTCCATGCGCCCGGCCAGGCTCTGCACTCCGATGCGCATCAGGTTGCCGATATCGGCACCCCGGAAGCGGGTCTCCACCGCGGCGCCAGTGGTGCGCAGAAGCTCGGCCACGCTGATGTCGAAGCGACGCAGGCGATCCCGATAGACGACGCTCGCGGAGTACCCGCTGATCAAGGTGCCATCCAGGTCGAACGCGGCGAGGGTGCCCGGGCCGGGAACGGCGGCCGCGATGTCGTCGTGGAGACTGCGGAGATCGCTCATCTACTCACCTACCACCCATCTGACCGAGATTCTCGTGCGCGATCGCTCGGATGCGCAGCACCTGATCGATCAGGGTCTGGAGTTCGGCGTCGAACTCGACCCGCCGGGCCGCCATGTTCTCGGCATTCGGTTCGACCAGGCCACGGTTTCGCGCCAGCTTGAGCGCGGTCGTGAACAGTTCGGCCGAAATCGACTCGCTGCTCCCGATCTGCTGCCGGAGACGCCGCTGCTCGGCGAGCGCGAGGCACGACGTCATGAAGGCCTTCTCGTCGAACTTCCGGTCCACCGGAGTCCGGAGTAACTGGCCCGCGACCACGGCGTACGCCTCCAGGAACGGTTGCAGAACCCGGTGCGCCAGATGAATCCGCATCCCGGACAACAGGTTCGCTGCATGCTGCGGATCGCCCAGGTTCGACTCCCACGCCGGGTCGATCAGATCCAGTTCGGCCCGCAGTTCCTTCCGGAAGCTGTCTTTCTCGCTGAAGAAGAATTCGAACTTGAGGAGATCGCGAATGCGCAGCGCCAGATCCCATCCGTCGTTCAGCGGGTCGGTGAACTTCTGGTCGACCGCCGCCCGCAGCACCATTTCCGCGATCGCCCGCATCACTAGGAAATGAATGGTGTTGTTGCGGTAGAACGCTGCCACGAGATGCTGATCCCGTCCGAGGTAGAACACCCGTTCGCTGCCCTGATCGAAACTCCGCAGCACCCCGGAATCGAGATGGGTCCGCACGGCCTTGCGGATCACCTGCGGATCGGTCAGGTCCACATCGCCCGCGGTCGGCAACGCGCGCGCCGTGATGTAGTCCACCAGTGGTCCGAGAATGGCACCGACCTCGGCGACGGTGAGCGCCCGGTCCTCGATGCCGAGGAACGCGAGCATGACGAGCGACGACGCCGTGACGGGCGTGACCTCGTTGATGCGGTGACACACCTCGAACGCCGTCTTCTGCACCGCCAGCCGCAGGTCGTCCTCCTGGCCGAGGTAGTCCGCCAGTGACATCGGCCTGCCGACGTTGACGTGCGCGACACCGTGCCGTTGACCCTGTGCCCGAACGTATCCGAAGAGCCACCGCAGACTCTCCTTGCTCTTCGCCTGGCCGTGCGCCTCCGCCGCCATCGCTCCGACCTCGTACAGCTGGTCGTAGGTCAGTGACACCGGGACGAGGTACACGTCGGACATGCCACTGTCCTGGAAGGCCTTCGCGAGGTAGTTGAGCAGACCGAACCGCGGCGGCCGCAACTTCCCGGTGCGGCTGCGCCCGCCCTCGATGTACCACTCGAGGTTGAACCGTTTCGTGAGGAGATAGCGCATGTACTCGCGGAGCGTCCACTTGTAGATCTCGTCGCCCTCGATCTTCCGGCGGATGAACACGGTGCCGCTGCGCTTGCCGATCGGTCCGATCGGCCAGAAGTTGATGTTCAGACCGCCCATCACGTGATTGAGCGGAAGGTCGTTCGCCAGCAGCGCCGGCCGCAGCACCAGCGGATCGAGGTACGAGCGGTGGCTCGGCAGGAACACCAGGGAATGCTCCTTGTTCAACTCCCGCAGTTCGTCGAGCCGGGTGGTGTCGACGTCGAGACGGTAGGCGCGGGAGAAGTAGCGGCCCAACTGGTCCCACAGCGCGATGGCGCGCCTGCTCTGCGCGGCGACCATCTCGTCCAGTGCCCCACGGGCCCGGCGATCCACCTCGGCGACGGGGACGTTCAACTTCGCGGACAGCTCCCGGGTGCCGTCGTGGTATCGGCTGGCGTCGGTGATCTCGTCGACGACGAACCTCGACACCTTGTACTGCGTGCCCAGCAGGGTGCGCTCGGCCCGCTCGAGGGTCAGCGCGGCCTGGCGGCGAATGAAGTCCGGAAGCGACCCGCCGCCGTTCTCCGCGAGCCGGCGTTCGAGGTCGCTGAGCGGGGCCGGGTCGCCTTCCAGGACCTGGCACCGGGCCGGGTCGTCGCGCATCACCCGGCGCTGCATGTTCTGGCCGGGGTGCAGCGGATCCCGCAGCGACAGCGTCTCCCGGAATCGTTGCGCGCCGTCCGGATGGGTCTCCTTCGGCAGCCACACCACCCGGAGCGGGGTGAGCAGCGGATCATCCTTCCGGCGCACGAGATCGGCGAGGGCCTGGTCGGTGACGCGGACCGTCGGAGGCGGCTGACCGGAGTCGTTCGCCTGCCGCTCCAGCCACGTGCGGAGAACGTCGTCCTCCATGTCGCTCATCGTCTCGATGAGGTAGACCCGTGGCCGTGTCGTGTGCTCGTCCATCGCGCCAGCCTTTCCTTTCACCCGCGGCCCAGTTCGACGATCTCGTCGAGACTCTCCTGCAGGCACTGCATGAACCGCGCCGGCTCGGTGACGGCGGCGGTGTCGAGATTGACGCCGATGCAACACGTGCCGACGTGGGAGACGAGGGTGGCCATGACCGCACAGCCGGGGGCCGGGCCGAACGGGAACATCCGCTCGATCCGGGCACCCGCCAGATACACGGGCACGGGGACCCCGGCGACGTTGCTGGCCTGCAGATCGAGACCCGTCGACTGTGAGAGGTACCAGTTCGCCAGCACCACCGTCGGAAGCCGGACCAGAAGGGGGGCGGCCGAATCCAGCAGTCCGAGTGCGGGTTCCTGGCGCAGCCCCAGGATGATCGCGCGCACCTTCTTGATCCGCGCGACCGGGTCGCGTTCACCGACCGGTCCGGCGAATCGGGCCGCGGCGAACCGGTTGCCGCCCGTCGGATCCGACGCCGAACGCATGCTCACCGGCATGCCCACCGGAATCGTCTCGAGGTCGCGGCCGAACGATTCGTGGTAGCGGCGGAAGCCGCCCAGCAGGGCCGCCACGTACGCGTCGTTCAGCGACCCACCGGAGACGTGAGCCGCGGAACGCAGTTCGTCGACACCCACCTCGAGCACCCCGAACCAGCGTCCGAGTCCGCGGTCGCGCAGCAGGTCCGAACCCGTGGTCGGGGGAGGGGTCACCACCCTCCGGATCGAGTTCGCGTACCCGGCGACCTCCGTGACACTGCCCACCGGGTCGCCGACGACGGTCATCGCCGTCCGCACCGCTCCGCGGATCAGGCCGCCGAGACGGCCGGGGGCGCTGCGCACGGTGTCGAGTGCCTGCTCGAACAGGGCGCCGCCGCCCGACATCTGCTCCGGCAACGGCGCGGGCCGATCCGGTTTGTCCGGCGACGGTTCGGGGCGCCTGCTGTGCAGCAGCGTCATCAACTGGATGCCGCCGAGCCCGTCCGTGATGCTGTGGTGCGTCTTCACCACGTAGACGGCGCGGCCGTCGTCGAGTCCCTCGATGAGCATCGCGCTCCACGGCGGCCGGGCGCGGTCGAACGGCTCGGTCGCCATGTGCCTGCACATCCGGAGCGCGTGGTCGAACGTCGCCGGCTCCGGCAGTCGCACCCGCGACAGGTGATAGTCGAGGTCGAACTCGGGGTCGACCGACCACATCGGATTGCCCAGCCGCAGCGTCGGCTCCACCACCCGCATCCGGATCCGCGGCACCATGTGCGACGCCCATTCGTGGGCGCGCACCAGCCGGTCCCAGTCCGGCGGTTTGTCGAGGACGTCGACCGCGACGATCGGTGAGCGCAGCTTCGGCTGCACCTCCTCCATCCGCCACATCCCGGTCTCGAAGTCGGACATCGTGCGGTCCGCTCCCCAGGCGACGTCGGAGAAATCCACGTCGACGGCACTCGGCGGTATCAGAGGTTCGCCGTCGGCCATGCCCACCCTCATTCGGTTGCTCGAGTTGCCCTCAGCTGCTGCTTTTCCAGTGTGGACCCGCCCCGCAGATCGCGTCCCTGGTTCTGGCGGATTGCGCACCGGACTTTCTGTCTAAGGTGAGGACGTGCCGACTCTCCACCACGCGACGCTCGACAGGATCGACCCGGCCACCCTCTACCGGATCATGGTCCTGCGGACCGACGTGTTCGTCTTCGAGCAGGGCATCGTGTCGGAACCCGAACTCGACGGACGCGACCTCGAACCGACCACCACCCAGTTCTGGGCGGAGGAGGACGGCGAGGTTCTCGCGACACTGCGTGTGCTGGCCGACGAACCGACACTGCACCTCGGACGCGTCGCCACCGCTACCCACGCCCGCGGGCGTGGACTCGCGGGTCAGCTGCTCGAAGCCGTGTTCGAGGCATTCCCGGGCCCCGTCGAGATCTCCGCCCAGGCCTACCTCGAAAACTGGTACGGCCGTTACGGTTTTCGCAGAACCGGCGAGAACTACCTCGAAGCCGGCATCGACCACCTGCCGATGAGGCGCTCCGCGCCCGTGCGTGGCTGACGAGTCTCTGGACTCCGTCACCACTCACCGAGTTGTCGTAGGCTGCCGTCATGGCGAAAAGCTTCGACTACTCCGAACAGATCGCGTACCCCATCGACCGGGTGCACGCGACCGTGACGGATCGGGCGTTCTGGCAGCACCGGTTCGACGAGGCGCCGGAGAAACTCACCCTCGACGACAGCCGCGGCCCCGGCACCCTGACGGCGACGATGCGCGACAGCATCGGCGCGTCCTCCCTCCCCGGGCTGGTCCGCAAAGTCGTCTCGGGCGAACTGAAGGTCGAGCGCGCCGACGAATGGGGTGCCCTCGACGGCGACCACGCCGACGGCCGGATCAGTGGCAGCTCCACCGGGATCCCGGTGAAGATCGAGTGCACGTCAGTGCTCCGCGCGTCCGGCGACGTCACCGTCCTGGACGTCGCCGGATCGGTTCAGGTCAAGATCCCGCTCGTCGGCGGACAGATCGAGTCCCTCGTCAGGAAGCTGGTCGGCGACATGGTCGGGCAGGACCGCGACGCGATCGAGAAGTGGCTCGGCGACAGCTGACGCTCACACCCCGGACGCCGGGCCGTCGAGTTCGACGTCCAGCGTGCGGGCCCCCGGCCCCGCCGTGCCCAGCCGGTCGTGGCTGTTGACGATCGCGCAGCTCCCGAGCGAGAGGCACCCGCAGCCGATGCAGCCGGTCAGGTTGTCGCGGAGCCGGATCAGCTGCTCGATCCGCTGATCCAGATCCGCATGCCACCGCGTCGAGAGCTTCTCCCAATCCTTCCGGTTCGGCGTCCTGCCCTCGGGAAGGGTCGCAAGGGCGCCCCGGATCTCGGCCAGCGGAATCCCGACCCGCTGGGCGATGCGGATGAACGCGACCCGCCGCAGCGTGTCCCTGCGATATCGACGCTGATTGCCGGACGTCCGCCTGCTGGTGATCAGCCCCTCGCGCTCGTAGAAGTGCAACGCCGACACCGCCACGCCACTGCGCTCCGACAGCTGCCCCGGCGTCAGTTCCTTGGCTCTCCACTCGGGCATCTCCACGACAGGCAACCTTTCACACGGTTACCTGAACAATACTCGAGGTCAGTCGCGGCGGAGATGTCCGTGCAGGTGATGCGTGAGCGGAGTCAGGTCGTGCGCCATCCACAGGTCGTACGTGAGGTCGCCGCCGCGCACCGACAACTGTCGCCGGATGCTGTGCACCGGTTTCGCGTCCGGGGACGCGCTCAGCACCACCATCGACAACTCGATGGTCCCCTCCCGGACCTGACCACGGTGGATCTCGGTGAATCCGGTCGGCTGGGCCACGAGCAGTTCCGCCTCGTCCTCGGCGACGAGCCGCAGGAACCCGGACTCCGAGTGCAACGGCCGACCGCTGCCCACCTCCTTCGTCCGAGACCGGTACGCCAGGAACGGTTTACCGGTGGGGGCGAATTCGATCTCCTCGGTGTATGCGAAGTTGTCGATCGTCGGGTACGCGCCCTCGCCCTCGCCGCGCCACAGACCGGCGAACGGCGCCAGGGCGGAGGGCACGGACGGAAAGGGCGGCGTGTTCGCAGACGAACTCGCCGCCGCATCCGAGTGCGCCGGCGAGAGAGTCGCGTTCTCGTCCATGAGATACCTCCGCCGTTTCACGGTACTCGCCTGCGGCGCCGAGGGACACGGTCGGCGACGGAGTGTTTGAGCGTGCCTGCCGGGCCCGCCGGCATTACCGTCTAATCATGAACGCGTCCGGTTCTGCACCGCTGGGGGCCAACTCCGAAGTCGGGCAGCTGCGTGCCGTCCTCCTGCACCGTCCCGGAGACGAACTGAAGCGGCTCACGCCCCGCAACAACGACCAACTGCTCTTCGACGGACTGCCCTGGGTCGACCGCGCGCAGGAAGAACACGACGCGTTCGCGGACCTCCTGCGCAGCCGCGGCGTCGAGGTCCTGCTGCTGTCCGACCTGCTCACCGAGACGCTCGGCGCCAGCGGCGCCGCCCGTATACAGGGCATCGGCGCGGCCGTCGACCCACGCAAACTCGGGCACACCCTGGCGCAGGAACTGGCCGCACACCTCCGCGGTGTCCCGGCCCCCGACCTGTCCACCATCCTCACCGCGGGCATGACCTTCGACGAACTCCCCGTCGCCGCCAACACGGCGTCGCTGGTCCGGCGCATGCACCACGGCGGCGACTTCGTCATCGACCCGCTGCCCAACCTGCTGTTCACCCGGGACTCGTCGTTCTGGATCGGACCCCGCGTGGCGATCACGTCCCTCGCCCTGCCCGCCCGCGTCCGCGAAACGTCCCTCACCGACATCATCTACGCCCATCACCCGCGTTTCCGCGGCGCCCGGCGCGCCTACGAATCCCACACGGCTCCCGTCGAAGGCGGCGACGTCCTGCTCCTCGCACCGGGAGTCGTCGCCGTCGGGGTGGGGGAGCGCACCACACCGGCAGGCGCCGAGGCGTTGGCGCGCAGCGTCTTCGAGGACGAATTGGCACACACCGTGCTGGTGGTGCCCATCGCGCAGGCCCGGGCGTCGATGCACCTCGACACCGTGTGCACGATGGTCGATCACGACGCCGTCGTGATGTACCCGATCATTCAGGACACGCTGTCGGCGTTCACCATTCACCGCGAGGACAAGGGTGTGTCGATCCGCGGAGCCGATCCGTTCCTGACCGCCGCCGCCGAGGCCATGGGCATCGGCAAGCTGCGCGTCATCGACACCGGACTCGACAACGTCACCGCCGAACGCGAGCAATGGGACGACGGAAACAACACGCTCGCACTCGCACCCGGCGTCGTCGTCGCGTACGAACGGAACGTCGAGACCAACGCCCGGCTCGAGGCGTCGGGCATCGAGGTACTGCGGATCGCCGGTTCCGAACTCGGCTCCGGCCGCGGCGGGCCCCGCTGCATGTCCTGTCCGGTGGCCCGTGACCCGCTGTAGGCGCTGCGCGCCCGTGCGCCTTTTTGGTTGCTCCTACTACCAGAAAGGCGCACGAGCGCGCAGCGCCTAGAGGACCTCGCGGACCTTCTCGGCCGGGCGGGCGAGGACGGTGCCCTTGTCCGTCACGACGATGGGCCGCTCGATGAGGATGGGGTTGTCCACCATCGCCTCCAGCAGTTGGTCCTCCGACGCCTCGGCGAGCCCGAGTTCCTTGAAGACGGTCTCCTTCTTGCGGACCGCCTCACTCGGCTTCAGCCCGGCGTCGTCGAGTAGTTTGCGCAACCCGTCCCGTGAGGGCGGGGTCTCGAGGTACTTCACGACGGTCGGTTCGATGCCCGCGTCCCGGATCAGTCCGAGGACGGTGCGGGACGTGTTGCATCGCTGGTTGTGGTAGATGGTCGCGGTGTTCGCCATACCCGACATTCTGCACCGGGGAACAAACCTGCCCGCAGGGAGCGCTGAACCAGGGTAGTAACTCGTGAATAGTCGACGAAAGAGGGAGATCGATCATGGCCGAGCACAGGGACGCGACTCCGCGGCGCATCGTCATCGCGGGTGGGCACGGGAAGATCGCCCGTCACCTCATCAAGATTCTCACCGCGCGCGGTGACCGCGCGGTCGCGCTGATCCGCAACCCCGATCACGAGCACGAGGTGGCGGCGCTCGGCGCCGAACCGGTGGTGATCGATCTGGAGAGGGCGAACGCGGACGACGTCGCGAAGACGCTCGTCGGTGCGGACGCCGCGGTCTTCGCCGCGGGCGCAGGCCCGGGCAGCGGCATCGCCCGCAAGGACACCGTCGATCGCGGGGCCGCGGTTCTCCTCGCGGACGCCGCCGAGAAGGCGGGAACGCGGCGATTCGTCCAGATCAGTTCGTTCGGGGCGGGGGAGCCGATCCCCGAGGGCACTGACGAGGTGTTCGCGGCCTACCTCGTCGCGAAGACGGCCGCCGAGGAAGACCTGCGCGCCCGCACCCACCTCGACTGGACGATTCTGCGTCCGGGCGGTCTGCTCGACGACGACCCGACGGGTCACGTCACGCTCACTGCGCCTCCCCTCGAGCGCGGCACCGTCCCGCGCGCCGACGTCGCCGCAGTGGTCGCGGCGCTCCTCGACCATCCGAACACTGCGAAGAAGACGCTGATGCTGACATCCGGCCCGACACCGATCGAGGAGGCCGTCGCCGCGGTGTAAGCATTGCGGCGCCGCAACCGCGCAACTACGGTCTGATACAACGCGTGGAACAACGGAGGTGGCGCCGGCCGTGGACATCGACATCGATCCGGATTCGTCGACCGCCCCGTTCGATCAGTTGCGATTGCAGATCATCGAGCAGGTGCGCAGTGGGCAACTGATCGCGGGAACGAAGATTCCCACGGTCCGCGCGCTCGCCGTCGAGGTGGGTCTGGCCCCGAACACGGTGGCCAAGGCGTACCGGGAACTCGGCGAGCAGGGTGTCATCGAAACCCGGGGCAAGCAGGGCACGTTCATCGCGAGCGGCGGTGACCCCATTCGCGCCGGCGCCGAGAAGGCCGCAACACGGTATGTGCAGGAACTGCGGAAGCTGGGGGTGTCCGACGAGGAGATCCTCGGCTTCGTGCAGTCCGCTCTCCGCGGCGCCGAATGAGGACGGCGCCGCATCCAGAAGGTGTGACCCCAGAAAGGTAGACACTCGGTATGGCTTCCGCACTCTTCCGCGACCTCGCATTACTGATTGCCCGGATCGGACTCGGCGTCGTCTTCGTCGCGCACGGCTGGCAGAAGTTCTTCGACTACGGAGTGAAGGCCACACAGGCGTCGTTCGCCGACATGGGCGTCCCGCTTCCCGACATTTCGGCTGTTGCGGCCGCCACAATCGAACTCGCGGGTGGATTTGCTCTCATCGTGGGGGTGGCCACACCGATCGCCGGAATTCTGCTGTTCCTCGACATGCTCGGAGCGCTGATTCTGGTGCACGCGGACAAGGGCGTCTTCGTCGCGAACGGCGGGTACGAACTCGTCGTCGCACTCGGCGTCGGGTCGCTGCTTCTCGCCGTGATCGGTGCCGGACGCCTCAGCATCGACGGGCTTCTCGGAAGAGGCTCGGGATGGGGAAAAACCGCAGCGTAACGATGCCGTAGGCTGGGTCTCGATTCGGTGTGAAGCGATGGGCTAGCTTGCTTTTACCATCAAAAATGACCAACGTAGTTGTTCATGGCAATGAATACTGATCTGCCTGATCAAGGTTCCGAGACCGCCGACGCGAGCGTCGGCGGAGGGCTCAAACGGGTCGGTGTTCGCACCGACCGCGTCGTGTTCTCCGCCGCTGCCGCCGCGGTCTCGGCAATCGTCGTCTGGGGGCTCGTGGCCCCCGACAATCTCGACTCCACGACCGGCAAGGCACTCGGCTGGCTGGTCACCGACATGGGCTGGTTGTTCGTCCTGTCGGCGTCCGGATTCGTCCTCTTCTCACTGTGGCTCGCGTTCAGCAAGTTCGGTCACATCCCGCTCGGCAAGGACGGCGAGAAGCCCGAGTTCCGGACGGTCAGCTGGATCGCGATGATGTTCAGCGCCGGCATGGGCATCGGACTGATGTTCTTCGGTGTCGCCGAACCGCTCGCGCACTACGTGACACCCCCTCCGGGTTCAAGCGGGGGCATCGGAACTGCGATGGCCACCACCATGTTCCACTGGAGCCTGCACCCCTGGGCGATGTACGCGGTTGTCGGACTGTCGATCGCGTACGGCTCGTATCGCAAGGGTCGCAAGCAGCTGTTCAGCTCCGCCTTCATCCCGCTGCTCGGCCGCCGCGCGGAGGGGCCGATCGGGAAGTTCATCGACGTCCTCGCGATCTTCGCGACGCTGTTCGGCACCGCCGCTTCGCTGGGCCTCGGCGCACTGCAGATCGGGTCCGGTTTCCAGGTCGTCGGGTGGATGTCGGAGGTCAGCACGTTCCTGCTGGTCGCCATCGTCGCCCTGCTGACCCTCGCGTTCGTGGCGTCCGCCGTGTCGGGTGTCGCCAAGGGCATCCAGTGGCTCTCCAACACCAACATGGTGCTCGCCGTCATCTTGGCCCTGTTCGTGTTCGTCGTGGGACCGACGGTCCTGATCCTCAACCTGCTGCCCACGACGATCGGCGCCTACGCCGCGCAGCTTGCGCAGATGTCGGCCCGCACGGGAGCGTCGTCCGATCCGGCGACAGGCGAATGGTTGTCCTCGTGGACCATCTTCTACTGGGCGTGGTGGATCTCCTGGACCCCGTTCGTCGGCATGTTCCTGGCACGCATCAGCCGCGGCCGGACCATCCGCCAGTTCGTGGTCGGCGTGATCGTGGTGCCGAGCGCCGTGAGCCTCGTGTGGTTCGCGATCTTCGGTGGTGCCGGGATCAGCGAGCAGCGTGACGGAATCGACCTCGCCGGACAGGACACCCAGGAGGGTCAGCTGTTCGGCATGCTCGACCACCTGCCGCTCACCGGCATCACGACCGTCCTGGTGATGATCCTCGTCGGTATCTTCTTCGTCTCCGGCGCCGACGCCGCATCGATGGTGATGGGCACCCTGTCGCAGCGCGGTTCGCTGGAACCGCAGCGCTGGGTGGTCGTGTTCTGGGGTGTGCTCACCGGTGGCGTCGCCGCGCTCATTCTGTGGACCGGCGGCGACACCGCGCTGGACGGACTGCAGACGATGACGATCATCGCCGCGGCGCCGTTCGTCCTCGTGATGATCGGGTTGTGTTTCTCGCTCTACAAGGATCTGTCCCGCGACCAGATGATCGTCGACGGCCGGGAAATGCGGAGAGAGATGCGGAGAGTGGCGGCCAAACGTCGTCGCGACCGGATCTCGTCCCGCTAGAGAAACAGTCTGCGAGCCGCTCGGTGTCCCACGGGACCCGGGCGGCTCGACTCATTCCGGGGTCGGCGCCAGCTGGGATAATTCCGGGGTCAGCGCCAGCTGGGGAGCCACAGTTGGTGCTGCCACGTGTCCGGGGTGATCGGGACGGCCGTGAGGATCGGCCACAACCAGATGAAGTTGGCAACCACGAGCCCCACATAGAGGCAGACGGCGAGCAGGCCCGTGGTGCGCCGTTCGAGCGACGCCTTCGCGCTTCCCAGGATGTCGCCCAGGACCAGCGCGAGACCCATCACCATGAACGGCGCCAGCGCCACCGCATAGAAGTAGTACATCTGGCGGTCCAGGGTGGTCAGCCACGGCAGGAACGCGGCGCCGTAGGCGGTGAGGACGGTGGCGTACCGCCAGTCCTTCCGCACCACGGTCTGCCACAGCGCCCACGCGAGCATCGGCAGTGCCAGCCACCACATCGCGGGCGTCCCGATGAGCATGACGGCCTTGACGCAACTCGACGCGCCGCAGCCGGTGACGTGATCACCTTCGGCGAAGTAGTACAGCATCGGGCGCAGACCCATCGGCCACGTCCACGGCTTCGACTCCCACGGGTGATGATTGCCCGCCGAATTGGTGAGGCCTTCGTGGAACTGCAGGACGTTGCCGCTGTAGTACCACAGCGACCGGAGCGCGCCCGGCACGAACGACCAGGTGCCGCCCGTCCCGATCTCGTTGCCCACGGCATGCCGGTCCACACCCGCTTCGCTGGCGAACCACGCCCAGTAGCTGGCGAGGTACACGAACAGCGGCACGACGACCAGCGCGTACAGCGCCGGGCCCACGTCGCGGACGCCGGCACCGAACCACGGTCGCCGCACCCCGTAGGCGCGCCGGGCCGACACGTCGAATGCGACGCTCAGAAGTCCGAAGAACACGATGAAGTAGATGCCCGACCATTTGGTGCCGCACGCCAGACCCAGCATGATCCCCGCGCCGAACCGCCACCAGCGCACCCCGAGTCGCGGACCCCAGTCGCTGTCGCCGATCCGGCCCTCGTCGTACACGCGGGCCATCCGCTCGCGGACCTGGTCGCGGTCCACCACCAGGCAGCCCAGAGCGGCAACCGCGAACACCGCAAGGAAGATGTCGAGCATGCCGAGCCGGGACGAGACGAACGTGACGCCGTCCGCAACCAGCAGGATCCCGGCGAGGCCGCCGATCAGAGTGGATCGGGTGAGCCGGCGGACGATGCGGATCACCAGCAGGACCATGATCGTGCCGGCCACCGCGGAGGCGAAACGCCAACCCCAGCCGTTGTAGCCGAAGATCGCCTCGCCCATCGCGATCAGCTGTTTGCCGATCGGCGGATGCACCACCAGTCCGTAGCCGGGGTTGTCCTCGAGCCAGCCGCCGGTGAGCACCTGCCAGCCCTGCGGCGCGTAATGCTTCTCGTCGAACACGGGAGTGCCCGCGTCCGTCGGGTAACCGAGCATCGTGAACCGGGTGATCGCCGCGATCGCCGTGACGAACAGAGTGACCACCCAGCCGCGGGCGCGGTCGACGGGACCGAAGTCGGGGGGCGGCACGAGCGGCGCCGGTCCGACCATGGACGGCTGTCGTGCGGAGGGCGTCGGTCGCTCGTCCGTCAGCATCGTCACGCCGCAATCGTAGGCTGTGGGTCATGACTGGTCGCCTAGTGCTCGCCGCAACACCGATGGGGGACGTGGGTGACGCCTCGCCGAGGCTGCGTACGGCGCTCGGGACGGCCGACGTCGTCGCCGCCGAGGACACCCGCCGCACCAAAGCGCTCGCCTCCGCTCTCGACGTGACGATCACCGGCAAGGTCGTCAGCTTCTACGACCAGGTCGAGACGGCCCGGCTGCCCGCACTCGTCGCCGACGTCGCATCCGGCAAGACCGTTCTCCTCGTCACCGACGCCGGCATGCCCTCCGTCAGCGACCCGGGGTACCGGCTGGTGTCGGCGTGCGTGGCCGAGGACCTGGCGGTGACGTGCCTGCCCGGACCGTCGGCGGTGACGACGGCGCTCGCGCTGTCCGGGCTGCCTGTCGAACGGTTCTGCTTCGACGGCTTCCCGCCCCGGAAGCAGGGCCAGCGCAAGACGTGGTTGCAGGCCCTGGTCGCCGAGCAGCGCGCGTGCGTGTTCTTCGAGGCACCGCACCGGCTCGCCGACTGCCTGGCGGACGCGGTCGAGGTGCTCGGCGGAACCCGCCGCGCCGCCGTCTGCCGGGAACTGACCAAGACGTACGAGGAGGTCCGCCGCGGCACCCTCGCCGAACTTGCCGAGTGGGCCGCCGAGGGCGTCCGCGGCGAGATCACGGTGGTGGTGGAGGGAGCCACCCTCGTCGCGTCCGATCCCGCCGACCTCGTCGACGAGGTGGAGCGACTCGTCGCGGACGGCACCCGGCTCAAGGATGCGTGCGCGCTCGTCGCCACCACCGGCGTGTCGAAGCGGGAGCTCTACGAAACGGTGCTGGCCTCCCGGAAGGACTAGTCGGCCTGCGAGCGCTACCGCCGGAGGGCACGCTCCCCGGGAGCCAGCGACGCGTCGTCGGCGGCGGCCTGTCCGGCGTACCAGCCGTTGGCGTCGACGGCCCTGCCGCGCGCCTTTTTGGTACGCGGAAACAGGCGGTCGAACTCGGCGTCGACGGCCTCGGATTTGGTGGCCAGAATCGGCAGCAGATCGTCGACCGGGATCGACGCTTCGTCGGCGGCCTCGGCCGTGGCCCGGCTGTCGGCATCGCGCAACCGCTGCCCGATGCGGCTGGCGAAGCCCGCGAGGAAACCCTTCCGGAACGACGTGGTGCGTGAACCACTGCGACTGTCGGCGTCCGCGAATTGCATTGCGCGCGTCGCCTGCACGAGCAGCGAGGTGAACAGCATGTCGACCTGTTGGAGGTCGAGGGGGGTTCCGACCACGGTTGCGATGGCGAGGGAGCTGAACCACACGGTGCGTACCCGGTTGGAGTCACCGATCTCGGTGAGGAGGTGCACCTTCTCCTTGACGTACGGATTCTCCAGGTGGATGCGGCGACTGTGTACCGCCGTATTGCCCACCCCGTTCTGGGTGTGGAGGAGAGCGGCGTTGATCGCGTAGCGCGTCATCAACTCCTGCGCCTTCGCGGTGAAGATCTCCGCCTCCTCCGCGAAATCGGTGGCCTCGGCCTTCGCGAGCAGCCCGCGGATCCTGTTGAGCACCTTCGCGTCGGCCTCGGTCTCACCCGGCACCGCCGCGGCCGGGTCGGCGACCCGCACGACTGGCCACGTCGACGGCGGGGGAGCGAGCACCGTCCAGCCGGGCAGGTTCGTCCACGTCAGCGACAGGTCGGTGAGCTGGTAGACGGAGTGGTACGGGTCTTCGAACAACAGTCCGGCCGCCAGCGCCCGAACGTCGGGACCGTCGACCGGAACCCGCCCCGCCAGGTGCGAGGCGCCCGGGTACTGCTCGCCGATGGTGCGGAGTTGCTCCACCCAGTCCCGCGGCGCCCGGTGCGCGGCGCGCGTGCGCTCCGCCTCGTGCAGCACCAGCGCCGCCGCCAACGCCGCGTCGGACGGCTCCTTCGATCTCCGCGCCAGATGCACGACGTCGGCGGGCTGCCATCCACGCTCGTACGCGGCCGACAACTCACCCATCAGGGTGTGGACTGCCGTGGCGGCCTGGGGGCTCACTTCGTCGTCGAACACGCGCGCTCCGTTCCCGAATCCACCGTGAGGAGATCGAATGTATGTTCTATTCGGCGTCATGGGGAGAGTGTGCATGCGGGGTCCGACAACAACGGACCGTTCATGCTGAGTGTCGTTGTAGTGCACTCGGCATGAGTGTCCGGGTTACCCCGGCCACGTTCACCTCTGTGTGGTGTTCCCGCAGCGATACCGTCTGCCCGCCGGGCGGCGGGTCTTATGGCTGGTTTCTGTCGGGCGTCTTTTACGTCTCGTCCGCAACTCGCCGAAGACGCACCATCGTCAACAGCCGCTGCGAGTGCAGCGAGGTTGAGGGCGGCGTTGTGATCACGATCCGCGCGGAATCCGCACGCATCGCAGGTGAACACCCGAACCTTCAGGGGCAGTTTGGCTTTCACTGCCTGACAGTTCGAGCAGGTCTTACTCGACGGATACCAACGGTCCGCCACGTGCAGTCCAGTGCCGGTCCGCTCGGTCTTGTACATTAGTTGTCGCCGGATCTCGGCGAGCCCCGCATCATTCAGAGCCCGATTCAGCCCGCGTTTGTAGGCGCCACCGGAACGGGTCATTCCCGCGATGTTGAGGTCTTCGACGACGACGGTGTCGAAGTCCCGCACCAGTCGAGTGGTGAGTTTGTGCAGGTGATCGCGGCGACTGTCCGCGATACGGGCGTGTACTGTCCGGATCTGTTCCTGGGTGCGCAGCCACCGGCGGGAGGGTTGTTGGCCGGTGCGGCGATCCGGGCCGACCCGCCGCGATGCGCGGCGCCCAAGCTGACGAAGTTGTTTCGCCTGCTTTCGGGCGTGTTTCGGATTCTCGATCATCTCCCCGGTCGAGAGGACCGCGAGGTGTTTGACCCCCACATCGACTCCGACCACACCACGATTACCGACGGCGGTACCGGTGGGTGGGAGTGCCCGGGTGGGGAGCGTGGTTTCGACGGAGAACGACACCTGCCACCGGCCGCGTCGATACGACAGGGTCGCCGACCGAATCCGCGCCGTCCCCGCCGCCACCTTTCGTGCCAACTTGCGGGTCGATTCCGCGGACCGGACCGCCCCGATCCTGGGTAATTGGATGTGGCGCCGATCCCCGCCGTCGGTGACCAACCCGAAACTGCCGGTTGTGAACCGGCACGACAGCAACGCCCGTTTGCCCTTGAAACGGGGAAATCCCATTGTGCCTTTGCGTTTTCCGGAGCGGGCATCGGACCAGTTCGACAGGGCGGCAGCACAGTTCGCGATCCCGGAACTGTAGGCCTCCTTCGAGTTCTCCGGCCACCACACCTGCCCGGTGTCGGTGTTGACGGCAATGTCGTTCTTGACGGTGTTCCAGTGTTTGCGCAGGCTGTATGCCGACCAGGACACCGGCGGCGTCAACTCCGAGTCAGGGATCTCGTACGACCGTTCCGCAGTCCGTTGGTCGACGTTCGCCTTCACCCGCGACAGGGCCCAGTTGTAGGCGAAACGCTGCGCCCCACAGTGCGAACGCAACACCGACGCTTGCTCCGGGGTCGGATCGAGGACATACACGAAAGCACGGATCACCGACCGACACGACTCCGCAGCCTGGTCGACAGTCTCGTCCACCGTCGGGGCAGTGACGGGGGCAACCGGATTGACGAGCGCAGCGGTCGGCGTCACACCAGGACCGCCGCAGCAGCGGGACCGCGGCGTGCACCACGCCGCCCAGGTGCGGTCGACACTTTGGTCATATCGCGCACCACATCACCAAGCCCCCCCGTCGTCGGTCAACATGAGCAGGGTACGACAAGGTGCCGACACGAACCCGAACCCGGACCGGACCTGGCGAGGCGGTCCCGATCCGCGACGGGCGATCGTCGACACCCACGGATCAGCCAGCAGCACGCGAAGTCTCTGGTGCGTTCACGCCGGAAGCGATCGCGGTGAACGTCCTCGACATACACCCCCAGACCACGCTGTCCGCATCCGGTCACCACACGCTTCACCCGCCGTTCCAGATCGGCTACCGGTCAGAGGACGACACCGGCAATACACCACCACCGCACCCACAGAAACCCACCGACGCGGTGCCGACCGCCCGGAACCCGCCAGAATCGTGCCCGACGGCAACTGCCGAGCCTGGACCGGCAACGCCCCCGCGTGGAACCACACCAACGCGGCCCGATACCTCACGCCGCTCGCCGCCACCCAACCCTTCAACAATCACGGCACTAAATAACAATCACGGCACTAAAGAACACTGAACAACATCAAACGGCCAGGTCTCGCGAACTCTACGTAACCCCGCACGGATCAGTCCTCCACGTAACGCGGGAACACGCCCGACGGCGCCGGCAACGGGGTGCCCGCCACGATGCGCGTCGACAGGTCGCTGAACTGCCGCGCATCGGCCTTCTGGCCCAGGAGGTCGAGGATCTTCTCTGCGGCGTCCGGCATCACCGGCTGCACGAGGATGCCGACGATCCGCACCACCTCGAGCGTCACGTACAGCACCGTCGCCATCCGCTCCGGATCCGTCTTCCGCAGAACCCAGGGCTCCTGCTTGGAGAAGTACCGGTTGGTCTCGCCGAGAACCGACCAGATCGCCTCCAGCGCGAGATGCAGTGCCTGGACGTCGTATTCGGCGCGAACCCGCTCGAGCAGCGCATCCGCCTGCGCGAGCATCGCCGCGTCGTCCTCGGTCAGCTCGCCGGGGGTCGGGACCTGGGCGTCGCAGTTCTTCGCGACCATCGACAGCGACCGCTGCGCGAGGTTGCCGAGCTCGTTCGCCAGGTCGGCGTTGATCCGGGTGACGATGGCCTCGTGGCTGTAGCTGCCGTCCTGGCCGTAGGAGATCTCGCGGAGCAGGAAGAAGCGCACGGCGTCGAGGCCGTACTGCTCCACCATGGCGACGGGGTCGACGACGTTGCCGACCGACTTCGACATCTTCTCGCCCTTGTTGTAGAGGAATCCGTGCACGAAGACGCGCTTCGGCAGTTCGATTCCCGCCGACATCAGGAACGCCGGCCAGTAGACGGTGTGGAACCGGGTGATGTCCTTGCCGATGATGTGCAGGTTCGCCGGCCAGAACTTGCCGAACTGCTCGGAGTCGGTATCGGGGTACCCGGCGCCGGTCAGGTAGTTGGTGAGCGCGTCCACCCACACGTACATCACGTGCTCGGGATGGTCGGGGACCGGAACGCCCCAGTCGAACGTCGTGCGGGAGATCGACAGGTCCTTCAGTCCGCCCTTGACGAAGCTGACGATCTCGTTGCGCCGCGTCGCGGGCGCGATGAAGTCGGGGTTCTCCTCGTACAGCCGGAGCAGCTTGTCCTGGTACTCGGACAGCTTGAAGAAGTACGTGGACTCCTCCGTCCACTCGACCGGGGTGCCCGTCTCGGTGGACAGGCGTGAACCGTCGTCCTGCAGGGTGGTCTCGGCCTCGGTGTAGAACGCCTCGTCGCGGACCGAGTACCAGCCCGAGTACGTGTCGAGGTAGATGTCGCCGTTGTCGAGCATCCTCCGCCAGATCGCCTTGCTGGCTTCTTCGTGATCGGCATCCGTGGTGCGGATGAACCGGTCGAAGGAGATGTTCAACGTCTTGTCCATGGCCTCGAACACGTCCGAGTTCCGCGCGGCGAGCTCACGGACGTCGATGCCTTCCTTGGCCGCCGTCTGCTGCATCTTCAGGCCGTGCTCGTCGGTTCCCGTCATGAAGTAGACGTCGAACCCGTCCAGACGCTTGAAGCGTGCGAGGGCGTCGGAGGAGATGTACTCGTAGGCGTGGCCGATGTGCGGAACGCCGTTCGGGTACGCGATCGCCGTCGTCAGATAGAAAGGTGGCCGCGAGGCGGTGGAATCAGCAGCATTCATGGTGCGACCACTCTATCTGCGCGCCGCCGTTTCGTGACGCGCAGATTCGGGTTCTAGGCCGGTCCGGCGCCGTCCTCGTCGATGACGGTGCGTGACTCGTACGCCGCGCGGGCCGACTTGTTCGTGGACCTGACCTGGTCGGGGACCATCCGGCGGATCGCGAAGTCGCGGGCGAACTGCGGAAAGACGGTGACGAGGCGCGCCAGCGGACCGACGTACCGGGGGATGGTGACCTCGAACCGGGGGCGGTGGATCACCGCGACGACGGTCTTCGCGACGTCGGCCGGTGTCAGCAGTTTTGCTGCGCCCGTCGCGGTGCCGGCCGCGAGTTCGGTGTCGACGACACCGGGCATGATCACCGAGATCTGCACGCCCGACCCGCGGAGCTCCTCGCGGACACCGGTCAGGTAGCCGAGCACGCCGTGTTTCGTCGCGGCATACGTCGACTCGCCGGGTGGTGCGACCTTCGACGCCAGCGACGCCACCGTGACGATCTGGCCGCGGCCGCGCGCACGCATGGCCGGCGCCGCCAGTCTCACCCCGCGGATGACGCCGTGCAGGTTCACGGCGAGCTGCCGATCCGTCGCGGACTCGGGTTCCTCGTCGAACCTCCCGACCCACATCACGCCCGCGTTGTTGACGAGTACGTCGATCGGGCCCCAGTGATCCTCGACGGCCGTGAGGAATGCCGCGAACGACGCGGTGTCGGTGACGTCCAGTTCGAGACCCTCCACCGTCCCGCCCGCCCGGCCGAGTTCGTCCGCCGTCCTTCGGGCGGCGGCGCCGTCGACGTCGCCGATCGCGACCCGGGCGCCGGCCAGCGCCAGCTGTCGGGCGATCTCCCGCCCGATTCCCCTCGCACCACCGGTCACTGCGATCACGCGGCCGTTCATCGAGCTCGAAGTCATGGACACGGCTCCCTCCCCGTCCGGGAGAAAGTACCGCATGTGACACGTGCGGCGGCGGCGTCGACAATGTCCGCATGAGCAAAGACCGTCCCGCCCCGGAAGCCCCTGCGCCGCTGTTCCCGCTCGTCGACTCGCACACCCACCTCGACGCGTGTGGTGCCTCGGACGCAGCGAGCGTCACGGCGATCGTCGACCGGGCCGCCGCGGTCGGGGTGGAGCGGGTGGTCACGGTGGCCGACGACCTGGCGGCCGCGCAGTTCGCCGTCGACGCGGCGCACTGGGATCCCCGCGTCTACGCGGCGGTGGCCATCCACCCGACCCGGGCGAACGTGCTCGACGACGCGACCCGGGCGGAGATCGAGCGACTGGCCGGCGATCCCCGGGTGGTCGCGGTGGGGGAGACGGGACTCGACTTCTACTGGCCCGGGAAACTCGACGGCTGCGCCACGGTCCCCGAACAGACCGAGGGCTTCCGCTGGCACATCGACCTCGCGAAGCGGCTCGGCAAGACGCTGATGATCCACAACCGGGAGGCCGACCAGGCGCTGCTGCAGGTGCTGCGCGAGGAGGGTGCGCCGGAGACGGTGATCTTCCACTGCTTCTCCTCGGACGCCGAGATGGCGCGCGAGTGCGTCGACGCCGGTTACGTCCTCAGCTTCTCCGGCACCGTCAGCTTCAAGAACGCGAAGGCCTTGCGGGAAGCGGCCCCGCTGGTGCCGTCGGATCAGCTGATTGTCGAGACGGATGCGCCGTTCCTCACCCCGCACCCGTTCCGGGGCGCTCCCAACGAGCCGTACTGCCTCCCGTACACGGTCCGGGCGCTCGCCGAGATCCGTGGCGAGGATCCGGACGACTTGGCGAAGGCGTCCACCGCGACCGCCGAGCGCGTGTACGGCCTCCGGCCCGTGAGTGGTTAGCGAGTCCCTGGACTCGTCGAGCGCGCACGGGGCCGAAGGCCCTATGTTGAAGTTTCAAGTTAGACAATTTAGGATCGTTGCTTGTTCAACTAACGGTCGTCCCGGTCGCGCGGGGACACCACGATGAAAGGCACATCCATGAACAACCCCGCAGTTCGAAGCCTGGGAATCCTCGTCGCCCGCGTGGGCATCGGCATCATCTTCCTCGCCCACGGCTGGCAGAAGGCCTTCACCAACGGACTCGACGCCACGACCGCCGGCTTCGAGGCCATGGGAGTTCCGCTTCCCGGCATCTCGGCGTTCCTCGCGACGTGGATCGAGCTGATCGGCGGAATCGCACTCATCGTCGGGGCGGCCGTCCCGATCTTCGGCATCCTGCTCTTCCTCGACATGGTCGGCGCCTTCTTCCTCGTGCACGTCGACAAGGGAATCTTCGCCAGCGAGGGCGGCTACGAGCTGGTGCTGGCGCTCGGCGTCGGCTCGCTGCTGCTCGCCGTCGTCGGATCGGGCCGGTTCGGCGTCGACGGACTGCTCGGCCACAAGGTGCCGTGGGCCTCGAAGGAACGCGCCACCGTCTGACCCCATGTGAGTGGCGAAGCGTCCCCCGGCACGCTTCGCCACTCACGTGTCAGAGGACCTTGTTCAGGAAGTCCTGGGTGCGGGACTGCTGCGGGTCGCCGAAGATCTGCTCCGGAGTTCCCTCCTCCACCACATAACCGTCGGCCATGAAGATCACCCGGTCGGACACCTCGCGGGCGAAGCCCATCTCGTGCGTGACCACGACCATCGTCATGCCACCCTTCGCGAGGTCGCGCAGAACCTGCAGTACCTCACCCACCATCTCGGGGTCCAGAGCGCTGGTCGCCTCGTCGAACAGCATGATGTCCGGGTTCATCGCCAGGGCCCGCGCGATCGCGACGCGCTGCTTCTGCCCACCGGACAGGTTCGCCGGTTTCGCGTCCGCCTTCTCCGCCAACCCGACCTGCTCGAGCAGCCGGACCGCCGTCGCCCGCGCCTCGTCCTTGGAGGCCCGCTTGGTCTGCACGGGCGCGAGCATCACGTTCTCGATCGCGGTCATGTGCGGGAACAGGTTGAAGTGCTGGAAGACCATACCGATGTGCTGACGCACCCGGTCGATGTCGATCTTCTTGTCGCTCACGTCGAACCCGTCGACCACGACCTTGCCGTCCGTGATGTCCTCGAGCCGGTTGAGGCAGCGCAGGAACGTGCTCTTGCCGGAGCCCGACGGCCCGATCACGCAGACCACTTCACCGCTCGCGATGTCGACGTCGAGGCCCTTGAGGACCTCGTTGTCGCCGAACGACTTCTTCAGGCCCTTCACCCGGATCTTCGGGTCGGCGGTCTCGGCCTTGTTCTCTGTCACCGGTGTCTCGGTCACTTGTTGATCCTCTTCTCGAGCCGGTTCGACAGCTTCGTCAACGCCATGATGATGATGAAATACATCACGCCGATGATCAGCCACATGTTGAAGGACTGGAAGTTGCGGGCGATGATGATCCGCCCGGTCTGAGTGAGCTCGGCGAGCCCGATCACGGACAGGATCGACGTGTCCTTCAGCGTGATCACGAACTGGTTGATGTACGAGGGGATCATCGTCCGCACGGCCTGCGGCATCACGACCTTCTGCATCGACTTCAGGTAGCTGATGCCGAGGCTCCGCGACGCTTCCATCTGGCCCTTGTCGACGGACAGGATGCCGCCGCGCACGATCTCGGCCATGTACGCGCCTGCGTTGAGGCTCAGCGTGATGATGCCCGCCGTGAACGCCGACATCTGGAAGTCCAGCGCCGCCGGGATGCCGAAGTAGATGAAGAACGCCTGCACCAGCAGCGGGGTGCCGCGGAACACGTCGACGTAGGTGGTGCCGATGCCGCGCAGGACGATGTTGGTCGACACCCGGAACAACCCGAAGATCGCGCCGAGGACGAGCGCGATGGCGATCGAGACCACGGTCAGGACGATCGTGAGCCACAGGCCCTCGAGCAGCAGCGGGTAGGTGCTCTTGATCAGGCCCAGGATCGAGTTGTCGTCGTCGGATGCGTCCGAGTTGAGGTAGGTGTCGAGAATCTCGTCGTACTGGCCGCTGGCCTTCAGGTTGGCGAGCCCGGTGTTGAACTCTTGCAGGAGCTGCGCGTTCTGGCCCTTCGCGACGGCGAACCCGTAGCTGGCGCCGGGGACCTTGTCGGTGACGGTCTTGAACCCGTTGCCCTGCTTGATGCCGTAGGCGAGGACGGGGTAGTCCTCGAACACTGCCGCCGAGTTACCCGTGCGGACCTCGTCGAACATGCTCGACGAGTCGGCGAAGTACTTGGTGGTGAATCCGTACTGGTCCTTGATCGACTCCGCGTACGTGGCGCCCTCGGTGCCGTTCTTGACCGCGACGGACTTGCCGCGCAGGTCCTCGTACGAGGTGATCGAGTCGTTGCTCTCGAGCACGCCCATCTGCACGCCCGACTCGAAGTACGGATCGGAGAAGTCGAACGTCGCCTTGCGGGCGTCGGTGATCGACATGCCGGCGATCATGCCGTTGGCTTGACCGCCGGTGACCGCCTGGAGTGCGGCGTCGAATCCGACGGGGTTGACCTGGTAGGTGAACCCCTGGTCCTCGGCGATGGCGGCGAGAAGGTCCATGTCGATTCCGACGAGCTTGCCGCTCTCGTCCTGGAACTCGAACGGGGCGAACGTGATGTCGGTGGCGATCGTGTAGTTGTTGCCCGGTGCGGGCTCTTGTGCGCCGGCGAGGCCGGGCGCGACGAGTGTGACGAGCAGCGTCAGCGCGGCGATCACCGCGGGCACTCTCGGACGTCTGACGAGTCTCAGAAGTCGATCGGATCTGCTGCGCACGGAACCCCAGCTTTCTCAGTCAGTAGTGCCCGGTCGCTTCCGGGCTTCTTGGTGCATGTCGCAAGATACTGCGTTTCGCGCGTGGTCCGGACCAGAAGTAATCCTTCGCAGTGAAGTGAAAACTGTCCCCGATCTCAACCTTTTCGTGATCTCGCACGCAGGTCGTAGCGGCAAAGTTGCCAGACCATCGCCGATTCGTTACCGTACCGTGATCAAACCTTCGCCAGCCTTGGGATTTCATGTGTCGCCTTTAGCCAGAATCAACAACGCCAAATCGCCCCTTCTCTACGTAGTCGTCGCGGCACTGCTCGCGACGCTCGTCGTGGGCGGTGCGCTGGCAGTGGCGCGGCACAAGACCGTCACGCTCGACGTCGACGGCGAGACCATCTCGCTCGGCACGATGGCCTCCGACGTCGGCGGCGCGCTCGACGACGCCGGATACACCGTCAGCGAGCGTGACGCGGTCGCCCCCGCGGCCGACGCGTCGCTCTCCGACGGCGACACCGTGGTGCTGCGACGTGCCCGCGAGATCGACCTCACGGTCGACGGGCAGCCGAAGACCGTGTGGACCACCGCCCTCACCGTCGACGACGCACTGAAGCAGTTCGAACTCGCCGACGACGTCCACGTCTCGGCGTCCCGCTCCGAGCGCCTGCCGCTGGAAGGCACCGCGCTCGAGGTCGTCAACGCCAAGCTCGTCAAGGTCGCCGACGGCGGCGCACCGCTCACGGACGTCCGACTGGCAGCCCCCACCGTGGGTGAGCTCCTCGCGGCGAACGGCGCCCCGCTCGAGCAGGCCGACACCGTCGTTCCGCCCGCCGACGCCCCCGTCGTCGAAGGCGCCGAGATCCACGTGACCCGCGACCGCACCGAGACCCGCACCGAGACGCTGCCCATCGCGCCGCCCGAGAACCGCGTCGAGGATCCCGCGCTCGACAAGGGCAAGACCGTTGTCGAGAACCCCGGGGTTCCCGGCGAGCGCACCGTCACCGCATCCGTGAAGACCGTCAACGGTGTCGAGGCCGGACGCCAGGAGCTCAGCTCTCAGGTGCTCCGCGAGCCCGCGCCGGCACTGGTCAAGGTCGGTGTGAAGGAACTCGCCATCTCCAACGCCTCCACCTGGGACTCGATCGCGCACTGCGAGGCCACCGGCAACTGGGCCATCAACACCGGCAACGGATTCTTCGGCGGACTGCAGTTCACCCAGAGCACCTGGGAGGCGTTCGGCGGAAGCCAGTACGCCGCCCGCGCCGACCTCGCATCCCGCGAACAGCAGATCTCCGTCGCCGAGAAGGTCCAGGCGGCACAGGGCTGGGGCGCATGGCCCTCCTGCACCAGCAAGCTCGGACTCCGCTGACGGTCTGAAGTAAAGGAACACGATGTCGCCCTTCGCGAAGATCAACTCGGCTCGCTCGCCGCTGCTTTACACCGTGGTGGCCCTGCTTCTCGCCACACTGATCGCAGGCGGAGTGATGGCCGTGGTCCGGCACAAGACCGTCACCCTCGACGTGGACGGCGAGAAGATCTCGCTGAGCACCATGACCACGAACGTCGACGCCGCCCTGTCCGACGCCGGGTACTCGATCAGCGACCGCGACGTCGTGGCACCGGAACGCGACGCGAGCCTGTCCGACGGGGACACCGTGGTGCTGCGCCGCGCGCGTGAAGTGTCCCTGACGGTGGACGGTCAGCCCAAGACGGTGTGGACCACCGCGCTCACCGTCGAGGACGCGCTGAAGCAGTTCGAACTCGGCGAGGACGTGCACGTCTCCGCGTCCCGTTCGCAGCGACTTCCGCTCGACGGTGCAGCGCTCGATGTGCTCAATCCGCTCGTCGTCACGCTCGCCGACGGCGCGCTGCCGGTCACCGACGTGCGCATGGCCGCACCGACGGTCGGGGAGTTCCTCGCCGCACACGGCGCGCCCCTCGAGCAGGCCGACACCGTCGTCCCGGCCGCGGACACTCCGCTGACCGACGGCATGGCCGTGACCGTCACCCGTGACCGCACCGAGACGAAGGTCGAGACGTTGCCGCTGGCTCCGGAGGAGCAGCGCATCGAGGACCCGACGATGAACCAGAGTCGCACCGTGCTCGAGAACCCGGGAGTGCCCGGCCTCCAGGACGTCACGTTCGCGGTCAACACCGTCAACGGCAGGGAAGTCGGACGCAACCAGGTGTCCGCGACGGTCACGACGCCGGCGCAGCCGAAGGTGATCCGCGTCGGCGCGAAGCCGGGCACCGAGGTGCCGCCAGTCGAGAACGGTTCGGTCTGGGACGCGCTCGCGCAGTGCGAGGCCACCGGCAACTGGGCCATCAACACCGGCAACGGATTCTTCGGCGGCGTCCAGTTCGACCAGAACACGTGGGAGCGCCAAGGCGGCCTCAAGTACGCGCCGCGCGCCGACCTCGCCACCCGCGAGGAGCAGATCGCCGTCGCGTCGCAGACGCAGAAGACACAGGGCTGGGGAGCGTGGCCGTCGTGCTCGGGCAGGCTCGGCGTGCGTTAAAGTTCGGCTGGTGTCCGAAGCCGAAGTACCCCCCGTCGCTCGAGGTCAGGCCGCACTGCTCGGCCCCGCCGAGGTGCGTGCGTTAGCCGAGGAGTTCGGCGTGCGCCCCACCAAGCAGCTGGGGCAGAACTTCGTGCACGACGCCAACACGGTGCGCCGCATCGTCGCCACCGCGGGCGTGGGACGCGAGGACACGGTCCTCGAGGTCGGCCCCGGGCTCGGCTCGCTCACGTTGGCGCTGCTCGATGTCGTCGACAAGGTGATCGCCGTCGAGATCGACCCCAACCTCGCGGCGCGACTCCCGGTCACCGTCGCCGACCGGGCTCCGGAACTCGCGGACCGGCTGACCGTGGTCGGCGCGGACGCGATGCGGGTCAAGCCGTCCGAGATCCCCGGTGAGCCCACGGCTCTCGTCGCGAATCTGCCGTACAACGTTGCGGTGCCGGTGCTGCTGCACCTGTTCTCCGAAATTCCCAGTCTCCGAACCGCTCTGGTGATGGTGCAGGCCGAGGTGGCCGACCGGTTGGCGGCGTCCCCGGGCAGCAAGATCTACGGTGTGCCGAGCGTGAAGGCCAATTTCTTCGGCGCCGTGCGACGCGCGGGCGCCGTCGGGCGCGCGGTGTTCTGGCCCGTGCCGAAGGTCGAGTCGGGTCTCGTGCGCATCGACCGGTACGCCGAACCGCCGTGGCCCGTCGACGACGCACACCGCCGCCGTGTGTTCGCCGTCATCGATGCGGCGTTCGCTCAGCGCCGCAAGACTTTACGAGCCGCGCTCAGCGGTTGGGCCGGTTCGCCCGCGGAGGCGGAGCGGCGACTGCGCGAGGCCGGCATCGCACCGTCCGCCCGCGGTGAGACCCTCGACGCGGCGGCCTTCGTGCGTCTCGCCGCCACCCAGCCGTGAGTACTTGTTAACCGCGGGACGTTAATAAGTACTCACAGGGGGAATCCCACGGTCATCGGCATCCCGCCGTTCTCGACGGTGCAGGGTCAGGCGTCGCCGGTTCCGGGACGACCGGGGATGGCGCTCGTCCGCTCGAATGCCACCGGCAGCGGGACCGTCGTGGTGTCGGTGACGGGGAGCGTCACCGTCCTGCCCGGTCAGGGTGCGCCGTGGGCCCCGGACGGGATCGTGGCGCCCGTTGCTCCCGGTGTGTACGCCAATTTCATCCCCTGACCTGCGCGAGTTCGGCCCGGGGGAGACAACCGACCGGATATGTGGTTCACTATTGGAGGTCGTAAGTTTTGTGTTTGTGTTTCCCACGCTCGCAAATCGATGGTTGCGAGCGTTTGGACGTCCTCCACAGGAATTGTCATAGACGGTCGTGTTCAATGACCCAGGTAACCGAGCCGGTTGCTTGAAGAAGTTACTGTGTTAGAGGAGATTTACATGGCAGAGGGCATCGTGAAGTGGTTCAACTCCGAGAAGGGGTTCGGCTTCATCGCCCCCGAGGATGGCAGCGCTGACGTGTTCGTCCATTACTCGGAGATCCAGAGCGGCGGCTTCCGCACGCTCGAGGAGAATCAGCGCGTTTCGTTCGAGATCGGCCAGGGCAACAAGGGCCCGCAGGCCACCGGCGTCACCCTGATCTGAGAACGGCCATGACTTCCCGGTTCGCCGGGACATGACGTTCGAGCAAGGCCCCACTCGTCAGAGTGGGGCCTTGACTCGTTTCGGTCCGGCTACGCCGACCGCAGGTGAGCGGCCTGATACCCGAGATTCATGGCGCAGACGAGCCAGAGTTGCAGCGCGGAATTCTCCGACGGACCGAACAGCCCGATCACCGCAGCGGCTCCGAGTGCAGCGGCGACGAAGAACGTGGCCGTGCCGAGCGCCCGCCGAGGCCTCGACGAGAAGATCACCACACCCGTGACGAAGAGCGCCCACAGTGTGGTGGCGAGGATGGTCGTGGCGACGAACCAGGCCGTCGAATACCTGCTCGGCCACGTCCACGGCTGGGTTCCGTTGTCGAGGGTGCACACGAACGCCAATGAGAACGCCATGATCACCACCGTCGCGCCCCCGAGCGCCAGATGGCCCCCGACGAGCACCTTCCCGACTGTTCCCGTCCCCGCAGGCGCCCGCGCGCGCCCCTCCTCGACAATCGTGTGCTGCATCCCCGACTACCCCGACCTTTCCTTGTCGTCACCTGGTTGGACGCCGCGCAGGACCGTTCGGTTCCACGGATTTTCGGTCCGCGGTGACGGCTGAACGGCGTCTCGGTCAGGCGTTACCGTAGCGGTCGGCGAAGAGGCGGTGACGCTCACCCACCCGTCGGCACTCTTCGCGCAGCTCAGGAGGGTCGAGGACGGTGAAGTCGACGCCGAATGCGCTGAGCCAGTTGGCTATCGACGGCACGGAGTCGCCGCCGAGCGCCACTGCGCATCGTCCGTCGGGCACTTCTTCGAGTGTTCCCCAGTCTTCGTGGACCAGGGCCGCCATCTCGTCGATCGACGCGTGCAGCAGTACCCGTGCGCGGATCCGGGTGACGGCCCGGTTGATGCCGCGTGCGACGAATTCGGCAGCGCCGCCGGGCGGTAGTTCGCGGGGCACGAACCGCGGTCCCGTCGGGATCTTCGGTGTCAGGCGGTCCATGCGGAACGACCGCCAGTCCGCGCGGGTGAGGTCCCAGGCGACGAGGTACCAGCGCAGACCGGATCGGACGAGACGGTACGGCTCCACTTCACGCCGGCTCTCGGTGCCGTCGTGGGTGCTGTAGTCGAATCGGAGTCGTTCGTGGTTGTGGCACACCGAGGCGACGGCCGACAGGACCTGCGCGTCGACGGCGCTCTTCGCGGGCTCGCGGTGGACCACGTCGACCTGCAGCGCCTCGAGGCGGTGTCGCAGCCGGGACGGCATCACCTGCCGGAGTTTGGTGAGCGCTCGCATCGACGCCTCCCCGATGCCCACCACGGACCCGGTCGCGCCGGATTGCAGGCCGAGTGCGACGGCCAGGACTTCTTCGTCGTCGAGGAGCAGGGGCGGCATTTCCGCGCCCGCGCCGAGTTGGTAGCCACCGCCCACCCCGACGGTCGCGTCGACGGGGTACCCGAGGTCGCGGAGTTTCTCCACGTCTCGCCGGACCGTGCGTGGGGTGATGCCGAGTCGGTCGGCGAGTTCTGCCCCGGACCAGTCCTTTCGGGTCTGGAGCAGCGACAGCAGCCGGAGGAGTCGTGCCGAAGTTTCCCGCATGCGTCCCAGAATGCCATCGATAGAGGACATCTTCGGTCCTCTATCGACTGTGGGTAACGGTGGGTAACGATTTTCCCACCAGCCCCACGAGTGTCACTACACTGGCGCCGACGCTCCACGGACCATCGCATGTGTACTTCGTGAAAATCCGACGGAAAGGTCTCAGCGTGACGCAGTTTCGTGTTCGGCCCATTTCTTCAGCAGTCAGGGCGCTGCTCGCCACCGTCATGACCACTGCCTTCTGCCTGGCTCTGGCGGTTTCGACCACCGCGACGGCATCCGCCTCGGCCGCCGACCTCTTCAACAGCGCGCAGGGCAGATTCGCCGCAGGTGACACCCGTGGCGCCCTCGCGGACATCGGTGGCGCCGTCGCCGGCGAACCCGGCGACACCAATGCGCTGGCGTTGCAGGCCATCTACGCCGACGCCGCGGGCGACCTGATCACCCGCGAGACCGCGCTCGCCCGGCTCGGCGCGATGGACGGTGGGATGCGCGCCGGCGTCGACGGGATGCTGAACGCGATCAGAATTGCGTCGTTCACGCCCCCGAACCCCCTTCCGGCCATCCAGGGTCCGTCCACCGCGATCATCGTCCTCGGCTTCGGACTGCTCCCCGACGGCGCGATGCGACCGGAATTGATCAACCGCCTGCAGGCCGCGCTCGTCCAGTCGTGGGCCTCGCCGATGTCGCCGATCATCGTCACCGGCGGCAACCCGCAGAACGGCATCACCGAGGCGGCCGCGATGCAGGGGTGGTTGCAGTCGCACGGTGTCCCGGCGCAACGCATCCACCCCGAGCATCGTGCCGGATCGACGGTGGGCAACGCGCTCAACTCCGTTCCGCTCGCGCGCTCGCTCGGTGCGGGCGGCGCGATCATCGTGACGTCGGCCAACCACATCCGCAGGGCAACGGTCGATTTCAACGTCGCCGGACTGCCGGTGGTCGGGGCGATGAGCGCGATCACCAGTGCTGGTCAGCTGATCGCCGAAGTCATGCCGCTGACCAAGGACCAGCAGCTCGGGATGTACCGCGACGCGATCAGGGTGTTCGGCATTCCCGCCGGCTACTGACGCGACTCGTACTCGGCCACGACCGGCGGCTGCGCGACGGGATCCGCGCCGCCGGGGCTGAGCCTTCCGTGGACGGCGTCCTGCATCTTCTGCTTGTCCAGCTGGCCTTCCCAATTCGAGACGACGAACGTGGCGACACAGTTGCCGAGGAGGTTCACGAACACCCGCATCGAGTCCATGATCCGGTCGGCGCCGAGCAGCACCGCGACCGCCGCGACGGGGAAGATTCCGAGCGCGGTCGCGGTCGCCGACAGCGCGAGGAACGACGACCCGGGTACGCCCGCCATGCCTTTCGACGTGAGGAGCAGGATGAACAGCGCGCCGAGCTGGTCGGCGACGGACAGGTCGTGGCCGGTGGCCTGGGCGAGGAACAGCGTCGAGATGGACAGGTAGATCGCGGCCCCGTCGAGGTTGAACGAGTATCCGGTCGGCACCACGAGCCCGGTCGCGGCCTGTGAGTTCCCGGCGCCGACGAGCTTGGTCATGATGCGGGGAAGCACTGCCTCGGACGATGCGGTTCCCAGCGCGAGACCGAACTCCTCCTTGGTGTAGCGGATGAACATGAAGATGTTCAGTCCCACGGCGACCTTCGCGATCAGCGCGAGGACGAGGACGAACAGCGCTCCGGCGAGGTAGCAGCAGGCGATGAGCTTGGCGAAGCTGCCGAGTGTCGAGATTCCGTACTGGCCGATGATGAACGCCATCGCGCCGAACGCGCCGATCGGGGCGAGCCGCATGATCCAGCCGATGATCATGAAGATGATGTGGCTGAGGTGGTCGACGAATTCGAGGACCAGCGGCGGACCGTGCTCGCCGTACTTGGCCAGCGCGACGCCGAAGAGCACCGCGAAGAAGAGGACCTGCAGAAGTATGTTGTCGGCGAACGCGCCCACCACACTGGTGGGGACGATGTCCATGACGAATTCGACGGCGCCGGGAAGTTCGCCACCGCCGGTCTTCTCCGCGATCTGCTCGGTGCCGTCGGCGAGAGTGGCCGGGTCGATGTCGAATCCGGCGCCGGGCTTGACGATGTTGCCCATGACCAGTCCGAAGAGCAGCGCGAACCCGGTGACGGCGGTGAAGTAGATCAGTGCCTTCACGCCGATTCGTCCGACGGCCTTGACGTCGCCCACCTTGGCGATTCCCGTGACGACCACCGTGAAGATCAACGGCGCGATGAGCATCTTGATCAGCTTGACGAACGTGTCGCCGATCGGTTTGAGCTCCGACCCCACCGTCGGCCACAGCCAGCCGAGAGTGATGCCGCCGACGATTCCGACGAGAAGCTGGACGAACAGGTTGGTGTACCAGGGCGATCGCGTCCCGGTCGGCGACACGTCACCGGGTGGGGGATGGGCGTCAGTGGAGATGGCCATGAGGGAACGCTAGGAAGGCGCTGTGACGGGTTCGTGTCACGAATGTTTCCGCGGTGAGAACGGCGGCCGTTCCGAGCGTGGGCGGTGCCACACTGCAGTTCGTGGCAGTATTGCGACGCACCGACCGCAGGAGGACACATGCGCTTGTCGCCCCACGAGCAGGAGCGTCTGCTCCTGAGCTACGCCGCGGAACTCGCGCGCAGGCGCCGGCAACGCGGCCTCGTGTTGAACCATCCGGAGGCGGTGGCCCTCATCACGGATCACATCCTGGAGGGGGCCCGCGACGGCCGGTCGGTGGCCGAGCTGATGGTGTCCGGTCGTGAGGTGCTCACCCGGTCCGACGTGATGGAAGGCGTCCCGGAGATGCTGCACGACGTACAGGTGGAGGCCACGTTCCCGGACGGAACCAAGCTCGTCACCGTCCACGATCCGATTGCATAGGGGTGACCGTGATTCCAGGTGAAGTCGTGTGCGCCGAGGGCGTGATCGAGCTCAACGAAGGTTCTCCCCGCACCGAACTCGAGGTGGTCAACACCGGTGACCGCCCGGTCCAGGTCGGGAGCCACGTTCATTTTCCGCAGGCCAATCACGCACTGCAGTTCGACCGTTCCGCCGCCCACGGGCTGCGGCTCGACATTCCCGCCGGCACCGCGGTGCGCTTCGAACCAGGTATCGCGCAGACGATTTCACTCGTCCCCTTGCGTGGGACCCGTGAAGTGCACGGGCTGAGCCTCACTCCTCCCGGAAAGCTGGACGCGTCATGACCGAACTCAGCCGCGCACGCTACGCCGAGCTGTTCGGTCCCACGACCGGTGACCGCATCCGGCTCGCCGACACCGACCTTCTGATCGAGATCACCGAGGATCGCAGCGGTGGGCCGGGGCTGGCCGGCGACGAGGCGGTGTTCGGTGGTGGAAAAGTGTTGCGCGAGTCCATGGGGCAGGGTCGCGCGACCCGCGCCGAGGGCGCCCCCGACACGGTGATCACCGGTGTGGTGGTCGTCGACCATTGGGGAATCATCAAGGCGGACGTCGGTATTCGGGACGGACGCATCGTCGCGCTCGGCAAGGCAGGCAATCCCGACACGATGTCGGGGGTCCACCCCGATCTGGTGGTGGGTCCGTCCACCGAGATCATCGCCGGGAACGGCAAGATTCTCACGGCCGGCGGTATCGACTGTCACGTGCACTTCATCTGCCCGCAGATCATGGACGAGGCGCTGGGCGGCGGCATCACGACGATGATCGGCGGCGGCACCGGCCCCGCCGAGGGCAGCAAGGCCACCACTGTCACCCCCGGTTCGTGGCACACCGCCCGGATGCTGGAGGCGCTCGACGGCTGGCCGATGAACATCGCGCTGCTCGGCAAGGGCAACACGGTCAGCTCCGAGTCGATGTGGGAGCAGTTGCGCGGCGGCGTCTCCGGGTTCAAGCTGCACGAGGACTGGGGTTCGACTCCGGCGGCCATCGACGCGTGCCTCACCGTCGCGGACGCCGCGGGAGTGCAGGTGGCCCTCCACTCGGACACGTTGAACGAGGCCGGCTTCGTCGAGGACACTCTCGCGGCCATCGCCGGACGCGCGATCCACGCCTATCACACGGAGGGGGCGGGCGGCGGCCACGCGCCGGACATCATCACGGTGGCCGCGCACACGAACGTCCTGCCGAGTTCGACCAATCCGACCCGGCCGCACACGGTCAACACGCTCGACGAGCATCTCGACATGCTCATGGTGTGCCACCACCTGAGCCCGAAGATCCCGGAGGATCTGGCGTTCGCGGAGAGCCGCATCCGGCCCTCCACCATCGCGGCGGAGGATCTGCTCCACGACCTCGGCGCCATCTCCATGATCGGCAGCGACTCGCAGGCGATGGGACGCATCGGCGAGGTCGTGTTGCGCACGTGGCAGACGGCGCACGTGATGAAACGCAGACGGGGTTTCCTGCCCGGCGACAACGGCGCCGACAATCAGCGCGTCCAGCGGTACGTGGCGAAGTACACGATCTGCCCTGCCGTCGCGCACGGGTTGGAAGCCGAGATCGGATCGGTCGAGGTCGGCAAGCTCGCCGACCTGGTGCTGTGGGATCCGGCGTTCTTCGGTGTCCGGCCGCACGCGGTGATCAAGGGCGGGATGATCGCGTGGGCCGCGATGGGCGATGCCAACGCGTCCATACCGACTCCGCAACCGGTGCTTCCGCGTCCGATGTTCGGGGCGGCGCCCAAGGCGGCGGCCGCCACGTCCGTGCACTTCGTCGCTCCGCACGCCCTCGAGGACGGACTGGCCGATCGGCTGGACCTGAGCCGTCGACTGGTGCCGGTCGCGAACGTGCGGTCGCGGGGCAAGTCCGACATGCCCCGCAACGACGCGCAGCCGCGGATCGAGGTGGACCCGGACACGTTCACGGTCCGCGTCGACGGCGACGTGTGGGAAGAGCAACCGGCGGCGGAACTGCCGATGGCCCAGCGATACTTCCTGTTCTGATGCGCCTCGCTCACCTGATGTCCCTCGCCGACTCGCGGCTGCCCACGGGCGGCCACGTGCATTCGGGCGGCATCGAGGAGGCCGTCGCCAGCGGGGTCGTCCGCGACGTCGCCACGATGGAGGCGTTCCTGCGTCGCCGGATACGGACCGCCGGGCTCGTCGGGGGATCGATCACCGCGGCGGTGTGCGCCGGCCGGCTCACCGCCGAACACGCCGACGCCGAAATGGATGCGCGAACCCCGTCCCCGGCGGCGCGGTCGTCGTCGCGGGCGCAGGGGAGAGGTCTGCTGCGGCTGGCCCGCACCACGTGGCCCGAGCACGACTGGTCGCCGCTCGGGACACGTCCGCACCTGCCCGTGGTGTCGGGGATGGTCGGATCCGTCACCGCGGTCGAACCGCGGGAGGCGGCGCTGGTCGTCGTGTACACCACCATGACCGGGTCCGCGATCGCCGCGCAGCGTCTGCTCGCTCTCGATCCCGCGCAGGTCGCCGCGTGCACGTTCGCGCTGTCCGACCTGTGCGACGACACCGCCGGCCAGTGCGTGACCGGACTGTCCAGCGTGTCCGACCCCTTCATGGATGTCGTCGCCGAGCGGCACGTTCTGCGGGACCGCCCCCTGTTCGTGTCGTGACACTCAGCTGTATCCCAGTAAGGAGAGATCAACCATGCCACCGCATTTCATCGATGGTGAACCCCACGACCACCAGCACGACCGTCCCCGGCGGGTCCGGGTGGCGGGGGAGCCGGTCCGGATCGGGATCGGCGGGCCCGTCGGATCGGGCAAGACGGCGCTCGTCGCCGCGCTGTGCAGGCAACTGCGCGAGGAGTTGTCGCTGGCCGTGCTCACCAACGACATCTACACCACCGAGGACGCGGACTTCTTGCGCCGCCACGCCGTGCTGCCGGACGAGCGCATCGCCGCCGTGCAGACCGGTGGGTGCCCCCACACGGCGATCCGCGACGACATCACCGCCAACCTCGACGCCATCGACGACCTGATCGCGGCCAACCCGCCGCTCGATCTGATCCTGGTGGAGTCCGGCGGCGACAACCTCACCGCGACGTTCTCCTCGGGCCTGATCGACGTGCAGATCTTCGTCGTCGACGTCGCCGGTGGTGACAAGGTTCCTCGCAAGGGTGGTCCCGGTGTGACGTTCTCGGATCTGCTCGTCATCAACAAGACGGACCTCGCGCCCATGGTCGGAGCCGATCTCGGGGTGATGCGCCGCGACGCCGAGAAGGTCCGCGAGGGCAGGCCCACGGCGCTGATCTCGTTGACGGAGGACCCGTCGTCCGGGCCGGCGCTGGAGTGGGTGCGCGAGCAGGTGCGCACCCTCGCCGACGTGCACTAGTAGTGCGCACCGAACTGACGATCGTCGCGTCCCCCGACCGCAGTCCGCGGATCTCCGCGGTCGGGGGACTGGCGGCGCGGATCACCGGCCGCGACACGGTCCACGTGATCGGCACCGCCGCGACCCCGCTCGGCGGCGATCACTGGGACGTCACCGTCCGGGTGCTGTCGGGTGCCCGGCTGACGCTGCGCAGCGTCGCGGCGTCCCTTGCCTTGCCCGGCCGGGGTCGTGTGCTGTCCACGGCGCAGTGGTCGGTGGAGGTCGAGGACGACGCCGTGCTCGACTGCGCGCTCGAACCCACGTTGATCGCGGGCGGCGCGGAGCATCGCGTCGAGACGACGGTGTCCCTCACCGAGTCGTCGACGGTGCTGCTGCGTGAGCGGGTGCAGATCGGCCGGGCGGGGGAGAGCGCGGGACGCTGGGTCGGGGTCACCAACGCCGATCTCGGCGCCCTGCCGCTGCTCCGGCACCAGCTGGAACTCGGCGTCGGCACCGTGTCGCACGACGTTCTGGACGGCCCGGCGGCCGTCACGAGTGAATTGCGGTACCCGGACGACCGGCCCGCGGACGTCACCGGCGACATCCGGTCGGCGCGGACCCGTCTGCCCCTCGCCCGCGGCGGCAGCCTCACCACCCGGCTCGGCCCGCACCTGTGACGCGGTGAGTGGCAAAGTGCGTGATGGTGCGCATTTCCGCACCCGTACCGGGAGCGCCTAAGCTCTACCCTTGTGCTTTCCGTCGTTCCTCGCCCCGTTGTAGTCAGGGCCCCGTCCAAGGTCAATCTGCATCTGGCCGTCGGGGACTTGCGTGACGACGGCTATCACGAGCTGAACACGGTGTTCCAGGCGCTCTCGCTCAGCGACACGGTGTCGGTGGTCCCCGCGGAGACGCTGTCGGTGACGGTCCGCGGTGAGGACGCCCGCGTCGTGCCCACCGACAGCAGCAACCTCGTGTGGCAGGCCGCCGAGCTGCTCGCGGCCGAGTCGGGGCGGCGCCCGGACGTCGAGATCGCCATCGACAAGGGCATCCCGGTGGCCGGGGGCATGGCCGGCGGCAGCGCGGACGCCGCGGCGACGCTGGTCGGGCTGAACGCGCTGTGGCAACTCGACCTGTCGCGGGAGGAACTCGACGGGTTCGCCGCGAAGCTCGGCAGCGACGTTCCGTTCTCCCTCCACGGTGGCACCGCGGTCGGCACGGGACGCGGCGAGCGACTTCTGCCGGTGCTCTCCCGCAGCACGTTCCACTGGGTGCTCGCGCTGGCGAAGGGCGGCTTGAGCACACCGACCGTGTTCCGGGAGCTGGACCGGTTGCGTGCCGACGGGAATCCGCCGCGACTCGGCGGACCCGAAGACCTGATGCACGCGCTCACGACGGGCGACGCCGCGACGCTGGCCCCGTTGCTGGGCAACGACTTGCAGTCGGCCGCGCTGTCGCTGAATCCGGGCCTGCGGCGGACGCTGCGAGCCGGGGTCGCGGCGGGCGCACTGGCCGGCATCGTCTCCGGGTCCGGTCCGACCTGTGCCTTTCTTTGTGCTGAAGCGGATGCCGCGGTCCGGGTCAGCGCAGAACTCGCAGGTGCGGGGGTGTGTCGCACGGTGCGGGTCGCCAGCGGACCCGTACCGGGCGCCCGAATAATCAACGACGCGGCGGAGGGATCGCACTGATGGCGAATCTGATCAATCTCGAGCAGGTATCGAAGTCCTTCGGCATCAAGCCGCTGCTCGATTCGGTATCCCTCGGAGTGCAGGAGGGCGAACGCATCGGCGTCGTCGGCCTCAACGGCGGTGGCAAGACCACCATGCTCGAGGTGCTGGCCGGCGTGGAGGCGCCCGATTCCGGACGAGTCAGCCGGGTCGGCGGCCTGCGCATGGCGGTCGTGACCCAGCGCGGCGTCCTGCCGCCCGGTTCGAGCGTGGGCGACGTGGTGCTCGGACCGCTCGGGGTGGCCGACCACGAGTGGGCGGGCGACGCCCGCATCCGGTCGATCCTGGCCGGCATCGGCATCGACAACCTGGGGCTCGAGGTGTCGGTGGACGGGCTGTCCGGTGGTGAGCGGCGACGCGTCGCACTGGCCGCCGCGCTCGTCCAGGACCTCGACCTGCTGGTGCTCGATGAGCCGACCAACCACCTCGACGTCGAGGGTGTGCAGTGGCTGGCGGAACATCTCGTCAGCCGGCGCAGCGCGCTGGTGGTCGTGACCCACGACCGGTGGTTCCTCGACACCGTCGCCAACCGCACGTGGGAAGTGGTGGGCGGCAAGGTCGAAAGCTACGAGGGCGGTTACAACGACTGGATCTTCGCCCGCGCGGAGCGCTCCCGGCAGGCCGACGCGTCCGAGGAACGTCGCCGCAACCTCGCTCGCAAGGAATTGGCCTGGCTGCGGCGCGGTGCCCCCGCCCGCACGTCCAAGCCGAAGTACCGGATCGAGGCCGCGGAGGCGTTGATCGCGGACGTCCCACCGCCCCGCGACAACGTCGCGCTGGCGTCGTTCGCGCAGCGCCGGCTCGGCAAGGTCGTCATCGAACTCGACGATGCGCGCCTGGAGACGCCGGACGGCCGGGTGCTCGTCGACGACCTCACGTGGCGGTTGGCGCCGGGGGAGCGGGTCGGCCTGGTCGGCGTCAACGGCTCCGGCAAGACGACGCTCCTGCGCACGCTCGCCGGGGAGATCTCGCCGGCGTCGGGCAAGCGCATCCAGGGGCAGACGGTGCACATCGGCTGGCTCCGTCAGGAACTCGACGATCTGCCGACGAACATGCGGGTGCTCGAGGCCGTCAAGGACGTCGCCGAGCGGATCACGTTGGGCGACAAAGAGGTGTCGGCCGGGCAGCTCGCCGAACGGCTGGGCTTCACGCCTGCGCGGCAGCGGACACCGGTCGGTGACCTGTCCGGTGGCGAGCGTCGCCGGCTGCAGCTGACCCGTGTGCTGATGTCGGAGCCGAACGTACTGTTGCTCGACGAGCCGACCAACGACCTCGACATCGACACGCTGCAGCAGCTCGAGGACATTCTCGACGGCTGGGCGGGCACGATGGTCGTCATCAGCCACGACCGGTACCTGATCGAACGCATCTGTGACTCCACGTGGGCGTTGTTCGGCGACGGCAAGCTGACCAACCTGCCCGGTGGGATCGAGGACTACCTGCGTCGCCGGGCGAAGATGGTCGACACCGGCGCGCCGTCGGTGGCGTCGACGGCAACCGGTGCGTCGGCCCCCAAGCAGGTGCGGGACGGGGCCGCGGAACGCGCCGCGCGCAAGGAACTGTCGCGTCTCGAGCGGGCCGTGGCGAAATTGGACGACCGCGAACGGAAGCTGCACGAGAAGCTGGCGGAGGCGGCCACCGATCCGGACAAGTTGCAGAAGCTCGACACCGAGCTCAAGCAGGTCGTCGCGGAGAAGGAAGCCACCGAGGAACAGTGGATGGAGCTGGCCGCCGAGCTGGATTAGTGTCCCCGGGCCAGTCAGAACCGCACCGACAGGATGCCGTCGCGGTCCGTGACGTGAACGGTCCGCCCGATCACCGACCGCGCCGGGGTCTGTGCGAACGCGGACAGTGCGAGCGCCTCCTCGGAGCCGGTATGTCCGGCCAGGCGCCGGCCGTCGGGGGTGTGCGCAACGACGAAGCCGGTCGCGGGGGCGCCGTCCCGCCCGTACTCCACGGTGGATGTGACGATGTCGGCTCGTCCTTCATAGCTGGTGACGAGTTCCGGCGCCTCCGACCGGAGCTGCACCGGCGCCGGATCGCCGACGTATCCACCCGGGTGCGGGGCGCCCGCCAGCAACACCACGTGCTGGTACGTCAGATAGCCGCCGTTGCCGTGGACCAGGGCCGGTCCCGCGCCTTCCCGCAGTCGGCGGGTGACCTCGGCGATCGAGTGCAGCGTGTAACTGTTGAGGGGACCGCCGAAGAAGGAGTGGCCGCCCGTCACGCTCGGCACGATGCTTTCGGGCAGGCCGAGCGTGCGGGTGAGTAGCTTCGGCACCACTGGGAAGCAGCTGTACGCGTCGACGATGTCGAGTGCCGATGCGTCGATCGAGGCCCGCGACAGTGCCCGGTGAACTGCATCCGTCATGGCCGTGGACGTGCCGAAACCGTTGCGGCTCAGGACGTCCACGGGATCGGTGGCTCCCGCGCCGCCCCACAGGTACACCGTGCGGTCCTCCGGAACGCCGTGTTCGCGCGCAACGGCCAGGGAGCACACCAGCGTCGCGGCGGCCTGATCGACGAACGGCATGGCGTTGAGCATCAACGGGTACGGCTCGCACACCATCCGGTTGCCCGGACCCACCGTGGCGATCTCCTCCGCGGAATACACCTCGGACGTCCACGACGCGGGGTTCTTCGCCGCCAGTTCGGAGAACGCCGAATACATCCGGGCCGACTCGGCCAGCGACTGATCGGGTCCGACACCCGACTCGTGCGCCACCCGGTTCTCGAACAACGGGTACACCCGGGTCGGAACGATCAGGCCGGCACGCTGCATCGCGGGGCTCCCGAGATCCGCCGGGTCGAAGGCGGGGGGACCGCCCGGCGCCGACGCCCAGCCCAGTGACGCGGGATCGGTGCCCGACTTCCGGAGCGCCGTCATGGTCGCCTGCGCCTCACCGCCGACGAGGAGCGCTGCCGACGACCGGCCCGCGGCGATGTCGGCGCCGATGCGGTCGAGGAGCGCCGCGGGCCAGTGGCCGCCGATCGGGGACGTGCTCGACCGTCGTGACGGCAGATTCAACCGGGCGGCCAGCAGTCCGGGGAGATCGTCGTACGACCAGCTGACGGTCTTCACCGCATGGATTGCGTCGATCCGGGAGCCGAGGGTCGCGGAGCCGCTGTCGGCGAGAGCAGCACGCGCGGCGTCGGTGATCAGGTCGAGCGGTTCACGCGGGGCCGCCGGATCGCCTGCACGGCCGGAGCGGATGTCGCCGACTCCGACGATCACCGGTATGCGGGTCGGATCCATGGATTCCCCTCTCGTGTGACCACGTCAGCGTCACGATAGCGCCGGACGAGATACCTGTGGATTCGGGGTCACAGCAATCCCGACCGGTTATGTGTAGCAACGGAATTAGAATGCTGATGCTCGAAGATGTGAAACCCTCGGGCCCGCGGGGGCCGGCGCGCCCGGGCCCTCGCCAAGTGAGGGTAGCCTAAGGTAGTGTGACTGGTGTGCGGGTGCCCAGGCCATGCAGTCATTTCGTAACCTTTTCGTGTCCCGGATCACGGCCTGAATATGCATGATCTGGGCAAAACGGGGGAAACCAAGGCGAACCTGCAGATAATCCGACTAATCTGCAGTCCAGGGCTTGCATGTTCGCTGCACAGGAGGCGGGGGTCATGGATCTCGAAGCAATCAAACAGATCGAGCAGCTCAAGCACCGTTATTCACGTGCTCTCGATACGAAGTCGTGGGTGGAGTTCGCCGACACGATGGTCCCGGACGTCACGGCGACGTACAGCGAATACCTCACGTTCGATTCCCGTGACTCATTCGTGTCCTTCCTCGAGAACACTCTCGGGACCCACGTCATCACCGAGCATCAGTGCGGCCAGCCCGAGATCACCGTCACCGGTGACACCGCGGTAGGGGTGTGGTTTCTCGCGGACACCACGCTGATTCCCGAGGACGGCATGCTGCTGCGCGGGTCTGCCTATTATCACGATCGTTATCTTCGGTGCCCCGACGGAAACTGGCGGATCACGCACACCGGCTACGAACGCACCTGGGAATCGGTTGCGGCGCTCTCCGATTTCCCGAGTTTCCGGCTCACGTCCAACAAGTGGGCGATGTTGCAACCTCCGGCGTCTGCCTGAGGGAGCACACTGGGACTCGACGCACCGCGGACACTGGGAGGTGACGATGGCTCCGGAAGTCCCCGTTCCCGGCGCGCTGCCGTATCTGACGGTGCGGCGGGGTGTCGAGGCCATCGAGTGGTATTCCAAGGTGTTCGGCGCCGAGGTGGTGGGTGAACCGATCGTCATGGAGGACGGCCGGGTCGGTCATGCGGAACTGCGGTTGCCGAGCGGCATGATCTATCTCGCCGAGGAGTTCCCAGAGATGGGTCTGACGGCGCCGGAATCGGGTTCGACGTCCGTGAGTCTGATGTTGTCCGTCGACGACCCCGATGCCGTCCTGGCGGGTGCCCGCGACGCAGGCGGCAAGGTGGAACGGTGGATCTCGGAGGGCCACGGACACCGCAACGCGACACTCATCGATCCGTTCGGTCACCGTTGGATGCTGGTGGGGCCGACGGATCCGGCCGCGTCGGCCTGAAGACCCGGGCCGCGGCTACTGTCGGCACATGCCGACCACACCCGACCGTTCGTCGTTTCCGGACACCCGCGCATGGATTCGCGCCCTGCCCGCACTCGGCGGCGAGACACCCCCGCCCGTCGACACTCTTCCGGACGCGCCGACCACGCTGTTTCTCGACTGGATCACGCAGGCCGCAGCGGCCGGTGTTCCGGAACCGCACGCGGCTGCGCTGTCGACCGTCGATGCCGACGGCAATCCGGACGCGCGTTTCCTGCTCCTCAAGGACGTCACCGAGCAGGGCTTCTGGTTCTCGGGTGACACTCGCTCGCCGAAGGGCCGTGAACTATCCGCGAATGCCATTGCAGCACTGTCGTTCTACTGGCGCGAACAGGGCCGACAGGTGCGGGTGCGCGGTTCCGTCGTCGAAGGCGATCCGGCACTCTCCGCCCGCGACTTCCGCGAACGGTCGGTCACCGCGCGGGCCGTGGCAGCCGCCAGCCGCCAGAGCGAGGTCCTGGACGATCCCGCCGAATACGAACGCGCCGTCGCGGCGGCGGTGGCCCGCATCGAGGCCGACCCCGACTTCGTGTCGGGCACCTGGCGGGCGTGGTGCATCGTCCCCGACAGTGTCGAGTTCTGGCAGGCGGACGCCGGGCGCAGGCACGTGCGCCAGCTCTACCGCCGCGAGTCCGGCCGGTGGATCCGCGAGGTGCTGTGGCCCTGACCGCGCCCGGCGGCGGGGGTCAGCGTGCGGTCGCGGACGGCGAGCGCAGGTCGACGACGATCGACTGGCCGTTCAGCTTCGCGTGGATCTCGGGGCGCTCGAACCCGGCCGCGACGAGGTACTCGCCGAGCAGCGCCAGCAGTTCGTCGGCGTCCACCGTGGGATCGGCGGAGTGACTGCTCGCCGACGCGAGGTGCTCCTCGAGCAGTTCGGTGTGTGCAAGACGGCCCGCGACTCGCACGGCTGCCACTCCCATCGCGTTGCGTCGCATGACGGTGCGCCCACGAGATTCGAGCGACGCCGTCGTGTCGGAGGCCTCGGCCGGCTCCTCGGAGCTGTGCGAACCCGAGCTGCGCGTCGGCAGCGGGAAGGTGAACGTCTCGGCGGAGCTGGCCGTGGACTTGCCGTTGCCGCTGCCGTTGCTGCCGGTCAGCCCGCCCGTGCTCGGTTCGGCGAAGGGGGACTCCGACGCCGAACTCGTGCCGGCGGAGCCGTTGCTGCCCGATCCGTTGGTGGAAATGCCGTTCTCCATCGTGTCGCTTCCTGCTCGTGGCCAAACGGGTACCGCGCAAAGCCCGTCAGTGTGCTCGATTCGACCTGAAAGCTACCAGGAGGGTCCGGCGAGCCGCACACCTCGACGGCTCACCGAACCCCTTCGGCCCTCAATTCCCGGGCCCAGGCGGACGCGTGCTTCGTGAGCACGCCGGCGATCCGCTCCAGCTCACCCGGGTACGACGCGACCTCGGCGGGCATGGACACACTGAGGGCGTCGGTGGCGGGGATTCGGTAGGGCACGACGGTCGCGATGCACACCACGCCGACCGTCCCCTGTTCCCGTTCCAGGGCCCACCCGCGGTTGCGCACCTCGCCCAGTTCGGTGACGAGATCGTCGACGTCGACGATGGTGTTCTCGGTGAATCGTTCGAGTTTCGCGGGAAGCATCTCCCGGACCTCGCTGGTGGTGAGCTCGGCGAGGAGGGCCTGCCCGAGTGCGGTGACGTGGCACGGCAGCTTGCGGCCGACGCGGTGCATGCGCCGAACCTCGACCTTCGAACCGCGGCTGGCGAGATAGATGACGCTGGCCTCGTCGCGCCGCGCGAAGTGGACGGTATGACTGACCTCCGACCGGAGCGCCTCGAGCACCGCCGCCGCCCTCGACACGACCGAATCCTTGTCGAGGTACGACGTGCCTGCGAGCAGGGCGTGGGTGCCGATGCCGTAGCGCGACCCCGACTCGTCGGCTTCGATCCACCGCAGATCCTTGAGCGTGCGCAGGAGGGCGTGCAGGCTCGAGCGCGGATACTTGCACGCTTCCTGCAACTCGCCGAGGCTCATGCGCGTCGGCGATGCGGCGAGCGTCTCGAGGATGTGGATGGTGCGCTCGGCAGATTTGACTGGCTGGGTTTCCGGCGCTGCCCCACGCATGTCTTCTGTCACCATGAAGACACTATCTCTCATTCTGAACGCGATATCACCTACTGACCCGTGTTCGGTGCCGGCGACGTGGCGCATTCAGTACTCCGCGACGAGGTTGGCCGCGATGTACTCGAGATCGATGTCCTCGCCGAGGCCCGGTCTCTGCGGCATCGCCACCATGCCGTTCTCGTCGACGGGGTCGACGATGGAATTCAGGTGCGGCGGAACCCAGTCGTAATCCACGTGCGGGTGCAGCAGACCGCGCTCGTACCACTGGACGTTGTTGCCCGCTCCGACGAGCGCGAGGTTGGGGGCGCCGTTGCCGTGGATCTCGCACTCGAGTCCGAAACCCTCGGCCATGTGCATCGTCTTCAGGGCCGGTGTGATGCCACCACCGTTCATGGCCCCGACCCGCAGGATGTCGCACGCCTCGTTCGCTATCCAGTCGGCACGAGACCGGTGCCGGCCCGGCGTGGTCTCGGGTCCGATCAGCGGGGTGTCGATCTGGTCGGCGAGCCACTTGTACGACCGCAGCGAGAACTCGTCCATCGGCTCCTCGAACCAGTCGAACTTCAGCCGGTCCAGCTCGCGACCGAGCTTCAGCGCGTCGGTGCGCGAGTACCAGTGGTACCCGTCGAGCATCAGCGAAAAGTTCTCGCCGACGGCATCACGCACGGCGGCACACGCGTCGATGTCCCGGGTCAGATTCGGGGAGCCGGGCAGCGGGGGCATCCAGGTGTGCAGCTTGATGCCCTGGTAGCCCCGCTTCTTCAGCGCGACCGCGAAGTTCGCGTAATCCTCCGGGGTGGCGAGGCCGCCTTCGACGTCGTCGCCGCACATGGTGCTCGCGTACGCCTTGATCTCGGTGCGCGCACCGCCGAGCAGCTTCCACACCGGCGTGTCGAACTTGTTGCCTGCCAGGTCCCACAATGCCTGGTCCACGTAGCTGCAGCTGTGCTCGGGAAGTTCGACAGCCCGGGTGCGCTGACGAATCGCGAACTTCTTGTCCATTGCCTCGCGTGCCAGCGGATCGGAGCCGATCAGGACCGGCCGGAAGTGCTGCTCCACCTGATCCTGCCGAAGGTAGTTCGGCTTGCCCAGAACGTAACCGCTGACGCCGTCGGAGTCGGTGATCCGCAGGAGCGCCCCCATTGCAGGCATGGACGGGCCGGGATGGCGATGACCGTACGAGTCGACCGAGGTGCGTGCCTCGGTCTTGAAAACCTGCACGGCGACTTCTGTGATCACGCTGGACATGATGATTCGCTTCCTGTTCGAAATCTTCTACTTGCCCTGGCGGGCGATGTACTTGGCCATGGAGCGATCGAGTTTCTCGGCGAAGTCGTCGGCGAAATCCTGTGCGCTGAGCTGCCCGATGAGCACCTTCTGCCACTGGCCGAGCATCTGCACCTGAACGATCTTCCCGAAGTCGGGGAGGTAGTCCGGAGGGGTGACCAGTACGGTTTCCGGGTCGTCCAGTGCCGCGAGCGCGGCCTGCACCGACGGCATGTTCGCGAACTCGGGAGCCGAACGCGCCGTCTTGTTGACCGGGATCTGTCCGACGCGCTCGTTCCAGTACGCCTGCGATTCCTGAGAGGTCATGAACTCGACGAACTTCCAGGCCGCAGCCTGATTCTTGCTGCTCTTGAACACGGTGTACGACGGGAACGGGTCCGTCATGACGGTGCGCTTTCCGTCCTCGTTACGCGGCAGCGCCACAGCTCCGGCCTTGTCGCCGAGTGCCTTCTCGTGGTTGCTCAGCGAGCCGAGGTTGTGCTGCATCATGGCCACCGAGCCGCCGCCGAAGCTCGCGACCATCTGCGGGAAGCCGTTGTTGACGTCGGCGGTCGGGGTGTCGACGTCGTAGAGCGCTGCGAAGCGTTCGATGGCGTCGACCATCTCGGGACGGTTCAGCGTCGACTCGCCGTCTTCGAAGAAGCTCTCGACGCCGGTGCTGGCGAACATGTACTGCAGCAGCGGGTAGATCGATCCGGCGCCACCGCGGATGGTGAATCCGTAACGGCCGTCGTCCTTGTCGGTCAGAGTCTGTGCGGCCTCGTAGAATTCGTCGTACGTGTCGGGGGGTTCGATCCCGGCTTCGGCGAACCAGTCGGCGCGGTACCAGAGGGTGGCGTTGTTGCTGGTGTAGGGCAGACCGTACAGGTGCTCGCCGCCACCGGATTCACGTGCCGACTCGAGAATTCCGGCGTCGTACTCGTTGTGCTGCGGTGACGCCGCCACGAAGTCGTCGAGTGAGATGACGGCGTTCTGGGCGACGAGCGGGGCCAGGTAGGCGGTCGAGACGATCCCGAGATCGGGCGCCGAACCGCCGGCGAGCGCGGTCTGGTACTTCTGCTGGGCGCTGTCCGACGGCAGGCCCACGTATTCGATGTCGATGCCGGGGTTGGCGGCCTCGAACCGCCGGATGAGCTCCTCGTACAGCGGAGTGCGGTCCGGACCGGCGTTGTTGTCCCAGAAGGTGAGCCGCGCGTTGTTCGGGTCGCCGAGTGCCCCGTCGGGCAGGGAGGTTTCGGAACTGCAGGAGGCGAGCACAAGCGTGGCCGCCGCGCCTATCAGGGTCGACCGCAGGAGCGTTCGCCGGTTCATGTGAGTCCTCTTTTCGAAAGTCATGATCAGCCTTTGACCGCGCCGGCGCTCAGGCCCTGGACGAGGTACTTCTGGATGACGGCGAAGACGGCGACGACCGGCACCGCGGCGATCAGACCGCCCGCGGCGAGAACTCCGAAGTCGACGTTGTAGGAGCCGATGGTGTAGCTGAGTCCGACCGGCAGCGTGAACTTCTCCTGGCTGCTGATGAACATCAGGCCGAACAGGAAGTTGTTCCAGCTGCCGATGAAGGCGAACGATCCGACGGCGATCAGGCCGGGCCGCAGCAGCGGCAGCATGATGATGCGGAATGCGCGCAGGCGTGAGCAGCCGTCGACCATCGCGGCCTCTTCCAGCTCCACCGGGATCTGCGCGATGAAACCCGCCATGAGCATGGCGGCCAGGGGAAGCTGGAACACGGTGTCGGCGATGATGAGGCCGGTCAGGTTGTTGACGAGGTTCATCTCGCGGAACACCTGGAACAGGGGGATGAGCAGCATGGCGCCGGGCACGAACTGGCTGCACAGCAGTGCCATCACCAGCGGGATCTTGGCGCGGAACTTGAAGCGGGCCAACGCATATCCGGTGGCCAGTGCGACGAACGTGGTCAGGACGAGAGACAACGCGGCAACGATGAGGCTGTTCTTGAAGAAGAAGCTGAAGCCGAGGGTGTTCCACACGGTGTCGAAGTGCTCGAACGTGATGGGCCAGGGGAGCATCGAATTCGATCCGGCGGGCCGGAAGGCGAACACGATCATCCAGTAGAAGGGGACGAGAGTGAACAGCAGGTACAGCGCGAGCGGCAGTCCGACGCTGAACAAGCGGGGCTTCTTCTTGTGTGCGCGCAGCTTCCCGGTGGTGTCCGGCTCGGACAGCGCAACGGCGGGACGATCGGTGGTGGTGGTCACGACGGTCAGACCTTCTCACTGTTGAACTTGCTCAGGCGCAAGTAGAGGATCGAGCAGAACAGCAGGATCACGAATGCGACCGTGGTGAGTGCCGAGCCGTATCCGAAGTCCTGGGCAGTGGTTGCGAGCTGTGAGACGTACAGCGGCAGTGTGGTGGTGACGTCGGCCGGGCCGCCCGCCGTGAGGGTGTACAGCAGATCGACGTTGTTGAACTCCCACACACCGCGCAGCAGCGTCGACAGGATGATGACGGCTTTCAGGTGCGGGAGGGTGACGAAGCGGAACCGCTGCCAGCGGTTGGCGCCGTCCACGTTGGCCGCCTCGTACAGGTCCTTGGGTGCGCTCTGCAGCTCGGCCAGGATGAGGATGGCGAAGAACGGCACACCGCGCCACAGCTCTGCGACGCCCGTCGCCCAGAACGCGGTGTCCGGATCGGCGATGGGAGCGGCAGTGCCGTCGCCGATGCCCATGTTTCCGAGAAGCTTGAAGAGGCCGGTCGACGGGTTGTAGATCAGCAGCCAGATGCCGGTGGTGAGAACGCCGGACACCGCCCAGGGGGAGAACACGAGGGCGCGTGCCAGGCCGCGGCCCCGGAACACCTCGTTGACCAGCAAGGCCAGTCCGAGTCCGAGGATCAACTGGAACACGACCTGGAATCCGACCCACTTCGCGGTGGTGACCAGGCTGGTCCAGAAGAGGGAGTCGGCGAACATCAGCCGGAAGTTGTCGAGGCCGGCGAAACCGTTGTCCCACGGCGTCGTCGGGTTGTAGTACTGCAGGCTGTAGTAGAAGACGCTGCCGACCGGGTAGAAGATGAAGACGGCCAGCAGGATGACCACCGGTGCGATCAGGATGTAGGGGGCAGAGGCTCTGCGCCAGGCCGGTCTGCGACGAGTTCGACCGGGCGAGGCCTGTGCCGCCGGCGCGGACTGCCCTCCTGGCCGGAGGGAGGTGGTGGTGACCATGGTGCACGCTCCGAAGTTCGGTGCCGGTCGCGCCGGCGGGTCAGGGGATTGTGGCTACTGCTGCTGAGGCGAGATCACGGGGGTGGCTCGTCAGCGTGGAAGGTGATGGGAACGATGCGGCCTCCGACCTGCCCGAGGTACCCGGTGTGCGTGAGGGGTTCCGTTGGCGGCGTCTGCGCTTGCTCGTTCATGTATGTGAACTCACGTCCTCTATGTGAATTGTCGAACTCACTATGACGGCAGTCACAAGGTCTGTCAAGGGTGCGCGTTGACTCATCCGAAATGCCCGCGTGAGCCCCTTCGTTGCCTCACGTGAGAA
>NZ_JASHKX010000031.1:0-76641 GCF_030058635.1 Rhodococcus sp. IEGM 1305
GCGGGGAGGACGGTCTTGCCCTCGGGGCGCAGCTCGCCCGCAGTCTCGGCGCACAGCTCGACATCTGCATGGTGCTCCCGCCGGACCGGACGGTCCCGGCGAGAGTTCCGGCAGAGACCGGCTACGACGACATCCTCGCCTCCCGTGCCCAGCGCTGGCTGGACGAGGCGAAGTCGTCGGTGCCGAGCGACATCGACGTGGACGTCCACCTGAGCTTCCACGAATCGTTCGCGCAGGGTCTCATCGACGAGGTTTCCCGGCTGGGGGCGCAGGCGATCGTCGTCGGCGCCGCCGGGGACGGCCTGCTGGGGCGGCACTCCGTCGGCTCCGTGTCGACGGAACTGCTGCACTCGGCGCACGTTCCGCTGGCCCTCGCGCCCCGCGGGGCGCGGCACTCCTCCGCGAAGAAGATCCGCGAGGTCACCTGCGCGCTCGGGACCCGGACCGGGGCCGACGTGCTGCTGCGGACGGCGGTGCGAACGTGCGAGCGGATGCAGACCCCGCTCCGCCTCGTCTCCCTCGTCGCACTCGACCCGCAGAACGACCTTCGCGATCACCGGGACACCCCCGACGACATCCGCGACCGGGCCGTCGCCCACGCGCAGAGTACCCTCGAAGCGGCGAAATCCGCTCTTCCCGAAGACTTTCCCGTGTCCGTCACGATCGCCGACGGATCCTCCGTGGAATCGGCGGTCCGCACACTCGACTGGCAGGACGGCGACCTCGTCATGGTCGGCTCCAGCCGGCTCGCCCAACCTCATCGACTGTTCCTGGGATCCACCGCGGCCAAGATGCTCCGCGTCCTGCCGGTGCCCATGGTGGTCGTCCCCAAGCAGGAGTTCCCCAACAGTGAGTAAACCGTCCGCGACACCCGCCCCGGATCCACGCTCGTTCCCGACCGGAGGTTCAGACATGACGAACAGCGAAGGCGCACCGGCGTCGGCCGACGGCGCCGTGAGCGCCAAGGGGCTGGCCACCGGCGCGGTCGGGACCTTCTCCGGGGCGATCCTCGGGATCTCCTCCGTGGCACCGGGTTACACGCTGACGGCCAGCATCGGACTGATCGTCGCGGCGGTCGGGTTGAAGATGCCCGCCATCTTCATCGCCGGCTTCATTCCCATGTTCCTCACGGCGTACGCCTACCGTGAGCTCAACTCCGAATCACCCGACTGCGGTGCGTCGTTCACGTGGTCGACCAAGGCGTTCGGTCCGTACGTCGGCTGGATGTGCGGTTGGGGCATGGTGATCGCCACGATCATCGTCCTCTCGAACCTCGCGGCGATCGCGGTCCAGTTCTTCTATCTGTTCATCGCGAAACTGTTCGACGCCCCGAGCATCGCCGACCTCCCCGGCAACAAATTCGTGAACGTCGGGACGACGCTCGTGTTCATCGCCCTGGCCACCTGGATCGCCAGCCGCGGCATCACCACCAGCGAGCGCCTGCAGGTCGCGCTCGTCGGCTTCCAGATGGTGCTGCTCATCGCCTTCGCGGTGGTGGCACTGGTTCACGTCGGCAACGGGTCCGCCCCGGCCGGGCTCTCGTTCGACCTGAGCTGGTTCAACCCGTTCACCGGACTGGCCCTCGGCGCGTTCGTGATCGGCCTGACGGGTTCGATCTTCGCGTTCTGGGGCTGGGACACCTGCCTGACACTGGGCGAGGAGTCGAAGAACCCGAAGAAGACCCCCGGTCGCGCCGGCCTGCTGTGCGTCGCGACGATCCTGCTGACCTACCTGCTCGTGTCGGTCGCCGCGATGATGTACGCCGGCGTCGGCGAGGACGGTCTCGGCCTCGGCAACCCGGACAACTCCGAGAACGTCTTCGGCGCCCTCGCCGATCCGGTTCTCGGCAACTGGGGCGGCATGCTGCTGTTCCTCGCCGTGTTCGTCTCCTCGGTCGCGAGCCTGCAGACCACGTTCCTGCCCGCCGCGCGCACGATGCTGGCCATGGGCGCCTACGGCGCGTTCCCCAAGAAGCTCGCCGAGGTGTCGCCGCGATTCCTGGTGCCGTCCTACGCGACCGTCGTCGCCGGTGTCGTGACCGCGGTCTTCTACACCGTCGTCACGTTCCTGTCCGAGCGCACGCTGCTCGACACGATCGCCGCGCTGGGCATCATGATCTGCTGGTACTACGGCATCACCGCGTTCGCCTGCGTGTGGTACTTCCGGGGCCGGTTGTTCACGAGCGTGCGCAACGCCGTTTTCCGGTTCGCGTTCCCGCTGCTCGGCGGGCTGATGCTGTTCGCCGTGTTCGTCATCTCGATCGACGAGAGCATGGACCCGGAGAACGCGAGCGGTGCGTCCATCGGCGGAATCGGCCTCGTCTTCTTCCTCGGCTTCGGCATCCTCCTGCTCGGCGCCGTGCTGATGATGGTCATGCGCTTCCGCAGCCCCGCCTTTTTCCGCGGCGAGACCCTCAACCGCGACACGTCCGCGTTGCGGGACGAGGGCGATCTCACGGCTCGATCGGAGCCTGCGCCACCAAGCCCGCGATAAGCGTCCGCAGCCCGAACTCGAATGCTGCATCCGCCCGTCCGGGGTTCGGCCCGGACGTGGCCAGGGCGGCCAGCATGGCCTCGTTCGCCTCGGGCGCCGTCGCCCAGACCACTTCGGGTGCGGCGAGGTCCAGCGCCGACCCGAGCACGAAGCTGTCGACCGTCGTGATGGCGTGCAGAATCTCTTCGGGCGTGAAGCCGCCGTCCGAGAATGCCTGCGCCAGCGCGTTGTACAGCCCGAACGCCACACCGGACTGCACTGTGTGCGCGGTGAACAGAGGAATCAGCCGAGGATGCTCGGCGTAATTGCGCCGATACTCGCGCGCCAGGCCGGCCACCGTCTCGCTCCACTTGCCGTCGGGGTCCACCACCACGATGCCCGCCATCATGCGGGCACGCATCAGTTCGATGATCTCCGCCCTCCCGGACACGTGGTTGTACAGCGAGGAGGGCCGCACCTTCAGCCGTTCGGCGAGACCCGGCATCGTGAAGTCACCGGTGAGGTCCACCATGCGCATGGCAGCTTCGGTGATGATCTCCGGCGACAGCAGTCGCTGTGATGGCCGTGGCATGGGTGCCCTCCTGGTCGGTGTGTGTCACCGGCGACCAGGGTGGATACCGAAGGAATCGAATTCGTCACGCCCCACCCCTTGATCGCCGAGCATTCACCCACCATACTTAACGAATCCAATTCGTTTTAGGCGCTCGCTGAACCGAACATCCGAGGAAACACAATGTTGACGATTACCGCCCTCACCCCTCCCGAGTCCCTGTCGCGGACGAGCGAGACGGGACGCACCCCGCTCCGTGTCGGTCTCGTCCAGCACCGCTGGCACGAGAACGATCAGGATCTGCGGGCCGAACTCGACGAGGGCATCGCCGCGGCAGCGAAACTCGGGGCGCGCGTGGTGTTCCTCCCCGAACTCACACTGAGCCGCTACCCCGCGTCGACGCCGGGTGGCGACAACCCGGGACGTACCGCCGAGGACCTCCTCACCGGCCCCACGTTCACGTTCGCCGCCAAGGCCGCCGCCGAACACGGCGTCCTCGTCCACGCCTCGCTGTACGAGCGGAACGACACCGAGGACGGTGTGCAATACGAGGACGGACTCGGGTTCAACACGGCCATCCTCGTCGCCCCCTCCGGTGAACTGCTCGCCCGCACCCGCAAGCTGCACATCCCCGTCACCGCCGGCTACTACGAGGACACCTATTTCCGCGGCGGTCCCGCAACCGATCCGTACCCCGTCCACACCGCCGAGGCACTCGGCGGGGCAAAGCTCGGACTGCCGACGTGCTGGGACGAGTGGTTCCCCGAGGTCGCCCGCGCGTACTCGCTCGGCGGCGCCGAAATCCTGGTGTACCCCACCGCGATCGGCTCGGAGCCCGACCACCCGCAGTTCGACACCCAGCCGCTGTGGCAGCAGGTGATCGTCGGCAACGGCATCGCGAACGGCACCTTCATGGTGGTGCCCAACCGCCACGGCAGCGAAGGCCTCATCACGTTCTACGGCTCGTCGTTCATCTCCGACCCCTACGGCCGGATACTCGCGCAGGCCCCGCGCGACGATTCCGCGGTCCTGGTCGCCGACCTCGACCTCCAGCAGCGCGAAGACTGGCTGGCCCTGTTCCCGTTCCTGGCCACCCGGCGCCCCGACACGTACGGCGTCCTCACCGAGCCGGTCGATCACGCCTCCCCGTTCGGGAGGGCCTGATGACCTGGCGCATGCCCGCGGAAGGCGAACTGCACGAACGCACCTGGATGGCCTACCCCAGTGAGGGCTACTCCCTGGGCGACACCGCCGAGGAACACCACGAGGCCCGCACCACGTGGGCCGAGGTGGCGCACGCCGTGGCCCGGTTCGAGCCCGTCACCGTCGTCGTCGACCCCGGACAGGTGTCCGCAGCCGAGGAATACCTGTCCGCCGACATCGACATCGTCGAGGCGCCGCTGAACGACGCCTGGATGCGCGACATCGGACCCACATTCGTGCTGTCCGAGGACGGACGCCTCGGCGGCGTCGACTGGATCTTCAACGGCTGGGGCGGCCAGGACTGGGCCCGGTGGGACAAGGACTCGAAGATCGGCGCACTGGTCGTCGAGCGGTCCGGGGCGGAACTCGTCGACTCGCCCATCGTCAACGAGGGCGGCGGCATCCAGGTCGACGGCCTCGGCACCGTGCTGGTGACCGAGACCGTGCAACTCGACCCCGGCCGCAACCCCGAACTGTCGAAAGCCGACATCGAGGCCGAGCTCGCCCGGACGATCGGTGCCACGAAGGTCATCTGGCTGCCGCGCGGACTGACCCGGGACCAGGACACGTACGGCACGCGCGGGCACGTCGACATCGTCGCCGCCATCCCGTCACCGGGCGTCGTCCTGGTGCACGACCAGCGCAACCCCGAACACCCCGACTTCGAGGTCAGCAAGGCCGTCATCGACGTGCTGAAGCAGACCACCGACGCCCGCGGTGAGTCGTGGGAGATCATCACCGTCCCCGCGCCGACAGTCCTGCGCGACGAGGAGGGCTTCGTCGACTACAGCTACATCAACCATTTCGTCGTCAACGGCGGCGTCATCGCGTGCAGCTTCGACGATCCCGCGGACGAGGAAGCGGTCGCGATCCTGTCGTCCGCCTACCCCGGCCGCACGGTCGTGACGGTCGACGCCCGCCCGCTCTTCGCGCGCGGCGGCGGAATCCACTGCATCACCCAGCATCAGCCCGCTGTGCGCTGACGCGCCCGTGAGTACTTGTTAACCGCCCGCGGTTAACAAGTACTCACGGGCTAGCGCCTGCGACGCATGTAGTCGCTGACGACGGCGGCGCCGAGACCGTCCAGCCCGGGCGCCACGACGCGTCCGCCGACCCGCTCGGCCATCCGGTCCACCACCCGCGCGAGGCCGGGATCCTCACCGAGCCGGAAGAACGTGACGTGGGCACCGAGCCGGGCGAGGGTGTCGAGTTCCCGGACCGTCAGACCGAGGGTCCGGGCGCTCGGCGGGTAGTCGAAGTAGGCGAAACCGTCCGGCTCGAGGTGGGCCGTCGGCTCACCGTCGGTGACGATCAGGACCACCGGCTGGGCGTTGGGGTGCCGGCGCAGATGCCGGGCCGCCAGCAGCAGCGCGTGGTGCAGGTTGGTGCCCTGGTCCCAGGCGCCGTCCAGGCCGGCCAGTTCCGAGGGCGTCAGCACCTGCGCGTGCCTGCCGAACGAGATGAGTTGCAGTTCGTCGCTGCGGAATCGGGTGCTCACCAAGTGGTTCAGGGCGAGGGCGGTGCGTTTCATCGGCACCCACCGGCCCTCCATCACCATCGAGAACGACGTGTCGACGAGCAGCGCGACCGCCGCCTGCGACCGCTGTTCGGTCTCCATCACCTCGACGTCCGCCACGGACAACCGGACGGGGACGCGACCGCGCTCGACCGGATCGGACGCCGCCCGCAGCACGGCGTTGGTGATCGTGCGCGTGACGTCCCACGGCTCGGTGTCGCCGAACGCCCATTCGCGGGACGCGCCGGTCGGCTCCCCCATCGCCCCGGCGCGGCGCGTCTCCCGTTGCCCGCCACGCGAAGACAGTTGCTGCGCCACGTCCCGCAGAGCGGTCTGGCCGAGTTGCCGCATCGCCTTGGGCGACAGCCGCCACTGGCCGTCCGCCCCGCGGTCGAAGAAGCCCTGATCGCGCAGGGCCTTCTCGAGTTCGGCGAGGGTCTGGGCATCGGCCGCCGCCTCGTCGCCGAGTTGCCGGGCCAGAGCGTCCGCGTCGATGTCGTCGAGTTGTGCGCCCGCGTACTGCTGCGACAGTTGCTCGGCGAGCGACTCGAGTTCCGCGATGTCCTGCAACGCCCCGGTGCCCTCGCCCAGGCCCATGCCGTCGTCGCCGCGGAACCGCTGCGCGCCCTGCCAGTCCTCGCCGGGGCGCGCGGCCTGCAGATGCTGGTCCAGCCGGTCGAGCTGTCCGATCAGCGACGGATCGCCGAACGCCTGCTGCGCCAGCGCATCCAGTTCGTCGCGCTGCTCCTGCGACAGCGAGTTCCGCAGGCGCTGCGCCGCCGCCGCCCGCTGCGCCAGTGAGTCGAGTAGTTCCTCGACGTTCTGCGGGTTCTCGGGGAAGTATTCCCCGTGCTTGTCCATGAACTCGTCGAACTGTTCCTGCGTGTCCTCGCCACGGGAGTGCTTGTCCAGCAGGTCGTTGAGGTCGGCGAGCATCTCGCGGATGCGTTCGCGGTCCTCTTCCGTGGCACCCTCGAGGGCCTGTTTCATGCCGGCGAACCGCTGGTCCAGCATTTCGCGGCCCAGGAGGTCCCGGATCTTCTCGTAGTCCTCGCGGGCTTCCGAACTGCGCCAGTCGTAGTCGGCGAGTTCCTGCACGGCCTGCGCGGTGGACGGCGACAGTTCCTCGAGGCGCATCTCCGAGAAGCGGGCGTCGTCGTCGAGCGCGCGGGCCAGCGTCTTGCGTTCCTCGAGCACCGCGCGGTCGAGGAGTTCCCGGACCTCTTCGAGTGTGCCGTTCAGGTTGTTCCGCTTCAGCAGCTCACGGCGACGCCGATTGGCCTCGGCCGCAAGCTCGTCCAGGCCGCGCATGTCCCGGTTGCCGCGCCGGAGCATTTCGCGCAGCGCCTGCCGCGGCGACGTGCCCGCGAACACGTCGTCGCCGATCGCGGCCAGGGCCTCGCGCAGGTCCACCGGCGGCGCCAGCGGATCACCGCCCTCGTACGGCCCGTACCGCGCGTTGTGCGGTCCGCGCTCCGCCTTGCGGGACATTACGAATACACCGTCTGCCCGTTGATGTCCGGGTTCTTCGAGATCCGCCGCGCCAGGTACAGCCCTTCGAGGGCGAACTCGGCGGCTGCGGCCCGCTCGCCGTCGGACTCCGCGCCCAGACGCTCGGCCAGCTCGTCGAGGACCTCGAGTTCGGGCAGTTCGTTCAGCAGCGCCTTCGCCGTGATCCGTTCACCGGTCACCACCGGGTCGCCCTGTTCGACCGCGTCCACGAGTTCTGCCAGGTCGATGCCGCCGAGCCGGGTGCGGACGGTGTCGGCCGTCGCCCGCCGGAGCAGGTGCTCGAGGACCTCGATTTCGCGCCCTTCCTCACCGGATTCGAATTCCACCTTGCCCCGCAGGACGTCGACGACGGTCTCGAGGTCGACCGGCCGCGCGACCGGGTCGGCTTCACCGAGCACGGCGCCGCGATGCACCGCAGCGGCACTGACGGTTTCGGCGCCTGCCACCGCGAAGCGGGCGGACACACCCGACCGCTGATCGACCGACGTCGACTCACGGAGCAGACGGGTGAACCGGGCCAGGATCTCGAGGAGGTACTCGGGCACCTCCGCGGTGAGATGCGCTTCCTGCAGGATGACCGCGACCTCGTCGTCGAGCCGGGTCGGGTAGTGCGTGCGGATCTCGGCACCGAACCGGTCCTTCAGCGGGGTGATGATGCGACCGCGGTTCGTGTAGTCCTCCGGGTTCGCGCTGGCCACCATCAGGACGTCCAGCGGCAGCCGGAGGGTGTATCCGCGGACCTGGATGTCGCGTTCCTCCATGACGTTGAGCAGCGACACCTGGATGCGTTCGGCGAGGTCGGGCAGTTCGTTGATGGCGACGATGCCCCGGTGCGCGCGGGGAACCAGCCCGAAGTGAATGGTTTCCGGGTCGCCGAGACTCCGGCCCTCCGCCACCTTGACCGGATCCACGTCGCCGACGAGGTCCGCCACCGACGTGTCGGGGGTCGCGAGTTTCTCCGAATACCGCTCGCTGCGGTGCCGCCACGCGACGGGGAGGCTGTCGCCCAGTTCCTGCGCCCGACGGATCGACGCCGGGGTGATGGGCTCATAGGGATGCTCCCCGAGTTCGGAACCGGCGATCACCGGGGTCCATTCGTCGAGGAGCAGATTGAGGGTGCGGAGGAGGCGGGTCTTGCCCTGACCACGTTCGCCGAGCAACACCACGTCGTGACCGGCGATGAGAGCCCGTTCGAGCTGTGGTTCCACCGTCTCCTCGAAACCGACGATGCCGGGCCACGGATCACGACCGTCGCGTAGGGCCGCGAGCAGATTCTCGCGGATCTCTTCCTTGACGGTGCGTTGAATGTGGCCCGACTCGCGGAGCTCGCCGACGGTGGAAGGTCTGTGTTCCGATGACGTCACCACTCCACGCTACGAGGGTTCGAGCGAATCGGCACGCGGTTAACGCGCGCCGACCCGCCCGGGTCAGTCCTCGCGGCGCAGCGGGAGCAGTTCGCGGACCTTGCGATCGCGCAGGTACAGACCCGCCCAGACCGCGATTCCGACGTACACCGCGAACAGCACCGTGCTGAACAACGGCTTCTCGACGCGCCAGTTGGTGAGCACCGCCCCACCGAGATAGCCGGTCAGCAGCACCGCACCGAGCGGGGCGGTCCGTGGCACCAGATAGAGCACCGTGCAGAGGAGCAGCACCACTCCGATCGGCACGATGATGTGCATCGGCAGTCCCAGTTCGGCGGCCGAGTCCTCCACCGGTCCGATCTTCAGGAGCTTGCCGACCGCGTCGAACAGGAGGAAGGCGCCGACGAGTCCGCTGAGGACCCAGCCCACCGTGCGCGCGGATCCCGACTCCGCCGTCACGGGTGTGGTCGCGGTGCTCACGACTCCTGCCCCTGCGCCGCATCGACATCCATCCACACGACCTCCCAGAGGTGACCGTCCGGGTCCTGGAAGCTGCGGCCGTACATGAATCCCTCGTCCATCGGATCGTTGGAGAAGGATCCGCCCGACGCGAGCGCCTTGTCGACCAGCGCGTCGACGGCCTCCCGGCTGTCCGCGGAGATGCAGATGATGGATTCGGTGGTCGTGGTGGCGTCCGCGACGGCCTTCTTGGTGAAGGTGGAGAAGAACTTTTCCGTCAGCAGCATGACGTGGATCTGCTCGCTGACGACGATCGACGACGCGTTCTCGTCCGAGAACTGGGGGTTCTTCCGGTAGCCGAGCGCCTCGTAGAAGGCCGTCGACTTGCCGAGGTCCTTCACGGGGAGGTTCACGAAGATCGTGGTCGACATCGAATTCTCTTTCCGTCGGTGGAGCCGAGTGTTTTCGGTTGACGAGCCGTGCGACCTTGTGGAGCAGATCACGTACCAATGTTGCAAAAAGAAGCCTATTGATGTCAATAGGCAACTTCGGTCTATAGTTGAAACCATGGCACGGCAGGCTTATGGGCAGTACTGCGGACTCGCGCATGCCCTGGACATCGTGGGACAACGCTGGGCACTGCTCATCGTCCGAGATCTCCTGGTCGGACCCCGGCGATATACGGATCTCAAGCAGGGTTTGCCGGGCATCCCGTCCAACATCCTGTCGGCGCGCCTGAAAGAACTCGAAGACGCCGACGTGATCGCTCGCCGCGCGCTGCCCCGGCCGTCGAACGCGGTGGTCTACGAACTGACCGACTACGGCAACGCCCTGGAGGACGCCGTGAAGTCGCTGGGCCGGTGGGGCGCCCGCACTCTCGGCGAACCCGACCCGGACGATGCCGTGACCGTCGACTCGATGGTGATGGCGCTGCGATCGACGTTCCACCCCGACGCCGCACGGGACGTCACCCTCACCTACGAATTGCGGCTCGGGCCGATCGTGCTGTCCGCCCGCATCGACCGCGGCGCACTCGAGGTCGTGGAGGGCGCAGCCGAGCGGCCCGACCTCGTGATCGAGACCGGGCCGGCGGTGAAGGCACTAATGGCGCGCGAGATCACCCCGGAGGACGCCATCGCTCTCGGCAGCGTGTCCGTCACCGGCGACCCGGCGCTGCTCGCCACGTTCGCCGACGTCTTCAGCATCCCCTGAGGGTCCGCCTACGCGGCGGCACCGTACGCGGACGCGGCGTCCAACTCGCACCAGGCGCAGCGGTAGCGCTCGAGTGTCACCGGATCTGCCTCCGCCAGAAGGGAATCGAGCAGGACCCGCGGATCGTGGCGCCAGGCCCGGACCACGTCCGCGACCGCGCGGTTCGAGAACAGACCCGACCCGGTGAGCGCGGACACCCACTCGTCGATCGCTCCCCGGTGAATCCGCTCGACGGCCTCCGGGCGGAATCCGCCGTCGACGAAGTCGAGGGAGAACATGGCGGCGACGACATCACCGGTGGTCAGCTGTACGACGTTCATGGTGCGGCACCTTCCTGGAGTCGGGGGCTGTCCTCGGACGTAATCCGTTGGAACAACTGGTGATGCAGACGCTAATCGCCGATTGTGTGAGTTCTGTGATGCTTCTCTGAGATCTCGGCCGCGATGCCCGCCTGCCGTGATCGCCGAGCTTCTACACTCCGTGCATGGAGGCCTGGGTTCTGCCCGGACTGCTCGGCCTCGGCCTCGCCGCCGCGTCGGGACTGCGCACGTTCCTGCCGTTGCTGATGCTCAGCGCCGCGGTGCACTTCGAGGTGCTCGGGATCACCCTGAACGAGTCGATGCGGTGGCTCGGTTCGACCGGGGCGCTGGTCGCGCTGTCGATCGCGACAGTGGTGGAACTGACCGCCGATCTGATCCCGTTCGTCGACAACGTGCTGTCCGTGATCGGCAACGTCACCGGTCCCGTGGCGGGTGTCATCGCGACCTGGGCAGCCTTCGCGGACGTGGACCCGTCGACCGCCGCGATCGCCGGAATCGTCATCGGCGCGCCCACCGCTCTGGCGTTCAGCACCGCGCAGACCGGGACCCGTGCCGTGAGCACGGCCTCCACCGGCGGACTGGCCAATCCCGTGGTGTCGGTGATCGAAGACGTGGTCTCGTTCGTCACATCCCTGATCGCCCTGCTGCTTCCGCTGCTCGTCATCCCGCTACTCGCGTTCCTGCTGTGGTTCGCATGGCGAGGGGTGCAGCGGGTGCGGCGACTGCGCGCGACGTGAACTGGTAGACAGTCCCCATGCCTGACACCGAGATCACGTTCGACAGCGGTGCCGTCACGTACTACGGCAGCCTGCGCACCCCCGACCACGCGAACGGGTCGGCGCCCGCCGCGCTGCTGCTCGCCGGCAGCGGCCCCACCGACCGCAACGGCGACAGCGCCCTGCTCCCCGGTGACATCGGAACGCTCCGCCACCTCGCCGATGTGCTCGAACAGCACGGCATCCCCAGCCTGCGCTACGACAAGATCGGCAGCGGCGAGACCGCCCTCGGCCCCTACGAGGTGGAAGAAGTCGGGGGTCTCGGATTCACCACCTTCGTCGACGCCGCGTCCGCGGGCCTCGACTTCCTGGCCGCCCAACCCGGGGTCGACCCGTCGAAGCTGATCGTCATCGGTCACAGCGACGGCGGACTCGTCGCCCTCGCGCTCGCGACCGCGGAAGACGAGTCGCGGGTGCGCGCCGTCGGACTGCTCGAACCGCTGAGCGTCCGGCTCCTCGACCTGCTCACCACGCAGATCCACGGCCAGCTCGACGCCGTCGTCGGCACCGGCCAGCTGCCGGTGGAGCTGGCCGACGAACTCCGGCTCGCGCTCGCGGACACCGTTGAATCCCTGCGCACGTCGGGCACGATCCCCGACGACCTTCCGGAACCGTTGCAGAACGCCGGGCTGGTCCATGCCAACGCGAAGGCCCTCGCGGAGGAGGACGCTCTCGACCCGCGCGCACTGGCCGGCCGGCTGCCCGCCGGGTTCCCCGTCCTCACCAGTTGCTCCGCCAAGGACATCCAGGTACAGCTCGCGGACGTCGACGGCCTGAACGACGCCCTCGCGCACACCGCGCTGACACCGGTGCGGATGACGAACGCCAATCACGTCCTCAAGGACGTCGGCGACCGTCCGTCCACCGGACCGGATTACGTGGAACCGCTCCCCTACTCGGCGGAGTTCACCGAACCGTTCAGCAGCTGGATCGCCGCTCTGTAATCAGTTCCCGCCGGCTCCGGTGATCACGGCCATCAGTGTGCTCGCCAGATCGGACACGAGCCCCAGGTTCTTGTCGTTGACGAGATCCTCGAGCCCGTCGAGGCCCTCGACCTCGAGCAGCGGCGCCAGCATCTCCATCAACTCGGAGAACTGCGCCGAATCGGGTGCCGTCGACTTCGGTGCCGCCTTCGGGGTGGTCGCCTTCGGGGTCGTGGTGGTGGTCGACGACGCGCTGTCCTCGCTCGCCTCGGGCGTCGTCGTGGTGGCCGCCGGCGCTGCTGCCAGCTCCTCGGCCGGCGCCGCCTCCGACCCCGTCAGCAGGTAGGTGACGACGCCCGTCGTGATGGTGATCGCGTGCTTCAACTGGCCGTCGGTGCTCTCCAGCTGGGCGGAGTCTTCCTTGTTGGAACCGTTGCCCATCTCGACGAACACCAGCGGAACCTGAGTCAGCGCGGGCCCGGCCACATCGGCGCGGGTCTGAAGGCCGTCGTTCACGCCGGCGTAGTTGGCGGGAACGAATCCGTCGGATTTGTAGGCGTCGCGCATCATCGTCGACGCCTCGAGCCCGCCGCCGGACTGCGCCGCGTCCGCCTTCTCGTCGGGGATGGGCAGCGACGGGATGATCATGTGGAACCCGTGCTTGCTCGCGTCCTCGCCCTGCGCCGTCGAGTCCGCGTGAATGCTCACCGCGAGATCGGCATTCGATTCGCTTGCCGCACGCGCTCTTTCGTCGACGCATCCGCCCCAGCCGGTGTCGTCCTGGCGACTCAGGACGACCTTCGCGCCGAGACTCTCGAGGCTGCTCTTCACCAGCTGGGAGACGTTCCAGTTGATGGTGTGCTCGGGCACCCCGCCGAGCGACGTCATGCCGCTCGTCTGGCAGTCCTTGGTGTTGCCCCGGCCGTCGTTCACCTGCTGCGCGAGGTCGTGGCCCTCGCTGGAACCCTGATGTCCCGGGTCGAGGAACACCGTCATCCCGGACAGTTCGGTGCCGGTCGCCGTCGCCGCGGGTTCCGCCGAAACCTGGGCAGGGATGAGCACGGACGCACCCAGGACGCAGGCGCCGAGGCCGGCCTTGATCGCAAATCGGTTCATAACGGGGATGGGCGCACCGTCGCAGTCCGGGCGCCACTCTCCTTCCACAGGTGCCACTCGAGTCACATCAGCCCCGAGTGAATCAGCTGCACCGTGCGCGCGGGCAGCTCGAGGCCGTATCGAAAGCAACCTGTAACCAAAGTGTGGGGCCGAATACGCAGTTCCGCCGGCAAACGCCGAGAGGAGGCCTGCGGTTCTGCGCACTCACACCGGAGCACCCGCCTGCCGCAATCGGTCCCGCACTCGCGCGACGATCACCTGCGGCCGCCGACGCAACTGCTCCGCGTTCACCCGCACCACCCACCCGAGCTCGGCGAGCCGTTCCATCCGCTCGATGTCCCACGTGCGCTGACGTTCGTCCGACCAGTGATGTTCGCCGTCGTACTCGACGAGCACCTTCCACCTCCTCCAGCCCAGGTCCGCACGGGCGAAGACGCGGCCGCGGCGATCCTCGATCGGTATCTGTGTCTCCGGTGCGGGCAGCCCTCCACGGATCAGGACGAGGCGAGTGCGTGTCTCCGGTGGGGATTCGGCACCGGGATCCACGAGCGACACGACGTCACGCAGCGACGCGAGTCCACGTTCGCCCCGATGCCGTCCGGCCACCGAGGAAATCTCCGCCGGGCGCAGTCCGGTGTCGTGGCAGAGGGAGTCGAGGACCTCGACGGCGCGATCAACGGGCAACCACCGGCCCAGGTCGAAGGCTGTCCGCGCCGGAGTGGTGACGAGCATCTCGCCCACGCGACACACTTCGTCCGGCAGGAGGGCATCCGCGCGCACCTCGATGCCGTCGACGGATCGGCGGCTGCCTCGCCGGATGAGCGTCGCCGACTCGCCTACGCCGATCCACCGGGTTCCGTGTACGGCGGCCGCGGAGAAGCCCGCGAGTACCGCTTCGCCGTCGGCCCACAACCAGGCGGCACGTGCACGTGAGAGCGCTGTCAGTTCGGCACTTCTGTGCACGTACACGTCCCGGTGCAGGCGCCGGTAGGTACGTAAACCGTGCCGCGTGAGCTGCCCGTCCCGCAGCGCTTCGGATCCTCGGAACGGTTGCTGGAATTCCCCCATCGTCGAACCCTGACAGTCCGGCACTCGACATACGTCGCGAATTCCGGGTCTGTGGATAACGCACGTCGCCATCCACAGAAGCGTCACTGCGCAGAACTGTGGGTAAACATCGAGTACAACCCTGCATTTCTGCGCAGCCGCTGGATAATGGAAGTGCAAACCCTCAACCGGTGATGTACGGTCATCTACCAACCAGCAACGACACGCAGAAAGGTACGGCCATGATGCAGCTTCACGCGCTCTTCGCGTCCGTACCCGCATGGCGTCGCTGCTTCGCCGACAAGCACATCACCAAGTTCGGCGCACCCCGAGAATGTTGAGACTCAACCAAGTCATTCTCGGGCACCCAGGGCAAACCCCTCGGGTGCCTTTTCTTTTACCTTTCACTTTCAGGAGCACCCCATGAAACTTCGTATCAACCAACTGTCCACTTCTCCCCCGTATCTCGATCTGCCGGACGACCTCACCGGTTACGCCGTCACCCTCGACCTGTCGCACTGCGATGCCGCCCACGAGGCCGGTCTGGGTGAGCTGATCAGCGAGGTCCGCAGCCGCGGCGCCGCCCGCGTGGTCATCACCGGTTCGCCTCGCGAACTCCAGGGCACGGGCCGAGCACACGGGGCCGCAGCCGCCTGACGACGCGGAACGGGCCCCGGCATGATGCCGAGACCCGTTCGAGAGTTGCCGAACGCTAGTGCGCGAAGTGCCGCGCACCCGTCAGGTACATGGTGATGCCGGCCTCCTTGGCCGCATCGATCACCTCGTTGTCGCGGACGGAACCACCCGGCTGCACGACTGCCTTGACGCCGGCGTTCGCGAGCACCTGCAGTCCGTCGGGGAACGGGAAGAACGCGTCCGACGCGCCCACCGACCCGACCACCCGGTCACCGGCCCGCTGCACCGCGAGGTGCGCGGAGTCGACGCGGTTGACCTGGCCCATGCCGACGCCGACCGACGCACCGTCGGAGGCGAGCAGGATCGCGTTGGATTTCACCGAACGGCACGCGCGCCATGCGAACTCGAGATCCTTCAGGGTCTGTTCGTCGGCGGCGTCGCCGACGGCCAGCGTCCAGTTGGCGGGGTCGTCACCCTCGGCGTCGAGCACGTCGCGCTCCTGGAGGAGCGCTCCCCCGGACACGGGACGCAGTTCGATTCCCGTCGCAGTGGGTGCCTGGGCAAGGAGGACGCGAATGTTCTTCTTGCGCTGCAAGACTCCGAGCGCACCGTCCGCATAGGAGGGGGCGATGATCACCTCGGTGAAGATCTCGGCGACCTGCTCGGCCATCTCGACGGTGATCTCGCGGTTCGCGGCGATGACTCCGCCGTACGCGCTGACCGGGTCGCAGGCGTGCGCCTTGCGGTGCGCCTCGGCGATGTCGGCTCCGACCGCGATGCCACACGGGTTCGCGTGCTTGATGATCGCGACAGCCGGTTCGCTGAAGTCGAACGCCGCACGCCAGGCGGCGTCACCGTCGGTGTAGTTGTTGTACGACATTTCCTTGCCGTGCAACTGCTCCGCCTGGGCCAGACCGGCCGGGGCGGCGGGGTTCACGTAGAGGGCGGCCGCCTGGTGCGGGTTCTCGCCGTACCGCAGGACCGCCGAGCGGTCCCAGGTGGCGCCTGCCCACTCGGGGAACTGCGAGTCACCCGGTTCAACCAGTGTGGACGTCATCCAGCTGGCGACCGCGACGTCGTACGACGCGGTGTGCTGGAACGCCTGCGCGGCGAGCGCGGTGCGCTCGGGCAGCGTGAAACCGCCGTCGGCGACCGCGGTGAGCACGTCGTCGTAGCGGGCGGGATCCACCACGACCGCGACGGACGGGTGGTTCTTCGCGGCGGCACGCACCATGGACGGCCCGCCGATGTCGATCTGCTCGACGCACTCGTCGGGGGTCGCCCCCGATGCGACGGTCTGCGTGAACGGATACAGGTTCACGACCACCAGCTGGAACGCCTCGATGCCGAGTTCCTCGAGCTGCGCGAGGTGCTCCGGCTTCCGGGTGTCGGCGAGGACGCCGGCGTGCACCCGCGGATGCAGCGTCTTGACCCGGCCCTCGAGGCATTCGGGGAAGCCCGTCAGCGCCTCGACGGGGGTGACCGGGATGCCGGCGTCGGCGATCTTCGCTGCGGTCGACCCTGTCGACACCAGCTCGACGCCTGCCTTGTGCAGGCCCGTAGCCAGTTCGACCAGACCGGTCTTGTCGTAGACGCTGACGAGCGCTCGGCGTACTGCCTTGCGTTCACTCACTGGGGATCACGGCCTTTCGTCCATCGGAAACAACTCCACGGGTGGCGACAGCGGCGATGACGTCCGCCAACAACCGTCGCTCCACAGTCTTGATGCGCTCGTGCAGGGTCGACTCGTCGTCGCCGTCGAGCACCGGCACGGGTTCCTGCGCCAGGATCGGGCCGGTGTCGACACCCGCGTCCACGAGGTGGACGGTCGATCCCGACACCTTCACGCCGTAGGCCAGCGCATCGGGGACCGCGTGCGCGCCGGGGAATGCGGGCAGCAACGCGGGATGCGTGTTGATGATGCGACCGCCGAAACGGTCCAGGAAGGCGGGGCCGAGGATCTTCATGAACCCCGCCGACACGACGAGCGACGGCTGGTGCGACGCGACGGCCTCGGTCAGCGCGAGGTCCCAGGCGGCACGGTCTGCGTGGTCGCGCAGGCTCACCCGGAAGTGGGGAATGTCCGCCGCGTTCGCGTGGGTGGTCGCGTCACAGTCGCGGTCGACGCCGACGGCGACGATCTCGGCGGGATACCCGTCCGTGTGTGTTGCGTCGATCAGCGACCTCAGGAGGGTTCCCGCACCGGAGGCGAGTACGACGATCCGCGCCGGCGAACCGGTCGTGGGCCTCAGGTGGTCACGCGAGGAAGTCAGCGCTCTACTCCTGAACAATCGAAAGGCCGGGTGAATCGAACGACGGGCGAAAATGGGGGCGGTCGCATCGTCGACCGACCAAGAGCCTAGTCGCTGGGGGTTGCGGGCCCTCGGGGCAGGTCGGCTTCCGGGCTCTCGCCGGCGTCTCCGGACCCCTCGGGTTCCTCCGTCGCCGGGTCTTCCTCGACCTCGACATCCACCACGACCTCGGTGTCGGAGTCGGTGTCCTGCGGTGCAACCGGCGCTGCCGGCGCTTCGGTGTCGTCGACGAGTTCGGCTTCGATCACCCGACTCGGCGCGACGTCTTCGGCGACCACCGGCTCCTCGGTGATCGGGGCGGCGATCGCCGGAACCTCCTCCGCGCCGGGAAGGTGCGGCTCCTCGTCCTCGGTGTCGGCGGCGTCCTCGTCCACGGCGCCCCGGCTCCGATGCCAGGCCACGACCACCGCCGTCACCGCGCCCGCGAGCCCGAGCCACGCGAACGTGAGCAGCCCGAACGCCCACCAGTTCAGCTCGACCGTTCCGAATGCGCCGAGCCTGCCGCCGGACACGAGGCCGAGTACCGCCGTCACCGCGCCCACCCCCGCGGCGGCGGTCAGCACGGTGAACAGCGCTTCCTGCCCGGCGACGCGGCGTCCGCAGTCGCGTCCGAGCATCACACCGATCAGCAGGGGAATCACCAGCAACGCAGGCCAGGCACCGCCCGACACCCCGTCGGGGACGGCGCCGAGCAGCGGCAACGGCGGCAGTGAACCACCGACGTTCCCGAACACGCTGACCGAGACGTCCCCGATCTGCGCGGTCCCTCCCATCACCGCGGCCGCGGCACCCACCACGACGTTCGGCAGGTACAGCACCGACAGGATCGTCAGTCCGAGCATTCCGACGACGCCGTCGCCGCGTTCGAGCAGCGAGCCGACCGTCGACCACTCCATCAGCAGCGAGATCGTGACCATGACCGCGCCGGCACCGAGAAGCGCCGCCAACGCGCGCAGTCCCGGCCGTACCGCGTCCCGGACCCACGACGGAACCCGCGCCCCCAGCGTCGGCCACATCGCGACCGTCACACCGATCGCCGACGCGAGCAGGTGCACGAACAGCACCCATCCGAACGCGGCGAGCGCGTTCGGCGACGACAACGGGATGACCGCCGACGCGTCCGCGATGACAGCGAGGCTGATGGCCGTCACGACCAGCGGTCCGGCCACCGCAGCGCCGATCACCTGCAGAGCATGCCGCCGCGAGGACGCCGGGTGCACCACGCCGGCGCATCCACGGGCGACCACCCACACCATCCCCGCAGTCGGGATCAACGGGAGGACTCCGAGTGACGTGCCGTCGATAGTCAACGGCACCTGGTGGATCGCCAGCCACGACGCCGCGATGGCACCGAACGTTCCCGTGAGATCGCTGTTCGCCGCCACCAGCGTGACGACGATGAGTGCGGACAGCAGGACGACGGTGACACCCGCCGGCCGGAACGCGACCGCGAGCAGCGCCCGCATCTCGTCTGCGTCGGGCACGGGTCGCTGTCGCGGGACTTGCCGCTCCTCGTCACCGACGGCTCGCCGTCGCGCACCCTGTGCGACGCGCTGCGCACGATCAACCAAAGAACTCATCCCCTCGAGAGTGGCACTCCGACGCCGCGACAGCGGTCAGGCGCGCCGCACAGAAGTGGCCTCCGACCACGTTCGGTCAGAGGCCACCTTGCTGGTTGGGCCGCTACTTGTCGTCCCTGTCGGCACGCGTGTCGAACGCCTGGGTCGGCGCGCTGTAGCCCTCCGATTCGGGCTTGTCCGCCGATTCGGCCGGCTTCGCCTCGGTGGGCGGCTGCTCGCCGTACTCCAGCGTGCGCTCGACGGGGGACGACTCCGACTGCGAGCCGTACGCAGGCGCCGCGTGCTGCGCGGAACCGTAGCTGGTCCCGGCCGGGTACTGCGAGCTGGGCGTTCCGGTGGATTGCGACGGGCTCGACGGCTGCGAGTACCCCTGGTACTGCGGCTGCTGGTAGGCGGTGGTCGGGGCGTCGTACGACGCAGACCCGGCACCCGCACCGGCGCCGTAACCGGGCTGCTGGGGCTGCCCGTAGCCCTGGCCGTAGCCGGGCTGGCCCTGCGAGGGCTGACCCTGCTGGCCGTAGCCCTGCTGGCCGTAACCGGGTTGGTTCTGCTGCCCGTAGCCGGGCTGCGACTGGCTCTGCTGCCCGTAGCCCTGCGGCGCGCTCTGGCCGTAGCCCTGCGGCGGCTGTCCGTACGACTGCTGCGGGCTGCCCTGCCCGTAGCCCTGCGGGGCGCCCTGGCCGTAACCCTGCGGCGCCTGACCGGGCTGACCGAAGCCCGCGGCTGCGGACGGCTTGGGTGCCGGCTGCTTGAGGAGTCCGATGTCGAACAGGGTGGCCGCGACGGCCACGGCCGACTGGATGAAGCCGAGAACGAGTATCAGGATTGCGCCCCAACCGGAATCCGCGTCGACGTTGAGGTACACGAACAACGCGACTACCCAGCCTGCGACGGAGGCCGCCGCTGCCGCGCCCGCATAGGACTGCTTCGGAAGGAGCGAGACCGCCGCGAGAAGACCACCGAGGAACAGCAGGCCGAGCCCGTCCGTGTTCGCTTCGAACGAGTTCACGGACTCTCGCGCCAAGGTGGCGTACGGGGCGAACCCGAGCAGCAGGTTGAGGACACCGAGAACTGCGACACCGATCAGAAGGAAGAAGCCCAGGCCTTTCGGTTCTCCCCCTGCAGTCGGTTGCGCGGGCGGACCGTAACTCGGTCCTCCGGGCGTGAACGTCATGACTTCTCCTAGTCGACAAGTGGTCGTCTGCGTGCGCTCTTCCGACGCTAGCCTACGTATACCCGTCGGTCACTGCCGTCACTCGCGGCACGCAGCGGCGGGAACAGCGCAGGAGACAATGGTCCGGTGCCGTACACCCTCGCCCATCGCACCGCCGATCTCACCCTCGAGACGGAGGTGAAGCACTCACGTTTCATCGCCGCCCTGCGGCGCGTCGAGGACGCAGAGGCGGCGCAGGCTTTCGTCCAGGATCAGCGGCGCGCGTATCCCGATGCGCGACATCACTGTTCGGCGTACATCATCGGAAACGGGCCCAGCGACCGGGTCGAGCGTGCGAGCGACGACGGCGAACCCGGTGGCACCGCGGGCATACCGATGCTGCAGGTACTCAAGGCCCGTGATCTCGTCGACGTCACGGTGGTCGTGACACGGTATTTCGGGGGAATCAAGCTGGGGGCGGGCGGACTGGTGCGCGCCTACTCGGGCGCGGTGGCCACGGCGGTCGATGCCGCACCGCTCGTGCGAAGGGAACTGCGCCACCTGCACACCCTCGCCGTCGGCCACGCCGAGGCGGGACGTGTCGAGTCGGAGTTGCGTGGGCGGGGCGTCGTCGTGGTGGACACGACTTACGGGGAATCCGCGGTCCTCACCCTCGCGGCGAGGGACTCGGCGGAACTGGCCGATCTGGTCGCTGCCGTCACGTCGGGGACGGGGACACTCGATCCGGCCGGGGAGATGTGGGTCGATGCCTGAACGACCCGTGCGCCTTTTTGGTAGCGGGAGCTACCAAAAAGGCGCACGGGCGCGGAGCGCCTAGGCCTGGACGGTCAGGCTCTGCAGGATCTCGCGAGCGAGCGCAGCGGTCTCGGACGGCGTCTTGCCGACCTTCACGCCGGCAGCCTCGAGGGCGTCCTTCTTGGCCTGCGCGGTGCCCGAGGAACCGGAGACGATGGCGCCTGCGTGGCCCATGGTCTTGCCCTCGGGGGCGGTGAAGCCCGCGACGTAGCCGACGACCGGCTTCGTGACGTTCGCCTTGATGTAGTCGGCGGCACGCTCCTCGGCGTCGCCACCGATCTCACCGATCATCACGATGACCTTGGTCTCGGGGTCCTTCTCGAACGCCTCGATGGCGTCGATGTGGGTGGTGCCGATGACCGGGTCGCCGCCGATGCCGATTGCGGTGGAGAAGCCGAAGTCACGCAGCTCGAACATCATCTGGTAGGTCAGCGTGCCGGACTTGGACACGAGACCGATCGGGCCGGTGCCCGCGATGTTGGCCGGGGTGATGCCGACCAGCGACTCGCCGGGGGTGATGATGCCGGGGCAGTTGGGTCCGATGATGCGGGTCTTGTTGCCCTTGGACACGTTGTACGCCCAGGCGTACGCCGAGTCCTGGACCGGAATGCCCTCGGTGATGACCACGAGCAGCGGGATCTCCGCGTCGATGGCCTCGACGATGGCGTCCTTGGCGAATGCCGGGGGGACGAACGCAATGGAGACGTCCGCGCCGGTCTTCTCGATGGCCTCGGCGACGGTGCCGAAGACGGGCAGCTCGACGCCGCCGTCGTGGGTGACGGTGGTGCCGGCCTTACGGGCGTTGACACCGCCGACGACCTGGGTGCCGGCCTTGAGCATCAGCGCGGTGTGCTTGGTGCCCTCGCCGCCGGTGATGCCCTGGACGATGACCTTGGAGTCCTTGGTCAGGAAGATAGCCATGTTTTTTGAGTCCCTTTACTTTGCGGCGAAGGCCAGCTCGGCAGCCTTGTCGGCAGCCTCGTCCATGGTTCCGACGACCGTGACCAGCGGGTGGGCGGCCTCGGCGAGGATACGACGACCCTCTTCGACGTTGTTGCCGTCCAGGCGGACGACCAGCGGCTTGTTGGCCTCGTCACCGAGCGTCTTCAGGGCGCCGACGATGCCGTTGGCGACCGCGTCACACGCGGTGATGCCACCGAAAACGTTCACGAACACGCTCTTGACCTGCGCGTCGTTCAGGATGACGTCCAGGCCGTTCGCCATGACCTCTGCGGAGGCGCCGCCACCGATGTCGAGGAAGTTGGCCGGCTTCACGCCACCGTGCTTCTCACCTGCGTAGGCGACGACGTCCAGGGTCGACATGACCAGGCCGGCGCCGTTACCGATGATGCCGACCTCACCGTCGAGCTTGACGTAGTTGAGGTCGTTTTCCTTGGCCTTGAGCTCGAGCGGATCCGTGGCGTCCTTGTCCTCGAACGCCTCGTGGCCGGGCTGACGGAACGCAGCGTTCTCGTCGAGCGTGACCTTGCCGTCGAGTGCGAGGATCTGGTCGTCCGGCGTGCGGACGAGCGGGTTGACCTCGACGAGGAGAGCGTCTTCGTTGATGAAGACCTCCCACAGCTTCTGGATCGTCACGGCCGCTGCGTCGAGCACCTCGGCGGGCAGCTTTCCTGCCTCGGCGATGCTGCGCGCGAACGCGAGGTCGACACCCTTGACGGCGTCGACGGGGATCTTCGCGAGAGCGTCGGGGTTCTCCTCGGCGGTGACCTCGATCTCGACGCCACCTTCGACCGAGCACATGGCCAGGTAGGTGCGGTTGGTGCGGTCGAGCAGGAAGGAGATGTAGTACTCCTCGGCGATGTCACTCGCCTCTGCGACCAGCAGCTTCTTGACGACATGACCCTTGATGTCGAGGCCCAGGATCGCCTCGGCGTTGGCCTGGGCGGCATCGGCGTCGGCGGAGTACTTCACGCCACCGGCCTTGCCGCGGCCTCCGACCTTGACCTGCGCCTTGACCATCACGGGCTTGCCGATTTCTTCGGCAATCTCGCGTGCGCCGGCGACCGTGTCGGTAACACGCCCAGCCGAAGTCGGCACCTCGTGCTTGGCGAAGAGTTCCTTCGCCTGGTATTCGAAGAGATCCATCTGCTCACCGTCTCGTCTGCGTTGACACCCGCTCGAGGGGTAGGAGCGGGTCTGTTTTGGACTTTAACCAGTTGCCGGGCCCGGTCTGCGCCCGCGTGTCTGCTATGTGGTCCACATCACGCGATATCACGTATTGAGGCGGGCCTCACCGCCGTCGACGGGGCGGACCTCACCGATTTCTGCTGCGTGTCGTGAGGGCCGCGGCAGCCGCAATCAACACTATGCCCACCGTTGTCGGGACGACACCGGCCCCCATTGAGGGATCGGTCACCCGGGCCGCGGTGAGCGGCCACGACAGGAGGTATACCCCCACCACAACGGCCGAACCGAGCAGGAGTGCCACCGCCCGGGCCGGCCGGGCACGTGAGGCGACGATCACTGCGAGGACCACCGCGACGCCCAGTAGGACGCGCCCCCACACGTCGAGGTTCCACGGGAACTCCGCGAACGACGCGGGCGCGTAGTCGTCGCCGCGTGCATCCGTCCCGTGGAAGAGCGGCAGTCCCAGTCCGACGAACGCGGCGACCGCCCCGAGACCACCGACCGCGAGGACCGCGATCGAGGTGGACGGCTCCTCGGACGTGTCGATCTCCTCACGTTCCGCCGAACCGGCGAACCACGTCAGCACGCCGGTGACGACAGCGGTGACGGCCGCACACCACAGCAGCGCGGCACCGATTCCGGCGCCGATTCCGGGGACGTCGGTGGCGAGCACGACGGACTGCGACACCGAGGCGACGGAGAACGGGATCGTCACCCACAGCACTCCGACCGCGGGCCGGACAGTGGAGGCGAACTCCGACAGCAGCAGCCAGACGCAGCCGACGACGAGCACGAGGGCGGCGACGAGCACGACCCGGGTGGCGTAGACATCGGGGCGCACGGCGTCGGCCGGGATGTCGAGGACGGGGAGCAGGGCACCGGCGGCGGCGAGCACGGCGGTGACGATTCCGGTGGTCCCGGCGGCGACGTGCCAGCGGGCGATTCGAGCGCGGGCCGCGGCGGCCTCGGCTCGCAGCGCCGCCTTGGCGACGCCCTTCGCGGACGGGGCGACGGCCCCCTTCTTCGCCGGGCCGCCCTGAGCCGGCGCGGACGACGAGGGGGTGGCGAGCGTCTTCACGATCCTGCTGTCGCGAGCTCGGTCGACCATCGGGATGCAGACACCGACGAGTACGAGGACACCGGCGCCGACGGTCCCCCACACCGCGCCGGGCCCGGGCTGGATCCGTTCGCCCGCGGCGAGTCCGGCCACCAGGCGCGTCCCGACCACGCCGAGCGCGGCCAGACCGGCCCCGACGAGCGCACCGGACGCGACGGGCGGCGAGATGGACGCCAGTGCGGAGGCGACCACGATCAGAACGGCCGCCGCCAGCAGCCCGGCGCCTGCGGACGCGGCGAGGTCCGACTCCACGACCGTCGGGACGAGGATGACCGGATCCTCGGACACGAAGGCAGGAGCGAACAGCGCGCCGACGAGCACGACGGCGGCGACCACCGCGACCGCGGACGGCAGGAATCCGACACGGGCGCCGGTCGCCCGTCCGACCTGTTCGGAGCTGCGGGCGTCGCCGTAACCGTCCATCAGCGATTCCCGGTGGACCGCGACCATGCCGAGGAGGCCGGCGAAGGCGATCAGCAGGTGTCCGCCGAGGGCGGCGTACGCGCCGGACCCGGCGGCGAGCTCGGCCGCCGTCTCGGGCCGGAACAATTCGAGTCGATTGGCGTCGATGGCGTCCGTCCACAGCTGCGTGTCGAGCACGGCGGCGCCGAGGGACATCGCACCGGCACCGGCCAGCAGCGCACCCGCCACCGCGGTGCGCCGGGCGAGAAGCGCGAGGACGGCGAGAACGGATGGGGCGAGGGCGAAGACGGCAGCCCACAGTGCGGCTGCGCCGATCGCGGACGGCGCGGCCACCCCGTCGGCCGAACGGACGGCGTGCAGGACGGGCGCCGAGGCCACTCCCACTCCCCCGACGAGACCCAGGACGACCGCGAGCACGCACCCCCGGCGCGCACGGGCGGGATCGGGCTCCTCGACGGCCGTCAGACCGGTGCCGCCGGACGAGGGAATACGTTCGGGCTCGGCCCTACGCCCGTCCGGAGATCGAGTTGATGACGCCACAGGCCGACGCTAGCGCTAACCCACTGCCTCCCCCACGTTGTGACACGCGTATTCAGGGGCGAGATTGAACCGAGACGAAAAGTGGGTTCGACGTTTCCCCAGCTCAGTTTGTGATGCCCGTCACATGTAGCCGTTCCTCCGCGTTACAGGTTGCGCGCATCGCAACCGTTTCGTTACCGTCGCCAAGGTCTAAGTCACAGGCAGGTCACGAGCAGGAGGGGGACGGGCGTATGCACCATCGCAGCCAGTTCACGGCCAGCCGTTTTGTGAGTCACCACGATGACGAGTTGCGGGGTCACAACGACGAAGTCGCGCCCACGTACCCCTCGAGGTCGGTCGAGCGTTATCCCGAGACCGATAGTTCTGAGATTTCACGCATGCTCTTCCGCAATTCGCAGTCCACACGCTCCACCCCCGACAGCGTCGACGCCGGCAACGGCTTCGAGACCATCGACACCGAGTCCGAGATTCCCGGCTTCACCCCCCGCAGCGGTTCCGAGTCCTTCGAGGGTGCACCCTCCCACTCCCGCCGCGGAGCCCACCGCATCCCGACTCCTCCCTCAGCTCTCAAAGGTCGCGCCGCAGTCCTCGCCGTCGCAGCGGGCGCCGTAGTCGCCGCAGGCCAGGCTGCCGTCACCAGCGGATCGTCCAGCTCCTCCGACCACTCCGAGGTCGCCCTCGCCAGTGACGAGTCGAGCACCATCGGAACCACCGCCGAGCCACAGGCCGCCCAGTTCTCCACGGTCGCCGACACCGCCGCGTCCGATTCGAACGCCCCGCAGGTCCTCAACATCGCGAACCCGACCGACCTGTCGCAGTTCAGCAACCTGCTCGCCAAGGGACAGCGTTTCAGCGAAGAGCGCGCCGCCCGCGAAGCCGCTGCCCGCCGCCCCCTGTTCGTCCTCCCCGCCGTGGGAACCTTCACCTCCAACTTCGGAAGCCGCTGGGGCACCCTGCACGCAGGCGTCGATATCGCCGCCCCCATCGGCACCCCCATCGTGGCCGTCGCCGACGGCGAGGTCATCGACTCGGGTCCGGCTTCCGGGTTCGGCATGTGGGTCCGCCTCAAGCACGCCGACGGCACCATCACCGTCTACGGCCACATCAACACCTCCACCGTCACCGTCGGCCAGAAGGTCATGGCGGGCGACCAGATCGCGACCGTCGGCAACCGCGGCTTCTCCACCGGCCCGCACCTGCACTTCGAGGTTCACCTCGCCGGCGAGAACAAGATCGATCCCCTCCCCTGGCTGGCCTCCCGCGGCATCAGCCTCGGCCCCGAGATGGACTGACCGAAACCTCTCGGCACCACCTGACACACGACTGCGGCGCATGCATTGCATGCGCCGCAGTCGTCTTTCGTGTCTCTACAGCTTGACCATCGGGACGCCACCGATCAGCATCAGCCGGACCTTGCCCGCGCTGCCGAAGTCGATGGTGACCGTCGCGGTCGGCCCTGCGCCCTTGGTCTCGAGGACCGTGCCGAGGCCGTACTTGTCGTGACTGACACGGTCGCCGACCGTGAGCACCAGGTTGTTGTTGCGGGAGCGGGCGGCGCCGAAGCTCGGCGTGCCCGCCGACCCGCCGCCGTAACCGGAACCGCCACCGAAGCCCTGGCCGCCGTATCCCGATCCACGCGCACGGCCACCGCCGATCGCGCCCCCCGAACCGATACCGGTGCCCGGGTCCTCACGACGCCAGTGCACGAGATCCGACGGGATCTCCTGCAGGAACCGCGACTCCGGGTTCTGGATGGGCTGGCCCCACGCCGACCGCATGACGGCCCGCGTCAGATACAGCCGCTGCCGGGCACGGGTGATGCCCACGTATGCGAGCCGGCGCTCCTCCGACAGTTCCGTGGGGTCGCCGAGAGCCCGCATGTGCGGGAACTGACCGTCTTCCCACCCGGTGACGAAGACGACGGGGAACTCGAGCCCCTTCGCGGTGTGCAGGGTCATCAGCGTGACGACGCCCTCGTCGTTGTCGGGTAGCTGATCGGAGTCCGCGACCAGGGACACCCGTTCGAGGAACGCGGCGAGGGAACCGGGATCGGGTTCACCGTCCCGGGCGTCGACGTCGCCGTCCTCCGGCGGTTCCACGAGGCCGGCCGCGTTCCGCGCGTCGGAGCTGAACTCACGCGCCACGCTCACGAGTTCGTTGAGGTTGTCGAGACGCGCCCCGTCCTGAGGGTCGCTGCTCGCCGCGAGTTCGGCGCGGTAGCCCGTCCGCTCCAGGACCGCCTCGACGACGTCGCCGATGTCGCCGAGCTGGTCGGGGACGACGTCATCCGCAGTGGTCTCCGGCGGGAGCATCCCCCGCAGTCCGTCCATGAGCTCGAGGAACGACGCGATGGCCTTCTGGGAACGGGTGTTCAGCAGCGGTACGCGGCCCTCACCGCCGTCCCGCAGTGCCTCCGCGAAGCTGATGCCCCGCTGCTCGGAATGGACGGCCACACACGCCTCGGCGCGGTCGCCGATGCCGCGGCGGGGTGTGTTGAGGATCCGGCGCAGGCTGACGGTGTCGTCCTCGTTCGCGAGGACCCGGAGATATGCGACGATGTCGCGCACCTCCTTGCGCTCGTAGAACCGCACTCCGCCGACGACCTTGTACGGAACGCCGAGCCGGATGAAGATCTCTTCGAGGGCACGGGACGAGTTGTTGGTGCGGTAGAACACGGCGACGTCACCGAACTTGGCATCGCCGGAATCGACGAGCTTGTCGATCTCGGACGCCACGAACGACGCCTCGTCGTGCTCGTTGTCCGCGACGTAGCCGGTGATGAGCTCACCCACACCCGAATCGGTCCACAGCCGCTTCTCACGCCGGCCGGTGTTCTTCGAGATCACCGAGTTGGCCGCCGACAGGATGTTCTGGGTGGAGCGGTAGTTCTGCTCCAGCAGGATGGTGCGGGCGTCCGGGTAGTCGCGCTCGAACTCCTCGATGTTGCGGATCGTGGCGCCGCGGAACGCGTAGATCGACTGATCCGCGTCGCCCACCACACACAGCTCGGCCGGGGCGACCCGGTGGTCCGCGTCCTCGCCGTCCGCGGTTCCGCCGACCAGCTCGCGCACCAGCATGTACTGGGCGTGGTTCGTATCCTGGTACTCGTCGACCAGCACGTGGCGGAACCGTCGCCGGTAGTACTCCGCCACCTGGGGGAACGCCTGCAGCATCGCGACCGTCTCGCCGATCAGGTCGTCGAAGTCCAGCGCGTTCGCCGAACGCAACCGCTGCTGGTAGTGCCCGTACACCTTGGCGATCAGCCGAGGCAGTTCCGCCGGATCCTTGTCGGCGTCGGCGCTCGCCTGCTCGGGATCGACAAGCTCGTTCTTGAGATTCGAGATGTGGGTGGCGAGCAGCCGAGCCGAGTAGCGCTTGGTGTCGATGTTGAGATCCTTGGCGATCATCGTCAGCAGTCGCCGCGAGTCGTCCGCGTCGTAGATGGAGAAGTTCGAGTTGAGGCCGGGGAGCAGCGCCGCCTGGGCCCGGAGGATCCGCACGCAGCTCGAGTGGAACGTGGACACCCACATGCTGTTGGCCCTGGGGCCGACGAGGTGGGCGACGCGTTCCCGCATCTCCGCGGCAGCCTTGTTGGTGAACGTGATTGCCAGGATCTGACCGGGCATCACCCCCCGCTCGGCCAGCAGATATGCGATGCGGCGGGTGAGCACAGCCGTCTTGCCCGAGCCCGCACCCGCGACGATCAACAGCGGAGAACCGGCGTGCACGACCGCTTCCCGTTGCTGTGGGTTGAGGCCCTGGAGGAGCGCATCGGACCCTGCGCGCGCCGGTGCAGCGGCGTGCGGAGTCGACGTGGCGCTCAGGGGAGAAGCGGTGCCGGAGATAGTGTTCATCAACTATCAAACTTACCGGCGTGTACCGACAGCGTCACAGCCGCTTGGCCTGCGCGGTACCGCCATGGCAAACTGGTACACATGTTCAGTCCGCCGTCGCGCCCCCTGTGGCGATTTTTTTACGGGTACCGGCCTCCGGTGCCCGTGAACTGAACAGCTCACGAGCCCCGAGGTCCGCACCGGATCCGGGGCTTTTTTCGTCAAACGAGCCTGGATCGGTAACGACTCGAGCCAAAACAACGATCCAAGTTCTGACAAGAGGGAGACGAACCAATGAGCACTCAGACCGTCGCATCAGCCGCCAAGGAAACCGCTGTGCCCACCAGCGAGGCCGAGATCGAGGTTCTCCGCCAGGAGATCGACAAGCTCGACGCCGAGATTCTCGCCGCTATCAAGCGCCGCGCAGAGGTCTCGCAGCTCATCGGGCGCACCCGGATGGCGTCCGGCGGTCCCCGCCTCGTCCACAGCCGTGAGATGAAGGTGCTCGAGCGGTTCAACGAGCTCGGCCAGGAAGGCCACACACTCGCCATGCTGCTGCTGCGCCTCGGGCGCGGCCGCCTCGGTCACTGATTTCCCGAAGCGGCCCGCCCGTCCCCCGACGGCGGTCGCTACGGCTCGAGTGCCACGTACTTGGTCTCCAGGTACTCCTCGATGCCTTCACTGCCCCCTTCGCGCCCGAAGCCTGACGCTTTGACGCCGCCGAAGGGGGCAGCGGTGTCCGAGATGACTCCCCGGTTGATGCCGACCATGCCCGATTCGAGGGCGTCGGCCACCCGGAGTGCACGGTCCAGATCCCGGGTGAAGATGTACGACGCCAGGCCGAACTCCGTGTCGTTGGCCGCGGCGATGCCCTCCTCCTCGGTGTCGAACCCGGCGATCGCGACCACCGGCCCGAACACCTCCTCCTTCAGGATCCGAGCCTGCGCGGGGATCTCGTCCAGCACGGTCGCCGGGTAGAAGTAACCGGGACCTTCCGGTGCGACCCCGCCGAGCCGCACCCGGGCACCGGCGCCGACGGCGTCCTGCACCAGTTCCCCGACCTTCTCGAGTTGGTCCGCGTTGATCAGCGGGCCGAGCGTCGTGTCGGAATCCGTGCCGGGTCCGAGCGTGTACGAGGACAGCTTGTCGACGAGCTTCGCGGTGAACTCCTCCCGCACACTGTTCGCGACGTGGAAGCGATTGGCCGCGGTGCAGGCCTCGCCGCCGTTGCGCATCTTGGCGAGGACGGCGCCCGCCACCGCCTTGTCCACGTCGGCGTCGTCGAAGACCACGAACGGCGCGTTCCCGCCGAGTTCCATGGACGTGCGCAGCAGCCCCTTCGCCGACTTCTCGACGAGCATCCGGCCGACCCCGGTCGAGCCGGTGAACGTGAGCTTCCGTAGCCGGGGGTCGTCGAGCAGTGGACCGGTCACCTCCCCCGACTTCGACGTCGGCAGCACGGACAGCACGCCCTTCGGGAGCCCCGCGTCGGCCATCACCTCGGCGAGCAGGAGCATCGTCAACGGAGTCTCGGAGGCGGGTTTGACGATCATCGTGCAGCCGGCCGCCAGTGCGGGTCCGATCTTGCGGGTGCCCATCGCGAGCGGGAAGTTCCACGGTGTGATCGCCAGACACGGCCCGACGGGTTGCTTGGTCACCAGGATGCGTCCGTTCCCCGCGGGTGCCGGTGTGTAGCGGCCGGCGATACGCACGGCCTCCTCGCTGAACCACCGGAAGAACTCGGCGCCGTACTTGACCTCCGCCGCGCTCTCCGGCAGCGCCTTGCCCATCTCCAGCGTCATCAGCAGCGCGAAGTCGTCGGCCCGGGCCGTGATCTTCTCGAACACCGCGCGGAGCAGTTCCCCGCGGTCACGTGCCGGCGTCGCCGCCCACTCCCGCTGCACCGCGACCGCGGCGTCGAGCGCTTTCATCGCGTCGGCGGGACTGGCGTCCGCGACCTCGGTGAGCGCGTCACCGGTGGCGGGGTCGAAAACGGTGAACGTGGCGCCGTTCTCGGCGTCACGCTTCTCGCCGCCGAGGAAGAGGGTTGTGGGAACGGTTCGCATGAGTTCGACAGCATCCATGACGTCCATCATGCGCCGCACCGAAGTTCGCACGGAAGTTTCGACGCGCGGGCATTAAGCTCAAATCTCGTGAGCTCAGACATCACCGGAACCGCTGCCTGGCAGAAATTGCGTGATCATCACGCTCAGATTCAGTCCGTCCATCTTCGAGAACTCTTCGAGAAGGACCCGGCACGCGGGCAGGAGCTCACCGTCTCGGCCGGCGACCTGTACATCGACTACAGCAAGCACCGCATCGACCGCGACACCATCGGGTTGCTCCTCGAACTGGCCCGCAGTGCCGACCTGGAGGCACGCCGGGACGCGATGTTCGCGGGCGAGCACATCAACACCTCCGAGGACCGCGCCGTCCTCCACACGGCGCTGAGGCTGCCCGCCGACGCGTCTCTCGTCGTCGACGGGCAGGACGTCGTCGCCGACGTCCACGAGGTCCTCGACCGCATGGGCGACTTCACGGATCGGGTGCGCTCCGGTGAATGGCGCGGCGCGACGGGCGAGCGAATCAAGACCGTCGTCAACATCGGTATCGGCGGATCGGATCTGGGTCCGGTGATGGTGTACCGCGCGCTGCGGCACTACGCCGACGCGGGCATCAGCGTCCGGTTCATCTCCAACGTCGACCCCGCCGACCTGGTGCGCAGCCTGCAGGGCCTCGACCCGGCCACCACCCTGTTCATCGTGGCGTCCAAGACGTTCTCGACGCTCGAGACGCTCACCAACGCCACCGCCGCGCGTCGGTGGCTGCTGGGCGGTCTCGGCCTCGGAAACGAAGCGGTCGCAAAGCATTTCGTCGCCGTCTCGACGCACGCGGATCGGGTGTCGGAGTTCGGAATCGACACGGCCAACATGTTCGGATTCTGGGATTGGGTGGGTGGCCGGTACTCGGTCGATTCCGCCATCGGGCTGTCGGTGATGGCGGCGATCGGCAAGGAGCGTTTCGCGGAGTTCCTCGCCGGCTTCCATGCCGTGGACGAACACTTCCGGACGGCGCCGCTCGAGGAGAACGCGCCGGTCCTGCTCGGCCTGATCGGCCTCTGGTACTCGAACTTCTTCGGCGCCGAATCCCGTGCCGTGCTGCCCTATTCCAACGACCTCATGCGGTTCGCGGCCTATCTGCAGCAGTTGACGATGGAATCGAACGGCAAGTCGGTGCGCGCCGACGGCACACCCGTCCCCACGTCCACCGGTGAGATCTTCTGGGGCGAACCCGGAACCAACGGGCAGCACGCCTTCTACCAGCTCCTGCACCAGGGCACGCGGCTCGTCCCCTCCGATTTCATCGGTTTCGGCGAACCCACCGACGACCTGCCCACGGCGGACGGCACCGGCAGCATGCACGACCTGCTGATGAGCAACTTCTTCGCCCAGACGAAGGTCCTGGCGTTCGGCAAGACGGCCGAGGAGATCGCGGCCGAGGGAACGCCCGAACATCTGGTGCCGCACAAGGTCATGCCCGGCAACCGGCCGTCCACCACGATCCTCGCGCCGAAGCTCACCCCGTCGGTGATCGGACAGCTGATCGCCCTGTACGAGCACCAGGTATTCGTCGAGGGCGTCGTGTGGGGCATCGACTCGTTCGACCAGTGGGGTGTCGAGCTCGGCAAGACGCAGGCCGTCGAGTTGCAGCCGGTGCTTACCGCGGCGGAAGAACCGGCCACGCAAAGCGATTCGTCGACGGACAGCCTGGTGCGCTGGTACCGCCGTCAGCGCGGACGGGCCTGATTCACCAGCTCTCGGTGGTGTAGACCCGGCCCGACCGGTCCACCAGCCGGGCGCGCAATTCGTGCTGTTCGATCCAGCGGATCGCACCGATGCCGCGGGCGAGGGCAGCGACGCTGGCCGCGTACGCCCAGAGCGCGTCGTCGGCGATCACCGACACGGTCTCCCACTCGGTGGCGGTGGGCGGTTCGGCAGCCGGGGGCGCGAACGCCGTCGCCATCGCCGTCCCGTTCACCAGTTCGACCTCGCCGTCGCCGGGCACCGGGATCTGCCAGCCGCCGGCGGGACAGTGCCCGGCCGTCGCGACGACGTCGCCGATACGCACGGCGGCCCCGCACTCGAGTTGGCGGGCCACCAGTTCCGCCGCCCGGTCCACCGTGTCGGCCTTGGCGGTGTCGGTGATGTCGAACGAGGCGCCCCACGGCGCGAACACGACGTCGTCGTCGATCTGGACGTCGAGGAAGCTGGGTGCCGGGTGCACGGTGGGGATCAGGTCCTCGTCAGGAGATTCGGTGGCGAGCGGGTTCACCACCCCGTCGGTCATCCGGGCGGCCCAGAGCGCCGACCGCAGCAGTGCGGACATCCGCCGGCTGACCTTCACCGGCGCGCCCTGCGAGAGGTTGACGGCGTGGATCTCGGCGTCGCCGCGGTGGATGTCGCAGACCGATTCGGTCTCGTCGATGACGGCCGCGATCAGCGCTGCAGCCTCGGGTAGGGCGGCGCCTTCGGTGACGTCGACTTCCACGACGGAACCCCACACCTTCCATTTCTCGACGCTAACCATGGTGTTCTCCGTGTGCGGTCCGTACAGCGCTGCACTTCCAGTATGCGCCGGCTGTCCAGAGGTCGGCCTCCTGCGACCACCTCGACCGGTCGTACACTTCGCTGGTGAGCGCCCGATTGAGCGTCGTCGACGAGATGTTCCTGCGCACCCATCGGGGGTGGGGAACGCCGATCGTGATGCAGGGCCTGTGGCGTACCGACGGGGAGGTGACCGCCTCGACCCTCGATGCCCTGAGCGCAGACTTCGCCCGCGGACCGCTGGGAAGGCGGGTGGTGCGTCCGCGGATTCCCGGCGCGCGGCCCCGGTTCGAGCCGAGTACCGACGCCTTTCCCGTCGAAGACGCGGAGATCCAGGCCGGGGCGGTCCTCGCGTGGGCCGACGAGCAGGGCTCGTTGTCGGTGGACCCCGAGCGAGGTCCCGCCTGGCGTCTGGCGTGCGCACGACCGGCGGGCGGAGGCACGGTGCTGTCGCTGGTGTGTTCGCACGTGATCGCGGATGCGCGCGGGCTGGCGGCCGCCATCGCGGCGGCGCTGCGGGGACTACCCCCGTCGGATCAGGGAGGTGCGGAAGGCGCTGTCGCGGACATGTGGGACGCCACCCGGCTCGCCCGCCGCGTGACCGAGGGAACCGTGCGTGCGGTCACCGGTCTCGTGGTGAGCGGGGCCCGTCGCGCGGAACTCCGCCGCTTCCTGCACGTGAGTGGCAAAGCGTCCCCCGGCACACTTTGCCACTCACCTGTGTCGGCGGTGCTGGACGTGGACGCCGAGCAGTGGGACGCCGCCGCGGAGCAGGCAGGCGGAACCCCGAACAGCCTGTTCCTGGCCGTGGTGGCCGAATTGGCGCGGCGGGACGGCGAGTCCCGCCCGCTCACGATCAGTGTGCCGATGGACCTGCGGGGCGCGGCCACCTCGTCGGGTACCGCGAACTCCGTCGCCATGGTCGAGGTGGATGTCGGCCCGCAGGACACCGTCGCGGACGTTCGGGCGGCGAGCCGCGCGGCGTTCTCCGCGCCCGCGATGACGAGTCCGGCCGGGTTCCCGGAGGAGATGCTGCAACTGGTCCCCGACCGGGTGGCGCATGCCCTCACGGGCAGACCCGGCGAACGGGACGTGCTGTGTTCGAACATCGGACCGCTACCCGAGGCGCTCGTCTCGATCGGCGGTCACCGCGCCACCGGCATCGCCACCCGGGCCGTGCATCCGGGTGTCGTGACCAGCCGCACCCGGCTCTCCGCCTATCTCAGCCGATTCGGCGACAACTACACCCTCGCGCTCGAATCGCTGGACAGTCCGGACCGCGCGGAACTCCGGGAGCGGGCGACGACCGTCCTCGCCCGGCACGGTCTCGATGCCCGCGGCTGGTGAGTCAGGACTCGGACGCGGGTTCGGCGTAGGGCTGACGCGCCGACTGCGGATCGCCGTAGGTGATCGCCCGCTCCCGGCGCGTCCGCGACGCCAGCGTGACGGCCCAGTTGAGCAGGGTGCCGAACCGGTTGCGGTACCCGGCGAGGAACGCGATGTGGATGGCGCCCCACGACACCCAGCCCAGGAACCCGGACATCCGGATCGGGCCCGCCTGAAGCAGCGCATGCCTGCGGGCGATGTACGCCGCGCTCCCCAGGTCGCGGTACTTGAAGGGTTTGCGGTCGGGCGTTCCCCCCGCGACCGTGCGGGCGATGCACCCACCGACGTGCTTGCCGCCCTGCATCGCGACCTCGGCCACGCCGGGGAGGTCGTTCAGCGACATCAGGTCGCCGATCACCCAGACGTTCGGGTGTCCGGGCACGGTGAGGTCGGGTTCGACGGCGATGCGCCCGCCCTGAATCTGCTTCACGCCCAGCGCATTCGCGAGAGCTTCCGCGAACGGCACGGCCTCGACGCCCGCGGTCCAGAGGATCGTGCGAGCCCCGTAGCGCTTCTTGGTGCGCGCAGCATTCTTGGCCGTCGTCTCGATGCTGGTCTCGCAGACGTCGGTGACGTGCACCCCGAGGTGCGTTTCGACGCCGATCTTGTCGAGGGTGCGCTGCGCCGCCGCGGACAGTTTCCGATTGAACGACGGGAGAACGCGGTCGCCGCCGTGGAACAGCAGAACCCGGGCCTCGCAGGGGTCGATGGACTGGAACTCGTGGGCGAGAGCGTGCACGGCGAGTTCCCGGATCTGGCCCGCCAGTTCGACCCCGGTGGGCCCACCGCCCGCGACGGCGAAGGTCAGCCACGGCCTGCGTTCCTCCGCGGTGGGCAGCGATTCGGCCATCTCGAAGGCGCAGATCAGCTTCCGGCGAATGGCGAGCGCGTCGTCGAGGGTCTTCATCCCCGGCGCCCATTTTATGTACTCGTCGTGCCCGTGGTACGTCTGTCGCATGCCCGCGGCGACGATCAGGTAGTCGTAGGGCAGGTCGAATGTGGATCCGTCGAAGCGACTGGCGGTCAGGACCCTGCTGACGGCGTCGATCGCGTGCGCCTCCCCGAGGGCGACGTGCACGTTGCGGTTGCCGCGCAGCAGGTGCCGCAGCGGGCTGCTGATCTCGCCCTCGGAGAGCAACCCCGTCGCGCATTGATAGAGCAGCGGCTGGAAGAGGTGGCTGGTTCCCCGGTCCAGCAGGGTGACGTCCACGTCGACGTCGCGGAGCCGCCGGGCGGCGTGGATTCCGCCGAACCCTCCCCCGACGATGACGACACGCGGCCTCGAACGCTGCAGGCCGAGGGACGAGGATTCCTGGGCGGTCGTCATAGGTCAGTCCTACACGAACCGGGATGTCCATGCATGAGGAAGGAATCTCAATGCGAGGTCGATTCCTCGCCATGTGATTCCGGGTAGCGCAGCGCGGTTCGTCTCCTTCTCGATGGCCGCGACCATCGCATCGACGCCGTCGTCGAGGGTGGCCGTCATCTTGGCAGTGTCGCCGGCCCGGCCCGACATGTCGGTGGCGATGTACCCGGGCAGCAGCGTGGTCACCACGATCGGACTCTTCGCCAGCTCCGCGGTGAGCGCCTCGCCGAGGGCCGACACTCCGGCTTTGCTCGCCGAGTACGCCGCCTTCGGGCCGGGCAGACCACGATCGGCACTGATCGAGGACACGAGCACCAGGTGCCCGGCGTTCTGTTCGCGGAAGATGCCGAGCGCCGCCTCGCACTGCGACAGGGCACCGACGAAGTTGGTGCGGACGGTGGCGAGATTGGCGTCGGCCCGGCCCGTTCCGATCCGGGCCCCTTTGCCGAGTCCGGCGTTGACGACGACGCGGTCGAGCCCGCCCAGCTCGGCGCGCAGTTCCCCGAAAACGCGGATCACCGCGTCATGGTCGGTGACGTCGAGTTCGCGGATGGCGACGGTGATCCCGGGATGCGCCGCCCGCAACTCGTCACGCACGGACTCGAGCCGCTCGACGCGTCGCGCACACAGCGCGAGGTCTCGTCCCTGGGCGGCGAACCGGCGAGCCATCTCCTCGCCGAGTCCCGAGCTGGCCCCGGTGATCAGAATCTTCTGCCGTCTCATTCCGCCACACTATCTACCCGCGGGTAACAACGCGAGGGGCCCGCCTGAACCTCTGACATCCACCACCGACCGGCTTACGGTTACAGGTATGACTGACTCGGGGAGCGGCGCGGAAGAGTTCGATGTCATCGTGATCGGAGGCGGCCCCGCCGGTGAGAACGCGGCGAGTTACGCCATCGCGGGCAGCGACCGCACCGCGGCACTGATCGAACACGAACTCGTCGGCGGGGAATGCTCCTACTGGGCGTGCATGCCCAGCAAGGCACTGCTGCGTCCCGGTGAGGTCCTCGGGGCGGCGCGCAACATGCCCGGGGTGTCGGCCGGTCCGCTCGACGTGGACGCCGTGCTGGCGCGACGCGACTCGTTCACCGGCAACCACGACGACTCCTCGCAGGTGATGTGGGCCGACTCGCAGGGGATCGACGTCATCCGCGGATCGGCACGCATCACCGGGGACCGCACGGTGACGGTCGGCGATTCCCGCCGGCTGCGCGCCCGGCACGCCGTCGTGGTCGCCACCGGGACGACCGCCGCGGTCCCCGACACCCCCGGCCTGCGGGCGGCGTTGCCGTGGATCTCGCGGGACGCCACCAACCTGAGAGAGATTCCGCGCCGGGTCGCCGTGATCGGCGGCGGCGTCGTGGCCTGTGAGAGCGCGACGTGGCTGCTGGACCTCGGCGTCGAGGAACTGACGATGGTGGTGCGCGGCCGGGCGCTGCTCCCCAAGAACGAGCCGTTCGCCGGTGAGCGGGTGGCCCGCTCGCTGGAGAAGAAGGGTGCGCGGGTCCTGTTCGGCGCGGACCTTCGCGGCGTCGAGCGGGCCGACGCCCGGGACACGGGGATCGGCCGCATCCACGGCGGCCCGGTGACGCTGGACGTGGCGGGACAGGAGCCGCTCGTCGTCGACGAGGTCGTCGTCGCGACCGGGCGCACGCCGGCGACGGCGGCGCTCGGCCTCGACGCGCGACTGCTGAACTCCCACGGATACCTCACCACGGACGACCACCTGACGACGGCGGACGAATGGTTGTACGCCGTCGGCGACGCCAACGGCCGCGCGCTGCTCACTCACATGGGCAAATACCAGGCCCGCGTCTGCGGCGACGTGATCGCCGCGCGCGCCGAGGGCAGGCCGCTGGAGGGGGCCCGCTTCCGGGCGACCGCCGATCACGGCCAGGTTCCCCAGGTGGTGTTCGCCGACCCGGAGGTCTCGGCCGTCGGGATCACCGAGAAGGAGGCACGCGACGCCGGCGTGGACGTGGAGACCGTCGAGGTCGACATCGCCGTCGCCGGCTCGTCACTGGCGCGCGACGATTTCAGTGGTCACGCCAAGCTCGTGATCGACCGGGCCACCGACACCCTGGTCGGGGCGACGTTCGCGGGCACGGATGTCGGCGAGCTCATCCATGCCGCCACCATCGCGCTGGTCGGGAAGGTGCCGCTGGACTCGCTGTGGCACGCGGTCCCGTCGTACCCGACCGTGAGCGAGGTGTGGCTGCGGCTGCTGGAGGCGCGGCGCTGAGCCGAACGGAACACCGTCGGCGGAGGTGAATGTCCCCTCAGGCGGTCTCCGTATAGTTTCCGACATGGCGTCTGACACTCTCACAACCGACACGCTGGTGAGGACGACCGCAGGGGTGGTCCGTGGCCGGCGCGTCGGCGACCTGGTCGCGTGGCGGGGAATTCCCTACGCGGCTCCCCCGGTCGGGCCGCTGCGGTTGCGCGCACCCCAGCCGGTCACGCCGTGGTCCGGTGAGTTCGACGCCTCCGAATTCGGCGACGCCGCCGTGCAGCACAAGAAGTTCACCGTTCTCCGGCCAGGCAAGTATCAGCCGTCCAGCGAGAACTGCCTGACGCTCAACGTGCTGGCCACGCCCGGCACGTCCGGGGCACGCCCGGTGATGGTGTTCATCCACGGCGGCGCGTACACGCTGGGCATGTCGGCGACCGCGCTCTACGGCGGACAGTCGCTGGTCCGCCGCGGTGACATCGTGTACGTGTCGATCAACTACCGCCTCGGATCGCTCGGATACCTCGACTTCACCCAATTCTCCACCTCCGAACGACCTTTCGACTCCAACCTCGGACTCCGAGACCAGGTCGCCGCACTCGAATGGGTGCAACGCAACATCGCCGAATTCGGCGGCGACCCCGACAACGTCACCGTCTTCGGCGAATCCGCGGGCGCCAACGCCGTCACCACACTCATGACCACCCCCGCCGCGAAAGGACTGTTCGCGCGGGCCATCTCGGAGAGTTCCGCCCCCGGCCTCGTCACCACCGCCGACCGCGCCGCCCGGTGGGCATCCGACTACGTGACGCTGCTCGGGGCCGAACCGGACACCGCCGCAGAGGCCCTCGCCTCGTCACCGGTCGGCGCACTGGGCCGGGCCGGAAATCGTCTCGGCGCGAAAGTGCTGTCGGAGACGCCGGGACTGCACCCGTTCGGACCCGTGATCGACGGCGACTTCCTGCCGAAGCCGCCGCTCGACGCGTTCGCCGACGGCTCGGCGCACCGGGTACCGCTGATCATCGGTACCAACGCCCGCGAGGGCACCCTGTTCCCGAAACTCCTCGACGCGCTGCCGACCGACCCCGACCGGATCGGGCGGATGTTCGCACTCACCGACCCCGGCGCCGAGGCCCGCGTCACCGCCGCGTATCCCGGCTACCCGGCGCCGGACGCGGCCACCGACCTGGGCGGCGACCTCACGTTCTGGAAGCCGTCGATCGAACTGGCCGAGGCCCATTCCGCGTTCGCCCCCACCTTCAGCTATCGTTTCGACTTCGCTCCGCGCGCCATGAAATGGCTCGGACTGGACGCCACACACGGATTCGAGTTGTTCGCGGTGTTCGACATCGCCGACACCCTGATCGGCCGCGGCCTCACCCTGCCGGGCGGTCGTCGCGGGCTCAAGGACGTGACGGACACCGTGCAGCGGCACTGGCTGCACTTCGCCTCGCAGGGAACACCGTTGGCGTCGTGGCCGCAGTACGACACCGACAGGAGGGCAACACTCGTGTTCGACACCGTCACCACCGTCCAGGACGATCCGCGCCGGGAGCGCAGGCTGGCCTGGGAGGGGTACCGGGGCTATTACGGGCAGGGCCTGTGAGCGCTCTCGAGGTCCACACCGAAGCCGGCGCCGTCGGAGGACGCCGGATCGACGACCTGACTGCCTGGCGGGGTATCCCCTACGCCGCTCCCCCCGTCGGGCCGCTGCGGTTGCGGGCCCCGCACCCGGTCGAACCGTGGTCGGGGGTCCGGCGGGCCTTCCACTTCGGGTCCCCCGCACCGCAGGGCGATGGGACCGACGAGGACTGTCTCACCCTCAACGTGCTCGCCCCCGGGTCCACATCCGAGTCGCCGCGACCGGTGATGATGTTCATCCACGGCGGCGCCTACTCCGGCGGGTCTTCGTCCTCGGCGCTCTACAGCGGCGAATCGCTGGTCCGCCGCGGCGACATCGTGTACGTGTCGATCAACTACCGCCTCGGATCGCTCGGATACCTCGACTTCACCCAATTCTCCACCCCCGAACGACCTTTCGACTCCAACCTCGGACTCCGAGACCAGGTCGCCGCACTCGAATGGGTGCAACGCAACATCGCCGAATTCGGCGGCGACCCCGACAACGTCACCGTCTTCGGCGAATCCGCAGGCGCCAACGCCGTCACCACACTCATGACCACCCCCGCCGCGAAAGGACTGTTCGCGCGGGCCATCGCGGAGAGCCCTCCGGTGGCGTCGGCGTACCACCCCGAGCGGGCGGCGCGGTGGTCGCGCGAATTCCTCGAGATCGCCGGGGTCCCGCTCTCCGAGGCCGCGACGTGGCTCGCGACCGCCGACCCGGCCGACTTCGTCGAAGCGGGGACGACACTGGCGCACCGGGGCGCCGACGAGGAACCGGGAACCCGCGCGTTCGCGCCCGTCGTCGACGGCTTCTTCCTTCCCACGCATCCGCTCGACTGCTTCGCGTCCGGTTCCGGGCACCCGGTTCCGCTGATCATCGGCACGAACCGCCACGAGGGCAGGGTCTTTCCCCGGTTCCTGAACATCCTGCCCACCGATCCCGCCCGGATCGACAAGATGTTCTCGCACGTGGACGCGTCGGTGAAGGAACGGGCCATCGCCGCCTACCCCGGTTATCCCGGGAGGCGTGCGGCCGCGGACCTCGGCGGCGACGTGACGTTCTGGGAACCGTCCGTCCTGTGCGCGCAGGGTCACACGACCGTCGCACCGACCTACAGTTACCGGTACGACTTCGCACCCCGGTTGCTTCACATCCTCGGGCTGGGCGCCACCCACGCGACGGAGATGTACGCGGTGTTCGGGCTGACCGGGCCGTGGGCGCGGCTGCTCACCGCGCTCGGGGGCCGCCGCGGGTTGCGGGCCGTCACCGACACCGTTCAGTCGCACTGGCTGCATTTCGCCCGGCACGGGACCCCGGCACCCGGATGGCCCCGGTACTCGCCGGAGCGCCGCGAGACGCTCATCATCGACGCCACGAGCCGGGTGGAGAACGATCCGCTCGGTGAGCGTCGACGCGCCTGGCTGGGGTACGAGCACCGACGCTAGCCGGCGGCAGTCGCGGGCGGATTCGCGGTGTTTTCGTTCCCCGGTGCGACCCTCCCGGTTGCCCTAGTCTCGTAGAGACCTGCATTCGGGAGGCGAGAATGACCGAGTCGAACGATCTCGCAGGCCGCACCATGGTGGTCACCGGTGCCACCTCGGGGCTCGGCCTGGAGACCTGCCGCCAACTCGCACGCCGCGGGGCCACCGTCGTTCTGGTCGGCCGGGACCAGGACAGGATCGACGCGGTGATCGCCGAACTGTCCGAGAACACCGACCGCGACCGGCTGAACTCGGCGCTCGCCGACCTGTCCTCGCTCGACCGTGCACGCAGGCTGTCGGAGGAACTGCTGCACCGGTTCCCGCGGATCGATGTGCTGGTGAACAACGCGGGCATCGACGTGGGGCATCGTCAACTGACGGTGGACGGCTTCGAAGAGATGTTCGCCGTGAACTATCTCGCGCCGTTCGTGCTGGCGACGTCGCTGGCTCCGGCGATGGCGCAGGCGTCGACCGCCGACGCCGCCGGTTACCGGCATCCGGCACGCATCGTCGACGTCAGCTCGTCGGGACATCGCGGCGGGCACCTCGACTTCGACGACCTCGACGGCACGAAGGACACGTTCCACGGCCAGCGTGCGTACAACAACTCCAAACTCGCCCTGACCCTGTTCACCCGCGAGTTGGCGCGCCGGTCCGATCCGGCGAGGCTGGTCGTCAATTGCGCCGACCCCGGGTTCGTCCGCGGCACCTCCCTCGGGCGGGGTCTGTTCGGCTACCAGGTGGTGGGGACACTCCTGACCCCGTTCGCGTCGGACGTCGCGAAGGCAGCGGACACGGTGGTCTGGACCGCCACCGCGACGGAGAGCGGCAAGTTCACCGGCGAATACGTCAAGGGCTGCAAGGTTGTTCACCCGAGCAAGGACGCACGTGACGCCGAACTCGCCGCGCGGTTGTGGGACGCCACCGAGGCACTGCTCGCCGGCCGCGGTGCGGCCCGCCGCTGACGCCGGTCAGTTCGGTTCCTCGAAGAGCGACAGCACGTTGCCGTGCGGGTCCCGGAACCACGCGACGCGGATGCCGTCCGGGGCGCGCCAGGCGGCGTGCTCGTCCTGATCCATGCCCGGGTACTCGGTGAACTCGATGCCCTTGCTGCGCAGTGTTTCGACGACCTTGTTCAGGTCGCCGACCTTCCACCCCAGCACCGTGTACCCGGTGTCGGCCTTCGCCTGCACCAGCGTGACCCGGAGCAGGGAGCCGTTGCAATCGAGGGCCAACGCGAACTCGTCCCGTGAGACGAGCGTCAGCCCCAGGGTCTCCACGTAGAACATCTCCGAGACGTCCAGATCGGTGCTGGCCACGAAACTCACGAGCTCACCCTGAAGACTCATGAATCAACTGTGCCCCGCGCACCCGCGGGCAGGCAAGAGCGCGGGCTCACTGACGGCGGTATCCCGTGACCCGGGGCACACGGACCGAGGGTCGCAAGTTAACGTCGATTCGACAGGTTGTCTCGTACCGGAATGAGGAACTCGCGTGTCTGCTCCAGTTACAGAGAAGAAGGGCCCCCTCGCGGGCATTCGCGTCGTCGAATTCGCAGGCCTCGGACCGGGCCCGCACGCCGCCGCCCTCCTGGCCGATCTCGGCGCCGACGTGGTGTGCGTCCAGCGTCCCGGAGTGATTCCGCCGGACGGCCCGTACGACCAGATCCAGCGGGGTCGTCGCGTCGTCGAGGCCAATCTGAAGGACCCCGAGCAGGTGGAGAAGGTTCTCGGTCTGATCGAGCGCGCGGACGTCGTGATCGAGGGCTTCCGCCCCGGTGTCACCGAGCGCATGGGCCTGGGCCCGGACGTCTGCCTCGGGCGCAACGAGCGACTCGTGTACGGACGGATGACGGGCTGGGGCCAGGAGGGCCCGCTGGCCAGCGCGGCCGGGCACGACATCAACTACATCTCGCTGACCGGTGTCCTGCACGCCATCGGCCGCAAGGGTGAACGTCCCGTGCCGCCGCTGAACATGGTCGGCGACTTCGGCGGCGGTTCGATGTTCCTGATCTTCGGGATCCTGTCGGCGCTGGTGGAACGCCAGTCGTCCGGCAAGGGCCAGGTCGTGGATGCGGCCATGGTCGACGGCGCGCTGGCCCTCTCGCACATGATGTGGGCGTTCCGCGGCCGCGGCGTCTGGTCCGACGAGCGGGGTGTCAACCTGCTCGACACCGGCGCGCCGTTCTACGACACCTACGAGACGTCCGACGGCAAGTACATGGCCGTCGGCTCGATCGAGCCGCAGTTCTACGCTCTGCTGTTGCAGGGCCTCGAACTCGACCCCGCCGAACTGCCGCAGCAGATGGACATCTCGGCGTGGCCGCAGATGAAGAAGGTCTTCGCGGAGAAGTTCCTGTCGAAGACCCGCGACGAGTGGGCCGCTATCTTCCTCGGCACCGATGCCTGCGTGTCGCCCGTGCTGACGTTCGCGGAGGCGCCGTCCAACGAGCACATCGCCGCCCGCGGATCGCTGATCGATCTCGACGGCGTCACGCAGCACGCCCCGGCGCCGCGGTTCTCCCGCACCCCGGCCGGCGTACCCACCCCGCCTGCCCGCGAGGGCGTCGACATCGACACCGTCTGGACCTGACCCCCACGTGAGTGGCGATGCGTGTTCCGGCACGCTTCGCCACTCACGTGCTCAGACGACGAGGGACGGTTCCGCGAGCTCTCGGTCGACGGCCAGCGTCTCGTACGCTGCCGCGATGCAGTCGACACCGCGGCGCAGTTCGTCGGACGTCCGCGCGTACGGGAGCCGGACGAACCTCTCGAACGCGCCCTCCACCCCGAACCGCGGTCCCGCCGCCAGCAGCACCCCGAAGTTGGGGGCCGTCGCGGCCAGCGCCGTCGACACCGGCGCGGGCATGCGCAGCCACAGCGACATTCCTCCCGAACCGATGGTCGGGACCCAGTCCGGCAGGCGGTCGGCGAGAGCGTCGAGCATCGCGCTCCGCTGTTCCCGCAGTTCCGCCCGGCGCCGGGCGAGGACGAGTTCGTCGTCGGACAGCAGATGCGCCGCCGCGAGCTGGTCCATCACCGGCGTGCCCAGATCGACCGCGGCCCGCGCCCCGGCGAGCCGGGTGATCAGCGCCGGATCGGCGCGAATCCAGCCGACGCGCAGCCCGCCCCAGAACGACTTCGCCGCCGACCCGATCGTCACGACCTCCGACTTCGCGGCGCCCCTGCCGTGCGCCGCGACCGGTCCCGGTGACGGTTCGTCCAGCCACAGGTCGACCATCGTCTCGTCCACCACCAGGGTCATGCGGGTGTCGCGCGCGATCCGCGCCAGTTCGGCCCGCCCGGACGCGTCGAGGCACAGTCCGGTGGGGTTGTGGAAGTCCGGGATCAGGTACGCCATCCGGGCCGCGGTCTGCCGGGCGGCGCTGCGGATTCCGTCGAGATCCCACGCCCCGGACGCACCGCCCTCCGGACGGACGGGAACCGGGACCGGACGCGCACCGACCCTGCGGATCGCCTCCAGCGCGTTGGGGTACGTGGGGTGATCGACCAGCACCCGCTCCCCCGGCGCCGTGAGCACGTTGAGGAGCAGCCGCAGCGCGTGCTGAGCACCGGAGGTGACCATGATCTGCTCGGGCGAGGTCTCCAGCCCCCGCGCCCGGTAACGCGCCGCGATGACGTCCCGCAACGCGCCGATCCCCACCGGCTCCATCCCGTGAGTCGGCAGGAACTGCGGAAGCGATTGCAACGCATAGGCGTAGGCCTGCTCGACCGCTTCCGCGGGCGCGGCCATCGCGGCGTAGCTGAGGTCGACCACCGAGCTGTCGGAACCGGGCTGGTGCGCCCGGAACATCAGCCCGTTCTGCCGTGCCCCCAGCGGCAGCGCGACGGTGCTGCGCGACCCCTGACGGCTGATGAGATACCCCTCGTCCCGGAGTACCGAATACGATGACGTGATCGTGGTCCGGCTCAACTCCAGCATCGACGCCAGTTCGCGCTCGCTCGGCAGCGCGACCCCCAGCGGGATGCGGCCGTCGTGCACGAGTAACCGGATCCCGTCGGCCAGCGCCCGGTAGGCGGGCCTCGCGGCCGACCGGCGGCCGCTGTCGTCCTGCCAGTTACCGAGGTCCCTGGCCAGGGAGCGTGCACCGAGTACGCGAGTCATCATGCAGTCCAGTATCAACCTCTTGGCTATTCAACTCAAAGCCAGTTCTGGCGAGGCTCGAATCCATGACGACACTGATCACCCTCGCATGCATGGCTCTCCTGGCCGCGGCGGTCGCGCACTACGGTCCCAAAGAGGGAGGTAAGGGCGTGTTTCGCCTGGAGCAGTTCCGGATCGGCGCCCCACTCGGCGGGATCTTTCCCGACCAGTCGAGCAGTCCAGAAGATCCGGACTGGCCTTCTCCGGGCGATCAGCGCGCCGGCGGCGGCAGCAGCTGACTGAACAGCACCGTCCCGGCCGCGTCGAGGAGGTCCACCCGCAACTCCGACGTCTGCCCGTCGATGAACACCTCCCCGAAGTGCTGGTATCCGTCGAGCGGCGACGAATTGGGTGCGGGCGGCGCGTGCACGAACACGGCCTCGGGGCCGAACGTGGCGTCGAGGTCGTTGGGACCGAAACCGCCCGCGTTGAGTGGACCGGAGACGAACTCCCAGAATTCGTCGAAATCCTTGTACGCGGCGCGGTCGGGCGAGTACCGATGCGCGGCGGTGTAGTGCACGTCCGCGGTGAGCCACACCGTCCCGGTGATCCGTCCCGCCTTGATCGCCGACAGCACCTGGGCGATCTCGGATTCCCGGCCCGACGGCTGACCGGGCTCCCCGTTCGCGACGCCCTCGAACGCGGTGTCGCCGTCCGGGACCACCACCCCGAGCGGGAGGTCGTTGGCGATGATCTTCCACGTCGCCGTGGACGCACCGAGTTCCCGGATCAGCCACTCCTTCTGGGCTGCACCGAGAATCTGCCCGGCCGCACCGGTGTTGACTCCGTTCGCGTCCTTGTAGGTGCGCATGTCGAGGACGAACACGTCGAGCAGTGGGCCGTATCCGATCTTGCGGTACACGCGACCGTCGACCGCGTCGGCCGGCTCCACCGGCTGCCACTCGTGGTACGCCTGGAATGCCCTCTGCGCCAGCACGTCCACGTTCTTCTCCGTGTACGCGTCGAGGTCGAGGACCTCACCGGGGTACCAGTTGTTGACCGTCTCGTGGTCGTCCCACTGAACGATCTGCGCCACAGAGGAATTGAACCTGCGGTAGTTGTCGTCGGTGAGGTTGTACGCGTACTGGCTGCGGTACTCGTCCAGCGTCTGCGCGACAACGCTCTTCGCCTCGCTGACCGTGTTCCGCCACACGCGTCCGTCCGGCAGCGTGACGGACTCCTTCAGCGGACCGTCGGCGTACACGACGTCGCCCGAGTGCAGGAACAAGTGTGGGTCGCGCGCGGCCATCGTGTCGAAGATTCGCATTCCGCCGATGTCCGGATTGATTCCGTATCCCTGACCCGCCGTATCCCCGGACCACTGCAACCGGATGTCGCCTGCGGCGCTCGGAGCGGTGCGGAAGACACCCGTCACCGCCTCCGAGGTGGCGCCGTCGTCACCTTCGAGGGTCACCCGGTAGTGCACCTGCTGCCCGGCGGGTAGTCCGGTCACACGCAGCCGCCCGGTGCCGTCCGCGTCCGGGGTGAGCAGTCCACCCTCGAATCGCACCGGGTCGGTGAAGGACTCGGTGGCCGAGGTCTCCACGATCATCGTGGCGGGACGGTCGGACCTCGCCCAGACGAGCGCACCGTCTGCTCGCACGTCACCGGCCGCGACACCGTGCGTGAGGGTGGGTCGGTCACGGACCAGCGACGGACCCGCGCTGCCGGAGTCGGAGCACGCGGCAGCGGGCACGGCCAGCAACCCGAGTGCGGTGGAGCGGAGCAGGGCACGGCGGGACAGATACACGAAAACATCTCCTCGGTCGGCGAGCTTCGAGGATGCCGAACCGTGGTCAACGGAAGGTGAACGTCGGATGTGGGAGGCATACTGGATTGGTGACCACAGGAATCGCCCTGTTCGACACGGCCCTCGGCACCTGCGCCATCGCATGGCGGGCCGCCGGGATCGTGGGTGTGCAATTGCCCGAAGGTTCCCCCGAATCCACCCGGCAGCGTCTCGAACACTGCTTCCCGGATGCGGTGGAGCACCAGCCGCCTGCGCCGGTCCAGCGGGCCATCGACGGGATACGCGAACATCTGGGCGGCGCACTCGACGATCTGCGGTGGATCGACCTCGACTTCGAGGGAGTCCCCGAATTCGACTGCACCGTATACGAACTCACCCGCGCAATCGACCCGGGCACCACACTCACCTACGGTGACATCGCGGCGGAACTCGGCAAGCCGGGGGCCGCGCAGGCCGTCGGTCAGGCCCTCGGCCGCAACCCGCTGCCGATCGTGATCCCGTGCCATCGCGTCCTCGCCGCAGGCGGGCAGGTGGGCGGCTTCTCCGCCGGTGGCGGCACGCTCACCAAGCGCGAATTACTGGCCCTCGAACACGCTCCGGGGTTCGACGACCCGGTGCTGTTCTGATCAGAGGCTGCGGGTCGCCGACGAGTTCACGCGCCAGCGCCGCGGCCGCCGCCATCCTGTCGCCGTCGGGAACCCGGAGGGTCCGGACCACCCGCTGATCGACCCCGGTCACCCTGGCGCATCCCAACACGAACGCCTGCCCGCCGGCGACGATCGCCCGCTCCACGGCATGAACGAACGCGTCGACCGTCGACCGCGGGTCACCCTCGAAGACCCAGACACCGAGATCCGTCGACACCACCGCCACGCACCTGCCTGCGTCCGGTCGGTCGTGCCCGAATGCCTCCAGGACGACGGCCGCTGCATGGAAGCTGTCGTACCACCGGGCGGCCGGCACCCGGGTACTCGCTTCGACAGTCCTGATCATCGGCTCGAATGTATCGCAGTTCACCCCGGTCCTTCACACAGCGCGATCAACGTCGCGATCCTCCCCTCTCCGATCGCGACCATGTGGCGCGTGGCGACAACCAACTCGTCGGCTCGGTCGTTGGTCACCCTTCGGTCGATCTCCGCCAGGATGCTGTCGAGGGTGAGCCCCTTCGCCGCGATGACGACCGGAAAGCCGAACCGAGCGCGATACCGGGACTCCCGCTGGCGCAGGAGGGTGAGTCTCCCGGCCGAACTGGCGACGAGTGCACCGTGCTCGGCAGCGGCATGAGCCGAGTCGGGAGGGGCCGAGAGCGGAAGATAGTTCTCCAGTGCCGCCGCGACGTCGTCGAGTGTCATGGACCGCCACGCGGCCGCCGCCGCCGCGAGGAGGTCCTCACGGTCGGCGTACGGGCGTGCGGACAGCACCGCGGTTGCCCAGGTCCGCGACGGCGTGCAGATCAACAGCTCTTTCTCCAGAGCGGACTCGTCCAGGGCGTTGAGTGTCACGACGGCAGTGTCAGGCATGGGCGCTCGCACGCCGATGAAGTGCGAGGCTTTCCTCCGCCACCCGGGCCGCTTCCCCGGCCGTCAGCCAGCGTGGATAGGACGTCACCGCTGCCACCGCGTCGTCCAGAGCGGTGCGGACGAACGCGATCTCCTCCGCGTCGGCCTCGAGTCCGAGCGACCGCAGCAGCACGTCGGCCATACGGTCGGTGGTCAGGCTGTCCCACACCCATTCCTGCCGACCGCCCACCACTGCGGGGCTCACGCACGACGAGACGGGCGGGAACACATCCGGTCCCCCGGCGATCGCAGCGATGACGTCGCCGGGCATGTGCTTGAGGTGGGCATATCCTCCGACCACCGGCTTGAGCGGCGGCAGGCTCACCGAACTTTCCGTCGCGACGAGTTGCGCCAGGGAGGTCAGCTGTTCGACGTGGATCCCGGTGTCCACTCCGTAGAGCACTTCGAGAGCGAGAACCACCTCTTCCAGCGCGGCGAAGCCGGCGCGGTAGGACATTCCGGACACCGACACGTCCGGGCTCGCGCCTGCCGTTGCGGCCGCGATGGCCGTGGCGGTGCCGAGACCGAAGTCGTCGTGTACGTGCATCGTGATCGGCACGTCGTCGACGAGGCGCTCCCGGAACGTCCGCACGAACAGTTTCATCGCTTCGGGGCCGAGACTGCTGGTCGAGTCCATCAGATCGAGGCGCCGCGCACCGAGTTCGACGGCGACGTTGCAGGCTGCCACGAGATCGTCGAAGTCGCGGCGGCCCACGTTGGCGAGTGTGATCGTGACGTCGCAGCCCAGCTCACGCAGGTACTCGAAGAACTTCTCGAGATCGCGGTACTGACATGAGCGGGCGGCAGCCGAGGGTGCCGGGACGATGCCCGGTGCGAACGTGCGCACTCCCCATTCGTGCAGTTGATCGACGGTTTCCTTCATGCCGACCTGCTGGTAGTTCTCTCCGTCCGACAGCAGGGTGTCGGCGTACACATTGAGCCGGAATCCGAAGTCCCGGGCGGCGACGGCGCGAACGAGCGCCGCTTCGCGCGGCATCGGTGACGCTCCGCCACCCCAGTTGATGTTGACGCTCTCCTCCCGGATCCCCGCGGCACCGAGCGCCGCGGCGATCCGCACGAATCCGTCCATCGACGTGGTTGCGCCTGCGGTGAAGAGCGTCTTCCGCAGAGTGCTGTCGATCAGCGCGAACGGTGAAGGCCAGTCGAACTGTGACTGGACGGTGGCGTCGAAATTGAACGGGCTGACCCAGTGACTGCCGTCGACGAGGTGGGAGTGCTCAGGATTGATCATGCGAATACCCCTTCGGTGTCGTGGTTTTCGTGGTTTTCGTGATGTCGGGGAATGTCGGCGGAAAGAGTTCGGCCGACGGTCTGCGTCGGTGGTCTCGTTCGCTGTATGCCGCTCTCATGCGTTCGAACAGGACCTGCGCGTGAGCCTGCAGCCGCGATTGGTCGGCGCCGAGGACGACGCCGTCGACCATGACGGTGCTACCTGCGACCACCGTCCGGCGGACGTCGCGGGCCGATCCGTTCATCGTGAGAGTGCGAAGTGGATCGTCGCGGACACCCATGGCGAAGTCTGCGAGATCGACCACGATGAAGTCGGCGCTCGCTCCGGGCTGCAGGCGTCCCAGATCCGGTCTGCCGAGGGCACGAGCACCGCCGATCGTCGCCGAACGGATGTAATCGGCTGTGGCACCCGCCGAAAGTGATCCGTCAGCCCGTTTCGCGAGATGGGTCCCGTAGTCAATTCCGCGGACGAGGTCCGGGGGAAACGAGTCGGTTCCCAGAGCGAGGTGGACACCGGCCGTTCGATACCGGTCGTACGACTCCAGCACCGCCCCGTATCGAATGGACGTCATCGGGCAGTGCACGATCGTGACACCCGCCTCCGCCAGGCGCCGCAGGTCGGCCTGCCCACCCTGACCGCCCGGTGCCCCGAGATGGATGCCGTGGGGCACCAGCAGACGCGTCTCCAGAAGTCCGGACGTCTCGAGGAGTTCGACGGGGCGCATCCCGTACCACTCGTCGAGCAGCGCCAACTCCACCTCACCCTGCATGCAGTGCAGTCGCACCACCGTGTCGCGGGCGATCGCCACCTGTGCGGTCGCCGCCATCAGTTCCCTTGTCAGCGTCTCGATCCGGCAGGGCAGGAGAGCGCCGTGCACAAGATCGCCGCCGTGGTCGGCGGCATGATCGAGGAAGCGCTCGGCGTCCCGAAGCCCGGCTCGGCCCCGTTCCTCGTCGAACAGCACCGACCGGCGTCCACCGTCGACGACGTTGACACCGGACCTGTAGGCGGGACCGAGGTATCCCCGAATTCCGAGACGCTTCGCGATCCGAGCCACCTCGACCATGTCCTCATAGGTCTCCGCCCACTTGCTGTGAGACTCGGAGGCGATCGGCATGAAGGTGGTGATTCCGTGCCGAAGAAGCTGCGACAGAGCGTATTCGCGGATGACGGCACGCTCGGGTGCGTCGAATACGTCGCGCCGCCCCGATCGGAAATAGTCGGCCGACCACTGCAGCCCGAGTGCCAGATCGGGTGTCGCCCAGGAATCGAGCAGCGCGTGATCGATGTCTGCGAGCGCATCGAGGTCGATGAATCCCGGCATGATCAGAGCATCACCGCAGTCGACCGTCTCGTCGACCGGGCCGTCCCATCCCCGTCCCGCGTGCAGGATCCGCGCGCCCCGATAGACGATCTCTCCGTCGGAGACGAGCACGTGGTCGCCGTCACGATAGGCCAGGATGTGGGCCGCCGTCATTCTGACCACAGGTTCCGTCATGGCACCGGCACCTCGATCGGCCCGTCGAATTCACGCCTGTTGCTTCGCCATCCGGGATCGGTGAGGTGGTGCGCCAGGCCGGCGCGTTCGACGAGCAATCGGGCGTGCCGGTCCCCCTCGTCCAGCGCCGCCGTCTCGTCGACTCCGCACACGATGCGGTCTTCCATGACCACCCTTCCCCCGACGATCACCGTCTGCACGTCGGCTCCGGTCGCCTCGTAGACGAGGCGATGCACCGGCATCCAGTTGGGTACGAGATGCGGCTTGCGCATGTCGAGAATCGCGAGATCGGCGCGTTTACCCACTTCGATGGATCCGATGACGTCGGCCATTCCGAGGACCGCCGCAGCATCGATCGTGATCATCTCGAGCAATCGACCTGGTGGCAGCAGGTAGGGATCGTCGGCGAGAAGTTGATTGGCGGCCTGAGCGGCGCGCGCGGCCTGCAAGAGGTCGAAGGGACGGCGCGGCGACGAACCGTCGGTGGTGATCGCAACGGTGATGCCTGCCTGCAACATCTGAGGGACCGGCGCACGTCCTCCCGGTGCATGGCCCACGGACGTCCCGGTCTCCGCCAGGATCGCGACCTCCTCGGCAGACAAACCCGTGCAGTGTTGCAGATGGATGTCCGGCCCGAGGAGCGCGTTCTCCCGATCCTTCGCCGCGAGCCGCACCATGCCACCGAAGGCATCCGAGTGGATGCGGACACCCCAGCGCTCCGCCGCCTCCCTGACCCGGCGCGCCTGGTAGCGATCGTCCTCGGTGAGATGGGTGGCGACGTCGGGTCGCGACGGGTGGGACGGATCGACCGAAGGGACAATCGTGAAGGGTGTCAGGAACACCGACGTGAGATCGCCCTCGTAGCCGTTCACCGTCTCGATCACCGATTCCGCGCCGGACAGCAACTCGTCGAATCCGACCTCACGTCGACGGGGAACCCCGCCGGACCACTGCGTGACCGGATGGGGCAGCGGCAAACCCGCCGGCCCGACACACACGACGTCGCGTATTCCGACCTCCCGGTAGGCGCGCGCGTGAGCAAGTGAGATCTCGGGATCGTCACTGCGGGGCTGTGATCCCATGACACTGACTCCGCACGTCACTCCGGCGCGGACGCGCTCGAGCGCGGACACGAGCCCGTCGTGATACCAGTACTCCGGTGTCGTCGCGTGGAAGTACGCAGGTGTGACGGTGCGCATCCAGAACGTCGGGCTGTCGCATCCCAGCGTCTTGATCAGCGAGTGGCCGGCGTGACCGTGGGCGTCGACGAGCCCTGGTATCACCAGGTTGCCCAGGCAGTCGATTCGGCGGACGGACGGATCCGTGACGGCGAGGAGCGCCTGGCTGTCAACGACCGCGCTGATGAGGCCACGGTCGATCAGGACGGCGCCGTCCTCGATGATCCGGCGTTCACGGTCCACGGTCACGACTGTGGCCCCGTGCAGCAACATCGCGGTCATGCCGCCGTCCCGCGCGTCATCGTCGCCAGTTCGGACAGCGCAGCCCGCAGTCGCGGCGCTGTTGCCATCACCGGAGGCCGGTCGGGCCGCGCCCGGGACGACAGTATCGAGAGTTCTCTCAGTGAGACGTCGCTGTTCTGCAGCAGCCACCGTTCGTCACACACCGGCATCTCGAACTCTCCGCGGTGCAGGTCGACGAGGACCGGCGGGCTGGAGCCTGCGCCATCGAGGATCCGGAAGATCGCTCCCCAGTCGATGTCGCCCTGACCGCCCGGGCACAACCGTCGCGCGAGACCGCGACCGGTGAAGGTGATCCACGCGTCGTCGTAGTGAATCCGGGCGACGTGCGGGGCGAGCCGGGCGGTCGCCAGCTCCGGATCCTCGCCTCGCACCGGCAGGTTGACCGGATCGAGGCCCACCGCCAGATGGTCGGAGCCGACGGCGTCGATGAGCTGGAGGATTTCGTGTGACGTGATCTCCTCGTGCGTCTTGACCGCGAGTTTCAGGCCCAGGTCGGTGAGCACCGGGGACAGGTTCCGATACAACTGCGCCGTGGCGTCGAGCTGCTCAGGCCACACGACCGATGCGTCATAGCGGTCGTCCAGCATCCCCACGACGACCTGGACGTAGTCGGTGTCGAGTTCCCCGATGGCCGTCAACGCCTTGCTCAGTCCCGCCACCAGATCGCCTCGCCCTGCCTCGCGGAAGCGCGTGGTTCGTTCGGCATGCCCGGCGGACACCATTCCCAGCGCGCAGCTCAGCCGGACACCGAGTGAACGTCCGTAGTCGGCGAGTGCCCGAAAGGCGGTCGGATCGAGCGCGGGCGAAATCGCAAAAGGAGAAGCGAACTCCACGTGCCGTAGACCGAGACCGGACGCCGTGCGGATGGTCTCCCGAGGGGTTGATTCCTCGCCCAGCGCACGCGCGCACGCTCCGATGTCCCGGCGAACGGTGCCGACGTCGTCGCCGACGATCACCGCGCCGACTCCGCGAGATTGCCTGCCTTCGTGTCCGATTCGACGGGAAGATCGTGTTTCGCACACACACTCCGCACGTGGTCCGCACTCGACCTGATGTACGACACCGTCTCCGCGTAGCCATACGGCAGCGCGGCATAGCTGGCGTTGTCGATCCGTTCCCCCGACCTTATCTGCCGGTCGTACGACTGCACCATGTCCACGTACGCCGCCATCTCCTGGACCGTCAGATCGGGGTGGCCGTCGAGGAATTCGGAGTCGAACGCTTCGATGAGCATCGTCCGCCGGGGACGCGGCAGGTCGTCGAGCGACTCGTCGTTCTCGATCGTGAGATTGAGCGCCGGATTCGCCGCCGCGAGTACCGGCAGTATGCGATCGAAGTCGACGACGCCGGTGCCGCATGGGCGCATCTGATAGGCGAGACCGCCCTCGGTGTGGGTGATCGCGGCGTCCTTGATGTGTGTCTGACGCACGTACGGCGCCAGCCGTTCGGCCGCCCAGACAGGATGTTCGAGGCGTTGAAGCACGTTCGCGGTGTCGAACACGACCCCGACCACGTCCGAGCCGGCCGCCTCCACCAGCCGGACGAGTTCGAACGACGTGATCTCCTCGTGTGTTTCCAGGTTGAGGTGGATACCGAGGTCCCGTGCGATCGGAGCCAGTGTTCCGAGGAAACGCGCCGTCGCAGCCAGCTGTTCCGTCCACGCCACGTCGGTGCGGAAGCGGTCGTATGCCCAGCGGCCGCGGTACGCCGACTTGTAGTTCGCGGTGGCCACCCAGAGCTCACGGCAATCGATGGCGGCGCAAGCTTCCATCATCCGGCGGAAGCCGAGGACGATGTCACCGTCGCCGACGGCGCGCAGCTCCGGCGCCTCCGGGTTCGCGTAGGGATTGACCTTGCCCAGACCGGTCTCCAGGTACATACCCAGTTCGTCTGCCTTGGATCGGATGTCGCGCAGTTCAGCGGCGTCCAGGGCCGGACTCATATCGAGTACGGTCCGGAAGAACAAGCCGGCCATACCCAGTTCGTGGGCGTGTTCGAGGCTGTTCACGGGACCCCGAGTGCGGCTTTCGGGAATCTTGCGTCCGTCTACACCAATTCGCATGTCTACCTACTTCCGTCAGGGATGATCGATGTAATGAGAGGCCGAGACTCGACGGCCTCACGGCAGAGTCAGGACGCCACCGGGGATGGTTCGCCCGGCACGTGCCAGATCCGGGTCGGGAACCGGCACCGCCTCGAGCAGTTCGCGGGTGTATCGGTGACGCGGAGTGGAGAACACCTGCCGGGTGGGCCCTTCCTCCACCACCACGCCGGATCGAAGGACCGCCACCTGAGAACAGAGTTGCTGCACGATCGCGAGATCGTGCGCGATGAACAAGATCGTCAAACCGAGCTCCTCGTGCAGGGACGCCAGCAGGTTGATCACCTGTGCCTGTACCGAGACGTCCAGGGCCGACACCGGTTCGTCGCACACGAGCAACCTCGGGCGAAGGATCAGGGCACGCGCGATGGCGATACGCTGCCGCTGTCCACCGGAGAACGTCGCCGGCAATCGGCCCATCGCATCCGGGTCGAGACCCACCTCGATCAGGGTCTGCGCGACCCGCTCGCGCCGCTCCGCGCGGGTACGGGCCAGCCGGTGCACGACGAGTCCCTCGCCGACGATCTGCTCCACCGTCATCCGAGGGTTGAGGCTGGCGTACGGATCCTGCGCGACCAACTGGACGTCGCGACGAAACCGGCGCAGCTCTCCGCCCCGGAGCGCATGGACGTCACGCCCTTCGAAGGTGGCGGTCCCGGAGTCCGGTCGCTCGAGCCGAACGATGCACTTGACGAGCGTGGATTTGCCGGAACCGGATTCGCCGACCAGCCCGAACGTTCCGCCCTCTGGTACCGACAGGTACACGTCATCGAGCGCCTTGCTGCCGCGGGATCCTCCGAAAGACTTGTTCAGAGCTCGGATGTCGAGAAGAGGTGTCCCGTTCATCAGTTCCCGCTCCCTTGATCGAGATGGCAGGCGAGACGTCCGCCGTCAGCGGTCGCCGTCGTCGGTGGGGTTTCACTCGCGCAGCGCTCCATCGCGACAGGACATCGCGGATGGAAGGGGCAACCGGCGGGCCGCAGCGCCGGTGACGGAGGCGCACCGGGAATGGTGGTCATCCGCGAAGGATGAACATCCAGCCTCGGCACCGCAGCGAGCAGTCCTGCGGTGTAGGGGTGCAGAGGGTCCGCGAACAGTGCTCGGACCGGACGATCCTCCACGATCCGCCCCGAGTACATCACCGCGACACGGTCGGCGAGTCCGGCGACGACCCCGAGGTCGTGCGTGATCAACAGGAGGCCGAGCCCTCGTTCACGGGTGACCTCGTCGAGCAGATTCAGCACCTGTTGTTGCACTCGGACATCGAGTGCGGTCGTCGGTTCGTCGGCGATCAGAACTTCCGGCTCACCGATGAGGGCCATCGCGAGAACTACCCGTTGCCGCATGCCCCCGGAGAATTCGTGCGGATAGGCGCCGAGTCGTTCGTGCGCACGCACCACCCCGAGTTCGCTCAGCACCTCGGCAGCCCGCCGCAGTGCGTCCTTCTTCCTGATGCCGCGTTGCCGGAGTGGCTCGCTCACCTGTGCGCCGATCGACTGCAGCGGGTCGAGCGCACCCATCGGGTCCTGGAACACCATCCCGATGCGATTGCCCCGGATCGTGCTGAGGCGGCGTTCGGTCTGCGCCAGGATCTCCGTGTCGCCCAGCCGAATCGAACCGCCGATCGTCAGTGAACCGTCCAAACGCATGAGTGCGCGTGCCGTCACCGACTTTCCCGAACCCGATTCGCCTACCAGAGCCACGCGCTCGCCCGCCGCCACCGTGAGATCCACGCCGTCCACCAACCGGACGGACGTGCCGCCCGGCTCCGTGTCGATGGTCAGCCCGGAGATCTGGAGAAGTGCCGTGCGCTGAACTGTTTCTGTCGTCATGTTCGATCACGCTCCTTGTCGTGCAGGGTCGCGCCGCTCGTGCAACATGTCACCGAGCAGGCCGAAGGCCGCGGCCGTGATGACGATCGCGATGCCCGGCACGAGCGCAGCCCACCAGGCCGTCGACAGGTAGTCACGTGCGCCGGCGACGGCCGCGCCCCACTCCGCGCTGGGCGGCTGCGCGCCGACACCGATGAACGACAGACCCGCGAGCACCAGAACGGTGTTGCCGATGTCCCCTGCCCATTTGACGGTCATGACGTCGAGCGAGTTCGGCAGCACGTGCCGTGTCATCAGGCGCCATCGACCGACCCCGAGGACCACTGCGCCGTCCACGAACGGCGACGCCATCGTCTCGCGCATCACCCCGCGCAGCAGTCGCGCCGTGTACGGCCAGCCGGTGGCGATCATCGCGATCAGAGCGCTGCTCAGGCTCGGACCGAGTGCAGCGGCGATACCCAGTGCCACGACGAGTCCGGGAAGAGCGAACCCGATGTCCGTCACTCGCATGAGAGTTTCGTCGAGCCACCGTCCGCCGACCGTGGCCATCGTGGCGAGAACCGTTCCGATGAGCGAGTACGCGGCGACGACCAGAACCGCGGACAGCACCGACGACCGGGCGCCCGCGATCGTGCGCCACAGAACATCGCGCCCTTGGTCGTCGGTCCCGAGCCAGTGTTCGCTGCTGGGAGCGGTAAGGGCGTTCGCGATATCCGACCGGTAGACGGATTCCGGTGCGATCCAGGGACCGGCGACGGCGAGCACCACGATCACGGCGACAGCACCGACGACGACGACGTCGAGAAGTCCCCATCGCGATCGGCGTCGACGCCCGCGAATCGAGGCGGATCTCCATCGGCCGACAACTCCGGTCACTCCGGTGACATTCGCTGCAATACTCATCGGACTCACTGCACCTTTCCGGGTGTACGCAGCCGGGGGTCGTGGGCCAGCTGGAGCATGTCCACGATGAAGTTCGCGACGACGACGATCACGCCGACGACGGTGACGGTGCCGATGACCGCGGTGATGTCCTTGCGACTGACCGCATTGGAGAGGTAGTCGCCGACCCCGGACAACCCGAACACGGACTCGACGAAGATCGCGGAACCGACGAGCATGCCGATCTCGATGCCGATGATGTTCAGAAGCGGTCCGGTCGCGTTGGGAAGTGCATGCCTGGTCCACAGACGCAGGGTTGGAACACCTTTCGCTCGGGCAACGGTCATGTGATCGCGGCCCCGGACCCGGAGGAGATCGGCACGGAGAGCCCGGAACATCTGTGCGGCGACGGCGACGGAAAGCACGAACGCGGGCAGCATCAGATGCTGAAACGCATTGCTGAACGCGGCGAAGTCTCCGGCGAGGGTGGCGTCGACGAGTGTCATGCCCGTTCGGTGCGGGACCTCGACGCCCACCGAGATACGTCCCGAGATCGGCAGGATCTGCAGCCACGAGCCCAGCACCCATTGCAACATCAGCGCGAGCCAGAAACCGGGAAGCCCGAATGCGACGATCGCACCGACGCGGCTGACCTTGTCGAATCCTCCTCGTGATCGCGCCGCTGCGATCGTCGCCATCGGAACCGCGAAGGATACCGCGAGCACCATTGCGAGAAAGACCAATTCGAGCGTTCCGGGTAGTCGCGCGAGAACGTCGTCGAGCACCGGCTGGCGGGTCGAACTCGAGGTGCCCAGATCGCCGTGGAGCATCCGGCCGAGATAGTCGAAATACTGCCTGGCCGCCGGCTTGTCCAGTCCCAGCTGACTACGCACCTCTTCCACCTGGTCCGGAGTGGCGCTCTCCCCCGCGGCCACCTGCGCTTCGTCCCCGGGAATCACCTTGGTCATGGCGAAGACGATGGTGGCCAGTCCGACCAGGGTGAGGAGCGCCGCGCCCAGTTTGCGGCCGAGAAACGCCACCGGCGCCGTGAGGCGATGTACGGCGCGAGGCATGTCGAGTGTCGTCATCGGGTACTCCCTCACGCCACGCGGATCGCGGGAACCCAGACTCCGCTGCCCACGACCGCCGGACCGACACCGGTCACCCTGTTGCTGTGAGCGGTGGTCTGCCCCAGGGTGTACATGTTGACGGCCACCGCGTCGTTGCGAATATCCTCTTGAGCCTGCTTGTACAGGTCACACCGCGCCGCGGCATCGGATGTCTCGGCCGCGCGGCCGAGCAACTCGTCCACCGTGGGATTGATGTAGCCGGACTTGTTCGTTCCGACCTGGTCCGACTTGTAAGTCTTGACGAGCATCACTCCGGGATCCGGGTACTGCGCGAAGTCGGTGGCGAGCATCATCTGCGGAATCGAGTCGGGCGATTTCAGAGCCGACAGATAGTCTGCGTACGCGATGGGCTCGAGTTCCAGCGTGACACCGATCTGGGCGAGGTTGGATTGCAGCAGCGTCGCTTCGCGTTCCTGCTCCTTGAAGACGGGCTGGAACTTCATGGTGAGGGTCAGATCGGACATCCCGGCGTCGGAAAGCAACTTCTTCGCTTGTTCGAGATCCTGCCCGTAGGCAGGCATCTCCGGCCGGCACGAGAATTGTCCGGGCAGCGGGCCGGTGGCGATGGTGCCGTTGCCGCCGCGGATCGTCTCGAGGCCACCGGTGTAGTCGTACGCCAGCTGGATGGCCTGTCGTACCACCTTGTTCGCCGTCGGCCCGTTCATCACGTTGAAGAAGATGTTCGCCTGAAGGTTGACGGGCTGACTCTGCACCGTCACGCCGGAGAAGCCGTCCAGCGCCTCGGCGTCGGCGTTGGTGAGCCCGAAGGACACATCGATGTTTCCTGCCTTCAGTTCCGCACTCTGCGTGGCGCTCTCGTCGATTCGCCGATAGACGAGCGAGGCCGGACGACCCGCGTCGCCCGCCCAGTAGTCGTCGAACCGTGTCAGCGTGTACGTGTCGGCACCGCCCGGGCCTGCCAGGAAGTAGGGCCCGGACCCGGCATCGTGGCCCGCGAGATAGGCCTGACCCCGGTCGGTCCCCTCGTTGGCTTTCACGAGGGCCGAGTTGAGGATGTAGATCTTCGAGAGAGCGCCCAGGAACAGCGAGTTCGGTTCCGTCAGTTCGATCGTCAAGCTCTGCGGACCGGTGACCGTGGTACCCAGGTATCCCGTCATCTGACCGGCAATGCCCTGTCCCAGCGCCGCCGTCCGATCGAGCGTGTAACGGACGTCCTCGGCGGTGACAGGGGCACCGTCGTGGAAGGTCGCCGCGCGCAAGGTCATCTGGATCGATCGCGCATCCGGAGACGGGACGAACTCGGACGCAAGCTGACCGACGATCTCGTTGTCGGCGTCATAGGTGACCAAGGTGTCGTACAACGCCTGGTCGACGAAGTTCGTCTGAGCGTAGTCGGCGCGAATGGGGTCGAGCGTGGAGATCTGATTCTGGTAGGCCAGGACGACGGGGCGGTCGCCCGGTCCGCCATCTGCGTCGGTCCTGGCTGCGCTGGTGCACGCCACCAAGGAGGAGGTGACCGCCAGGCCGATCAGCGCGTACCCGAAACCCTTGCGAGCAAGCATTTTTCGTTCAGTGGACACGGGAATCCTTCCGCATGGAGAGGGTAGTTCCGAAGCTTTCGACGAAGTGAGCGGCGACCGAATTGCGCCACACTGCGCTGCCGGGCCGGATGTATATGGTCTACCAAGTGCGGAACCCGAGCGCCAAGCGTGGAGCGTTACATTCGGGTTAATCCCTCTGACCAGCACTGTCGTGAAACGCGTCCGGTGGTCGACTTCAACTTGGTATGCCATGATCGGTTCATGACGGTGAACCTGAACGGCGAGATCGGGGTCGCGACATCCACGATGTCGCCTCTGGGCACGGGCGTGACCGGCGGACTGTCGGACGTGCCACTCCCGAAGCAGATCTATTCCGTGATTCGTGAGCGCATCATCTCGGGCGCGTATCCACCCGGCAGTCGCCTGCGGGAGCGCGAACTGTCGCAGGAGTTCGACGTCTCGCGGGTCCCGCTCCGCGAGGCGTTGCCCCAGCTGGAGTGGGACGGTTTCATTCAGATCCTGCCGCGGCGGGGCGCGGTCGTGACTCAGCTGTCGTTACGCGACATCGAGGAACTGTTCGACGTGCGGTTGGCGTTGGAACCGTACGCGGCACGATGCGCAGCCGAGAACGTCGCTCGGGGTGCATCCATGGAGGCGCTGCTGTCGACGATGGCGCGCACCGAGGAATTGATCGGAAACGACGAACCCCTCCTGATCCCGGCAGTCAACGCGCGGTTCCACATGGACGTCGTCGAACTGTCCGGCAACAAGCTTCTCGTGTCGGTGATGAATTCGCTGATGGGCCGGGTCCACTGGTTGTTCCGGCTGACGTGGCACCACAATCCCGCGGTGTCGTGTGCGGCGCACCGGGAACTCGTCGAAGCGATCCGCAGCGGAAACGGGAGACTCGCGGAAGCCAGCGCGTTCGCTCACATCGAGCACGGGCGCAAGCCGACGTTGGAGCGCCTCGCGCCGTCCCTGCCCGCAACCCTGTAGGTTGCCGCACCACCTACCCGTCGCCCGATGTCACATCGGTTCGATCTGACGGAACCGCGGTGACATCGGGCGACGGGTCAAGCGAAGAAGAGCGCGGACTACCGAACCACGTCCCGGCGGACGATGGTCTCGTCGCGGCCGGGGCCGACGCCGATGCAGGAGATGTACGCACCCGACAGCTCCTCGAGGCGCAGGACGTAGTTCTGCGCGTTCTTCGGGAGTTCCTCGAACGTCCGGGCGTGCGAGATGTCTTCCCACCAGCCGGGCATTTCCTCGTAGATCGGCTTGGCGTGGTGAACGTCGGTCTGCGACATGGGCATCTCGTCGTACCGCACGCCGTCGACGTCGTAACCGACACAGATCGGGATGGTGTCGAGGCTGCTGAGCACGTCGAGCTTGGTGAGGAAGTAGTCGGTGATGCCGTTGACACGCGTTGCGTAGCGGGCGATCACGGCATCGAACCATCCGGTGCGACGGGCACGGCCGGTGGTGACACCCACCTCGCCACCGGTCTTGGCGAGGTATTCGCCGTTCTGGTCGAAGAGTTCGGTCGGGAACGGGCCCGAGCCGACGCGGGTGGTGTACGCCTTGAGGATGCCCAGCACCGTCGTGATCTTGGTGGGTCCGATGCCCGAACCGACCGCTGCGCCACCGGACGTCGGGTTGGACGACGTCACGTACGGGTAGGTGCCGTGGTCGACGTCGAGGAGCGTGCCCTGCGAACCCTCCAGCAGCACCGTCTCACCGCGCTCGAGTGCCTCGTTGAGCTGCAGGCGCGTGTCCGCGATGCGGTGCTTGAAACCGTCGGCCTGCTCGAGCACCTCGTCGACGACCTGCTGCGGGTCGAGGGCCTTGCGGTTGTAGATCTTGACGAGCACCTGGTTCTTGAACTCGAGTGCCGCCTCGACCTTCTGGGTGAGGATCTTCTCGTCCAGCACATCCTGCACGCGGACGCCGACACGCGCGAGTTTGTCCTGGTAGCAGGGCCCGATGCCGCGGCCGGTGGTGCCGATCTTCTTGGCCCCGAGGAAGCGTTCGGTGACCTTGTCGATGGCCACGTGGTACGGCATGATCAGGTGCGCATCGGCCGAGAGCAGCAGGCGGCTGGTGTCCACGCCCCGCTCGTCGAGTCCGGCGAGTTCGGTGAGCAGCACTCCCGGGTCCACCACGACACCGTTGCCGATGACGTTCGTGACGCCCGGAGTGAGGATTCCGGACGGGATCAGATGCAGAGCGAACTTGTCGCCGTTCGGAAGAACCACTGTGTGTCCGGCGTTGTTACCGCCCTGGTAGCGCACCACCCACTGCAGGCGTCCGCCCAGTAGATCGGTAGCTTTGCCCTTGCCCTCGTCGCCCCACTGGGCGCCGATCAGGACGATTGCCGGCATGACGTTGTCTCCTACGGTCGACGTACAGTCGTATCCGACTGCGTGGTCCTGCCGTTCGTAGGCAGTGGCCGGGGGAACAGTCTAGCCGAGGGCACGGAGAACAGACCCCACAGTACGGCTGGGGAGGCCATCTCGGGCGTGCCACTAGGATGATCCGAAAGGGAAGCTGCGGAAATCGCGGCGGGACATCCGGGCGAGGAGTGGCGTTGACCCCCGTAGTGCTCATTTGCGGCGACGTGCCGCTTCCCCTGCCTCTGGGCTCCATTTCGACCTCGAGCGCACCTGCCGTCCCGGACAAGGACGACTTCGACGAGGTCTTCTCCAAACTTCAGGTCGTCGTGGATCCGCGACTGATCGTGGTGGGCAGCGACGCCGCCTTCGCGGCCACCCTGACCCGGTTGATGCGCACCGATCGCCTGCACATCGAACTCGCGTACGTCGCGGAGCATCGTTCGGAGGCGACGGACGCCTACCACCTGTCCTCCGGCGCCCGCGGCGCCCGCACCGCGCTGAAGGGGACGGCCAAGCCGGTCCCCCTCATCCGCGACGACGCGGGGATCGCGCTCGTCGGGTGCGCCACCGTCACGGGTCCGGACGGGGGTCCGCTCGTCGGCGAGGCCTACGTCGACGACACCCGGCTGTTCTCGGGGACGACGACGAGCATGAACGTCACCCCGACCCCACGGATGCCCGGTCTGCGGGCGTCGGTCGAGCCTCGCAGGCGCTGGCTCCCCCGCCGCTGGGTCGAGGGTCGCGCCGTGCAGCTCGGGTCGCCCGCGGCGGCGCTGAACCGGGACGGCGTACCGAACCCACGCGACGTCAAGCGTTCGACGTTCTACCGGCACGATCAAGAGTGGTTGCTGGTCCGATGAGCCTGCCCAGGGCGCGGATCACCGCGGTCCGGCTCAGTCCGGTGTTCCTCCTCGTCGTCGCCGTCGCGGTCGCCGGTGGTGTTCTCGCGTGGCGCGCCGAACTGGAGTCGGTGCTCGGCCACGTCGGGGTGTTCCTGCTGGTCGTCGCGGGATGGGTGGTGACGCTCTGCCTGCACGAGTTCGCGCACGCGTACACGGCGTGGCGGCACGGCGACACCGACGTCGAGGTACGCGGCTACCTCACGCTCAACCCGGTGAAATACAGCCACCCACTGCTGTCGATCGGTCTGCCGGTGCTGTTCATCGCGCTCGGCGGGATCGGGCTGCCCGGCGGCGCCGTGTACCTGCGCACCGGACTGTTCTCGCCGAAGGTGCAGGCGCGGGTGTCGCTCGCCGGACCTGCCGTGAACCTGGTGTCCGCGATCGTCCTGCTCGCCGTGATCCGCTGGTTCGGGCTGGGCGGCGACCACCAGGTGTTCTGGACGGGACTGAGCTTTCTCGCGTTCCTGCAGGTGATGGCCACCGTGCTCAATCTCCTGCCGGTGCCCGGACTCGACGGGTACGCCGCGCTCGAACCGTTCCTGCCGCCGCGCACCCGCAGGTCCGTCGACCAGTTCAAGCCGTACGGACTGCTGATCCTCGTGGCGCTGCTGTTCGTGCCGTCGATCAACGTGGTGTTCTTCGACGTCATCTACCGGCTGTTCGAACTGTCCGGGGTGCCGGAGATCTACGCGCAGTACGGCAACTACCTGATGCGCTTCTGGCTCTGACCCGTGAGTACTTGTCAACCGCCCGCGGTTAACAAGTACTCACGGGCGGGACGCATCCTCTTCGGTGAAGTTGGGGGTCAGCCGCAGTTCCGCCAACGGCACCTCGCGGTCGGGGCTGCGGACCTCGACGCGCACAGCTTCGCCGGTCGCGTCGTCCCGCATCCCGATCGGCGCACCGCGCTTGCCCTGGAGGTACTTGTCGCCCCACTGCATCAGCGCGAGCACGGCAGGTAGAAGGTCACGCCCCTTCTCGGTGAGCACGTATTCGTAGCGGGTGCGCTGCCCGGGCTCCTTGTAGGGTTGCCGCTCGAACAGGCCCTCGGCCGTCAGTTCACGCAGTCGGGACGCCGCCACGGCCTCGGTGATGCCGACCCGTTTCGCGAAGTCGTCGAATCGCGTGGTGCCGTAGTAGGCCTCGCGCAGGATCAGGACGGCCGAACGCGTGCCGATCACGTCCATCGCCTTGCCGATGGAGCAGTGCGTCGCCCGCCAGGTGTCGCGATCTGCGAGAAAGCCGTCCAACCGTGCCGCGTCCATGCACCTCAGCATAGCTGACTTGCAAATTCCATAGTCAGCAGCTACAACTTCCAGGACAGGTGCGACAGCCCGCTGGCGTCGAGTTCGAGCCCACGCGGAGTCGACACCAGCCGCAGCAGCACCTCCTGACATCCCGGGCACCGCACGACGACACCGGGCGCGCGCGTATAGACGTGCACGGCCGCCATCGGTCCGTCGAGACCGCAGAACCGGCACTGTCCGGTCGCCGCGGTGAGGTCGTGAACGAAGATCTCCGCGAACGGCCCGCCGAGAACGTTCCCGTCCTCGAAGTCGTTGCCCTGCAACGTACTCATCGACAATTCCTTCCTCCGGTCACGGCCCCGAGGGACCGAACCGCTCCGTCTTGATGTCGTCCGGCGAGTGCCCGAGCGAGAGCAGCAGGCGAGCCGCCTCCTCGACGAATCCGGTGGGCCCGCACACGAAGCAGCGCGGCGCGAAGTCCGCCGGCCATCCCCACGCCGCGAGATCGGCGGCAGTGATCCGACCCGCCGGGCGCCGCGGCGAGTCCTCGCGAGTGTGGAGAACGAACGTCTCGACTCCCCCGTCGCCGCTCCCGGGCCTGTTCAGCTCGTCCGCGAACAACTGGTCGGCCCGCGTCCGGAGGGAGTACACGAGCCGGAACGGCGTGCGGTCGTGGCGGAACCGGCGCTCGCGAACCATCGACATCAGCGGCACGATCCCCGACCCACCCGCGACGAGAAGCACCGGCGCGCCGCCACCTTCGCGCGGCGACCACACGAACCAGCCACCGATCGGTCCGCGCACCTCGATCAGATTGCTCGCGGCGAACACGTCGGTCAGATACGGAGACACCTCGCCGTCCGCCACCCGCTGGACGACCAACTGCAGTCGCCACCCGTCCGGTGAACGCTCGGCCGGCGACGCCAGCGAGTAACTCCGTTCGGTGGTGTATCCGTCGGGACCGGTCAGGCGGAGATCGACGTGCTGCCCGGCGCGATGCCCAGGCCACTCCGGGACCTCGAGGACCAGGGCCCGCGCACTCGCCGTCTCGGGCCACGACTCGACGAGTTCCGCCACTCGCCAGCTGAGCACCGCCCGGCCCAGAAGTTCACTGGTCACCCTGATACCTCTGCTCCCGCCACGGGTCGCCGCGATCGTGGTACCCGAGTTGTTCCCAGAAACCCGGGACGTCCTGGGTGGCGAGCTGGATCGACCGAACCCACTTCGCGGACTTCCACAGGTAGAGATGAGGCACGAGCAGACGGGCCGGACCCCCGTGCACCGGCGTGAGTGGCGCGCCCTCGTAGGTGTGCACGATCCACGCCTTGCCGCCGAGGATGTCGGAGACGGGAAGGTTGGTGGTGTAGCCGCCGTCGCATCCGACGAGGACGAATCCCGCGGACGTCTCGACGTCCGCGAACAGGGTGTCGAGGGAGACGCCCTTCCACGAGGTTCCGAACTTCGACCATCGCGTGACGCAGTGGAGGTCGACCGTCGGCCGCTCCTGCGGGAGCTTCATGAATTCGGCCCACGACCACTCGTGGCGCCGGCCGGTCTCGTCCGTCACGGTCAGCGTCCACGTCTCGGTCGGGACGCGGGGCGTCGGTCCTGCCGAGAGGACCGGGAAATCGCCGACCTCGTACTGCCCGGGCGGAAGAGAGTGCTCGCTGCGAGGTCTGCCGTGGAAGCCGGGGGTCAGAACAGCCATGCCTCACGTTAGGACCGCCGCGGGGTCTTCGCAGCGCAAACCGGCGATCCGAGTCGCCCATCACACCTGACTTGCGTTAGTCATAGTCAGGTGTAGATTGCTGACTATGGCCCTCAATAGTCAGGTGCGTGAGGAAGTGCGGGTCGGCCCGCTCCTCACCGTCCTCTCCGGCGCGCCGTTCGTCGCCAGCCTCGATCTGTTCGTCGTCAACGTTGCGTTCGGCGACATCGCGGCGAGCTATCCCGGGTACAGCCTCGGCGACCTCAGCTGGGTGCTGGGCGGCTACGCGATCGTGTTCGCCGCACTCCTGGTTCCGCTCGGACGCTGGGCCGACCGCGTCGGCCGCCGGCGCGGATTCCTTCTCGGGCTGGCGCTGTTCACCGCGGCCAGCGCGGCATGCGCGCTGAGCCCCTCGCTGTGGCTGCTCGTCGCCTTCCGACTCCTTCAGGCCGTCGGTGCGGCCGCCCTGACCCCAGCCAGCCTGGGACTGCTCATCAGCACGGTCCCCGAAGCCAGACGTGCGGGCGCGGTCCGGATCTGGGCCGCGTCGGGTGCCGCGGCCGCGGCCTTCGGACCCGTGGTGGGTGGCCTGCTCGTCGAGGCGTCGTGGCGCTGGGCCTTCCTGATCAACGTCCCCATCGGAATCGCGTTCCTGATCGCCACCGTCCGGTTGGTCCCCGACTTCCGCCCGACCGCCCGCGACGCGGACCTCGACCTGTTCGGCGCTGCACTACTGACCGTCGGCATCGGCGCCCTCGCACTCGGGCTGGTCCAGGGACCCGACTGGGGCTGGGGCGACCCCCGAATCGCGCTCGCGTTCACCGTCGCTGCCGCGTCGGTCGCACTGTTCTGGTGGAGAAACAGCAGGCAGCGCGAGCCGCTCATCGAACCCGCCATGCTGAAGGTGCGGACGTTCGCCTGGTCGAACGTGACGGCGCTCGCGTTCAGTGCCGCCTTCGCAGCCGGCCTGCTCGCGAACATCCTGTGGCTGCAGCAGGTGTGGGGGTACTCCGCGCTGCTGACGGGTCTCGCGATCGCGCCGGGCCCATTGATGGTGCCGGTGTTCGCCGTGGTCGGCCAGTTCCTGTCCCGCAGGTTCTCGGCCGGAGCGATCACCGCAGCGGGCAGCGCCCTGTGGGCGGCCGGCGCCGTGCTCGTTCTCTCGTCCGTCGGGATGGAACCGCAGTACGCGTCGGAACTACTGCCCGGCTGGATGATCGCCGGTGTCGGGGTCGGTCTGGCGTTGCCGACGATCCTGTCGTCCGCCACCGCCGGACTACCGCAGTCGCGCTCGGCCACCGGTAGCGCCGTCGTCACCATGAGCCGTCAGGTCGGAACCGTGCTGGGCGTGAGCATGCTGGTCGCCCTCCTCGGTACGACCGCCGGTGACGAAGACACCCACGCCGCGTTCCAACTCGCCTGGTCGGCGGTGGCTGTGGTGGCCGTCGTCGCCGCACTCACCGCCACCCGGATGAATCCACCCCGTGAGTACTTGTCAACCGCCCGCGGTTGACAAGTACTCACAGCACCGAAAGGAACGATCATGAGAGACGCCGTCATCGTCGAGGCCGTCCGCACGCCGATCGGTAAGGGCAAGCCCTCGGGCGCCCTGCACGGAGTGCACCCCGTCGACCTTCTCGCCCACAGCCTGTCGACCCTCGTCGAGCGCACGGGAATCGATCCCGCGCTGATCGACGACGTCATCGGCGGCACCGTCACCCAGGTCGGGGACCAGAGCCAGAACATCACCCGCAGTGCGCTTCTGGCCGCCGGATTCCCCGAATCCGTGCCCGGCACGACCGTCGACCGGCAGTGCGGCAGCAGCCAGCAGGCCGTTCACTTCGCCGCGCAGGGCGTGATGTCGGGTGCCTACGACATCGTCGTCGCCGCCGGTGTCGAATCGATGGGCCGAGTTCCGATGGGATCCAGCAGCATCGGACGCGAATCGATGGGCGTGGGCTTCGAGCGCCGCTACCCCGACGGCCTCGTCCCGCAGGGAATCAGCGCCGAACTCATCGCCGCCCGGTGGGGACTGTCCCGCACCCAGCTCGACGAGTTCGCCCTGCGCAGCCACCAGAAGGCCGCGGCGGCAACGAGTGCCGGGAACTTCGCGAAGGAACTCGCCGTCCTGCCGGAACTGAGCGTCGACGAGGCCATCCGGCCGGACACGACGCTCGACGCACTCGCCGGCCTGCGACCGGCCTTCCGCAGCGACTTCTACGAGGAGCGGTTCCCGCAGATCGACTGGTCGATCACCGCGGGCAACAGCAGTCCCCTGTCCGACGGAGGTGCGGCGCTGATGATCACCACGAGTGAGATCGCGGGACGCCTGGGACTGCGGCCGCTGGCCCGGCTCCACAGCTTCGCCGTCGTCGGCGACGACCCGCTGATGATGCTCACCGCCGTCATTCCCGCGACACGCAAGGTGCTGCAGCGCAGCGGACTCGACATCTCCGACATCGACCTGTTCGAGGTCAACGAGGCGTTCGCGTCGGTGGTCCTGGCCTGGGCGGCAGACACCGGAGCCGACCTGGACCGCGTCAACGTGCACGGCGGCGCGATCGCGCTCGGACATCCACTGGGGGCCAGTGGCGCCCGCATCATGACCACGCTGGTCAACGCGATGGAGCAGCGCGGGGCCCGGTTCGGGCTGCAGACCATGTGCGAGGCCGGCGGACTCGCCAATGCCACGGTGCTCGAACGACTCGTGTGACGCGGCAGTAGTCCACCTCAGCCGTTTCGGCGGGCGATCGCGTCCCCCACCGCACGCAGCGACTCTCGCAGCGAGTGCGGCTGGAGCACTTCGACTCCCCCGCCGAGAACGGTCATCTGCTCGAGCGCCACGTCCTCGGCCTCGAGCACCAGGTCGACGGTCACCCAGCCGTCGTCGTCCGGCGTTCCGGCTTCGACCCGTGCGGCCTCCACACCGACCACCCGGGGCAGCCGGCGCCACGACGCGGGCGACAGGCGCACCCGGCACCGGAAACGCAGGAGCGCACGATCGAATTCGGCCACCGACGCCGACCACCACGCACCCAGATCGAAGTTGTCGGGCCGCACCGCCGCTTGTTTCAGCACGGTCGCGTCACTGATCCGCGACACGCGATACGACAGCGTCCGTCCGCGGTGCTGCGCAACGAGATACCAGACACCGGCCTTCGCCACCAGCCCCAGGGGGTCGAGAGTTCTTGCCGCCGAACGGCTCCCCTTGCGGTAGCGGATGCCGAGGCGCCGACCCTCGAGCACCGCGGACGCCACCACCGGGAGCTCACCGTTGTCGCGTGGTCCGTCGAACCAGCCGGGGGCGTCGACGTACAGGCGATCTCGCCACAGCTGAGCCCCGGCGCGCAACGGGACCGGCAACGCCCCCAACAGCTTCGACTGCGCCGCAGCGGTGACGTCGCGAAGACCGAGATCGTCGGCGATCGACGGGACACCGAGCAACATCAACGCGGACGTCTCCTCGCCCGTCATGCCGCCGAGTTTCGACTGCCAGCCGTCGAGCAACCGGATTCCGCCGCCGGGCCCGCTCTCCGTCCACAACGGCACACCGGCCGCCGACAACGCCGTGACGTCGCGATACACGGTGCGGACCGAGACCCCGAGCTCGTCCGCGAGTTGCTGCGCGGTGGCCCCGCGACTGCCCTCCAGACGGAGCATGACCTCGACGAGCCGACTCGAACGCATGCTCCGATTCTAGTGAAAATCCCTGACAGTAGATGTCAGGGATAGGAGAGCACACTGGTCGGCATGACCAACTGGACGCAGTTCGAGACCGAAGCACCCGACCTCGCCAAGGCTGTCGCCGCACGCTTCGAGGCGCACAAGCACCACGTACTGGCGACGCTCCGCAAGGACGGTTCCCCGAGGGTGAGCGGCACCGAGGTCGAGTTCTACGAAGGCGCGTTACTGCTCGGCTCGATGGTTGGTGCACGCAAAGTACAGGACCTGCAACGCGATCCGCGATTCTCTCTCCACAGCAACCCCGGTCACCACACGATGGACGGCGGCGACGCCAAGATCAGCGGCCGCGCACAGGAGATCCTCGGGGAACGCAAACTGCAGATCCTCGCGCACTACCCCGACGAGATCCCCGAGGCGGACGTCTTCGAACTCGGCCTCGACGAGGTGGTGCTCACCACCGTCGACGGCGACCACCTGTACGTCGATCTGTGGCGACCGGGTGCGGAGGTCACCCGGTTCACCAAGTGACGGTTACTGCGTGACGGCGAATCCGAAGCCGAGGGGGCAGGTCGCAACGCCGTTCTTGGCAGGACCGTCCGGATCGTAGGTTCCGCCGGGAATCAGGTGGGCGGTGAAGCCCGGCAGATCCTTCTCCGGCCCTTCGGCGGTGCCCTTCTCGTTCACGAGGGGCCCGGACGTGCCGACTGTCGGCGCTTGACCAATGTTGAGGTAGGTCACCTGAGCGTCGGTGGTCGCGCCCTCGGGAGCATCGAAATCCCACTCGACCAGGTCGCCTTCCTCCTTCTCTACGATGATGCTCGGATCGCCGCTGCAGTTCGCCAGCGGGTCGGGCATGAACGGCGCGGCGGAGGCGGTGGCCGGTGCTGCGAAGAGGGCGGCCGCACCGAGTGCGGCAACGGCGACGGGTCGTGCGAACGCTGCGAGAGTGGACATGGTGTTCCCTTTCGTGAGTCGTCCCGCAACGATTTCCCGCCGCGATACCGGACGAAACAGACAGGGCGCCTACCAGGTGACGTTCTCGGCGCAGTGGCGTCCGTTGGCGGTGGATTCCACCTGCACTGTCGCGTGCGAGAGCAGGTGGCTCTCGAGGACGGTCCGCGCCGATTCGAGGACGACGGACGAGTCGGCGTCCGTGGTGAGGTGGACGGTGGCCACGTCCATTCCCGTCGTGAGCGTCCATATGTGGAGGTCGTGCACGCCGGTGACCCCGGGCAGCGCTTCGAGGTCGGCCTGGACCGATTCGACATCGACGTCCTCGGGGGACGCCTGCGTGAGGATGCGCAGCGACGCGGCGGCGAGTTTCATCGCCCGCGGCACCACCCACAGCGAGATGAGGACACCGACGATGATGTCGGCGTAGGTCCAGTCGAACGCCAGCACGACGCCGCCGGCGATGAGCACGCCGACGCTGCCGACGGCGTCCGCGAGCACTTCGAGGTAGGCGCCGCGGACGGCCAGGCTGTCCTTGGAATCGGCGCGCAGCATCAGCATCACCACGAGGTTCGCGGCGAGTCCGACGGATGCGGTGAGGATCAGCGCCATGCCGGGAAGGTCGGGGGCGTCGCCGATGCGGGAGATCGCCTCGTAGAACACCCAGACCGCGACGGCGAGCAGCATCGCGGCGTTGGCCATGGCCGTGAGCACTTCGGCGCGATGCCAGCCGAAGGTCCGGGCCGCGGTGGCACTGCCCTTGCGTGCCAGGAGAAGTGCGACGAGCCCCATCGACATTCCGACGACGTCGGTCAGCATGTGCCCGGCGTCGGCGAGCAGCGACAGCGAGTTGACGGTGAGACCGACGACGACCTCGAGAACCAGGAACGCGAGGAGGATGACGAGAGCGATCACCATGCGGCGGATCCGACCCCGCGACGGGCCTACCTCACCGCTGCCTTGCGTATGGCCGTGCGAATGGCCGTGACCGACTCCCATGGGTGAGCCTCCTCCCGAGTTGTGCCGATCATATGCGTACATACGCATATGTTCAACAGCGTGCTCGGGCGGTCAGAGCTCGGGACGATAGGCCGGCTTCTCCACGGTGGGCGGCAGGGTGGCGATAGCCGAGATGCGTTTCAGCCCTGCAACCTGCAGAAGGTCGACGGTCAGCGACCGGATCTGCGCGAAGACGACCGTGGCCGACAAGCCCGCGTTCTCCACCAGTTCCGGCTTCAGTCCAGACGCCACCGAACGCAGCACTCGCGCCGCCTCGGCCTGATCGGGTTGCTGACCGGGGTCGGCGAGCGCCATCTGCCGGAGGGTTTCCAAGGCGTGGGCGAGTTTCTCCACCTGGTCGACGAGCCGTGGGTTGAGAATCTCGTCGTCACGCACCAGCGTGAGCGAACGCCGCGCGAGAACCCGGATGTTGCGCAACGCATTGTCGAGTGGGTCCGCGGCCGCGGTGAGTCGTTCGAGCCGGCCGCGGGTGTTCCAGTACAGCGGCGAGATTCGGCTGATCTCACGGCCGCCGGCGAGGTGGGTCCGCAGCGTGTCGATGGACGCCTGCGTTGCCCTCGCCTTTTGGAGGGCCTTCTCGATAGGCTTCTCGTCGTTGGCCACCAGACCGTCTGCCACCAGCTGCATCACCTCGGACGCCGTCCCGAGAACGTTCGCGGCGTACTTCCGCGCCCGCCCCACGGGATGCGTGGGGATCAGCGCGACGACGGCGATCCCCACCAGACCACCGGTCAAGGCGTCCACCATGCGGTCGATACCGGCGGTGCCGCCGGGTGGCAGCAACGTCGCCACAAGCACCGCGGAGTTACCCGCCTGCATCGAGAAGATCGGTCCGCTGTTCAGCAATACGGCCGCGGACATCGCCAGGATCACGACGAGAGTGATCTGCCAGGTACCGCTCCCGATGACGGAGACGATGAGGTCGCCGACCCCGATCCCGATCGTGACACCGGCCACCAACTCGACGGAACGGCGCAGGCGGGCGCCGAGAGACAGCCCCAGCGACACCACCGCCGCGATCGGCGCGAAGAACGGCGTCGGGTGACCGATCACCACCGTCGCCACCCACCAGGCGGCGCCGGCAGCGATCGCGCACTGCAGGATCGGCAGTGCCGACACCCGCAGTCGCTGGGCCGAAGTCCTCAGCCCGTCCCGGCCACGGACTTTCGCCGAGCTGAGGGCGCTAACCGACGCCAAGCGCTTCGGCGGCTCGGGGATCGCAGTCCTCGAGCAGATCGAGGCACCGCGCGTACTCGTCCGTTTCGCCGATCGCCTTCGCCGCCTTCGCCAGCACGGCGACGCACCGGAGGAAACCACGGTTGGGTTCGTGGCTGTACGGAACCGGGCCGAAACCCTTCCACCCGTTGCGACGCAACTGGTCCAGTCCACGGTGGTACCCGGTGCGCGCGTAGGCGTACGCCGCGATGGTCTCGTCGGCCTGGAGGGCCGCCTCGGCCAGGTAGGCCCATGCGATGGATGCGGTGGGATGGGCGGCTGCGACGGAAGCCGGATCCTCGTGGTTCAACAGGGCCGACTCGGCCTCGTCGTCCCCGGGGAGCAGCGTGGGCTGTGGTCCGAGAAGGTCACCGAAAGACGTCATGCGCCTATTGTGCCCCCGCCGCGGCGCCGTCACTGCGTCGGCCCGCGTCCGCGACGCGCCCTGTCGCGGTCTCCGATGACGCAGGATGTCGTTAGGCTGCCCCCAACGTTCATTTCTCTGCAGACCGAGGGGCAGCGAGTGCAGGACCCGAAGAAAGACGAATCGACTCAGAAGCCGGCCGCGGACACACCGTCCGGCCCGGCCGCGGCCGGCACCACCGCCGGCAAGGGTGCCGACGGCGCCGACGCGACCGCGAAGCCTGCGAAGACCGCGCAGCCCGCGGCGGACGCAGAGCCCGCCGCACCGAAGTCGCCCGCGCCGAAGCCCCCGCAGAAGAAGGCGCCCGAGAAGGTAGCAGAGAAGAAGGCCGACGAACCGCAGCCCGAATTGCCCAAGCCTCCGGCACCACGCCCACGAGCCGAGACACCTCAGGCCGGCCCGGACTCTGCCGCGAAACCCGTGGACAAGGCATCCGAGGCGGCCACCACCGCGATCCCGACGCAGAAGAGCGTGCCGGCAGCGGGCGACGCCGCGACCGTGAAGATGCACCGCACACCCACCACACAGAACCCGACGGCGCAGGGGCAGGCGACACCGCCGTCCGACGATGAGACGGTCGCGATCCCGGTGACGAAGCCCGCCGTCCCGGCGACGCCGCCGCCGCCCCGACCTGCCGCCGCCCAGACGAACCAGCCTCAGAACGCGCGGCCCGTGCCCCCGCCGCCGGCTCCCCCGCGGCCGGCGTCCGCCCCGCCGAAGGCCGCACCGCAGCGGGTGCTGCCGCCCCAGCAGAGCGCGCCGCAGCGCGTCGCCGCGGCGCAGCAGCCTGCGAAGAAGCACGGCAAGGCGTGGCTGTTCGCCGCGATCGCCGCCGGCGTCATCGTCGTCGCCGCCATCGCGGTCGCCGGCGTGATCGTCTACAACAACAACCAGGCCGAGAACTCCCCCGAGGCCCAGGTGCAGGGAACGATCGACACGTTCGTCGCGGCCCTCACCCAGGGCGATCTGGCGACGCTGCGCACCAGCACCTGCGGCAGCCTCGCCGAGTACTACCAGGGCATCTCGGATCAGGATTTCGCCGAGGTCCACCAGGTCGCCGTGAACCAGCAGAACATTCCGGTGGTCGGCGGCGTCGACGCCGTGCAGATCACCGGCGACAGCGCCATCGCCCAGGTGAAGGCCCACACGGCCGCCAACCCCGGCGAGCAGTCGTGGCGCACGTTCAACCTCGAGAAGGTCGACGGCACCTGGAAGATCTGCGACCCCCGATAAACGACTGTGCGCCTTTCCGGTAGCGGTGGCTACCGGAAAGGCGCACGGGCGCGAAGCGCCTATCCGGAGACGGAACGTCCCGCGGACTTGAGGTCGTTGCAGGCCTCGACGACACGGGCAGTCATGCCGGCCTCGGCCTTCTTCAGGTAGCTGCGCGGGTCGTAGACCTTCTTGTTGCCGACCTCGCCGTCGACCTTCAGCACGCCGTCGTAGTTGGTGAACATGTGACCCACGATCGGACGGGTGAACGCGTACTGGGTGTCGGTGTCGACGTTCATCTTGACGACGCCGTAGTTCAGCGCGGCCTCGATCTCCGACTTCAGCGAGCCCGATCCACCGTGGAAGACGAAGTCGAACGGCTGCGAGCTCTCGGACAGCCCCAGCTTGGCGGCGGCGACCTTCTGGCCGGTCTCGAGCACCTCGGGACGCAGCTTGACGTTGCCCGGCTTGTAGACGCCGTGCACGTTGCCGAACGTCGCGGCCAGCAGGTACTTGCCGTTCTCGCCGGTGCCGAGGGCGTCGACGGTCTTCTCGAAGTCCTCGGGCGAGGTGTACAGCTTGTCGTTGATCTCGGCTTCCACACCGTCCTCTTCGCCACCGACGACGCCGATCTCGACCTCGAGGATGATGTTGGCGGCCTTCGCCTTCGCGAGGAGTTCCTTGGCGATCTCCAGGTTCTCGTCGATCGGGACAGCCGAACCGTCCCACATGTGGGACTGGAACAGCGGGTTGCGGCCGGCCTCGACGCGCTGCCGCGAGATCTCCAGCAGCGGGCGGACGAACGTGTCGAGCTTGTCCTTGGGGCAGTGGTCGGTGTGCAGGGCGATCGTGACGTCGTACTTGGCAGCGATCACGTGCGCGAACTCGGCGAGTGCGACCGCGCCGGTCACCATGTCCTTGACGCCCAGGCCCGAACCGAACTCGGCGCCACCGGTCGAGAACTGGATGATGCCGTCACTGCCGGCGT
>NZ_JASHKX010000073.1:0-4580 GCF_030058635.1 Rhodococcus sp. IEGM 1305
ACGCGCTGGTGCCCCGCGACGCCGTCGCGATCCTGGCCGAGCAGACGCCGGAAGTGATGGAGGTGCTGCTCCGCCGGGCCGTCGAGGTGGATGCCGCGGTCGCGCGGGAGGGCTCCGAATTCACGGTGCTCGCCCGGCAGATTGCCGTCGGCGGCCAGCAGCTCGAGCTGCAGGGCCTCGGCGGGGTCTACACCGACATCTTCCTGCCCCTGCACGGGGAGCACCAGGCGCGTAACGCGTCGCTCGCGCTCGCCGCGGTGGAGGCGTTCTTCGGTGCGGGCCCGGAACGGCAGCTCGACCAGGAGGCCATCCGGGAGGCGTTCGCCTCGGTCGTCAATCCGGGCCGGCTCGAACGTGTGCGCAGCGCCCCGACCGTCTTCCTCGACGCCGCCCACAACCCGGACGGGGCGCGTGCACTCGCCGCCGCCCTGACCGCCGAGTTCGACTTCCGCAAGCTGGTCGGTGTCGTCAGCGTGATGGGGGACAAGGACGTCGACGGCATCCTGTCGGCGCTGGAACCGGTGTTCGACGAGCTCGTCGTCACGAACAACGGTTCGGCGCGGGCCATGGACGTCGACGATCTCGCCAACCTCGCGGTCGCCAAGTTCGGCGACGAACGCGTCGTCGTGGCACCCACACTCGCGGATGCGCTGGAAACGGCCATCGGGTTGGCCGAGGAGGTCGCCGAGCCCGGTGAGGCAGTATCGGGGGCGGGCGTCGTGGTCACCGGATCCGTGGTGACCGCCGGTGCGGCCCGCACCCTCTTCGGAAAGGACCCAGCGTGAGCGAGCCGGACTCGAATGCTTCGGAACCGGAGTTCGGACCGCCGACCAAGGACCCGTGGAAGGGATTCCGCGGGGTGGTCGCGGGATCTCTGATCCTGGAAGCCATCGTGGTGCTTCTCGCCCTGCCGGTAGTCGCGACGGTCGGCGGCGGACTCACCTGGTGGTCCGGAACCTACCTCGTGGGGCTCGCGGTGCTCATGATCCTCGGGGCGGGCCTGCAGGGCCGCCCCTGGGCGATGAAGTACAACCTGTTGTTGCAGGTGGGGCTGCTACTCGGGTTCTTCGTCCACGTGTCGATCGGTTCGGTCGGAGTGGTCTTCGCCATCCTGTGGGGATACCTGCTCTACTTCCGCCGGAACGTCCGCCAGAGAATGGAGCGGGGCCTGCTGCCGGGGCAGCGGGGCTGACCATTTAGGCTGTGCGCCGTGACTGAGCGCACCCTTGTACTGATCAAGCCCGATGCCGTTGCCCGCGGATATGTAGGAGAAATCCTCGGTCGTATCGAGCGGAAAGGTCTGACGATCTCCGCGCTCGACCTGCGCACCGCTCCCGGCGACATCGCAGCCGCCCACTACGCCGAGCACGAAGGCCGCCCGTTCTACCCGGGCCTGCTGGAATTCATCACCGGCGGCCCGCTCGTCGCGGCAGTGCTCGAAGGTCCCCGGGCGATCGCGGCGTTCCGCCAGCTCGCCGGCGGCACCGACCCCGTCGAGAAGGCCGTTCCGGGCACGATTCGTGGTGATTTCGGGCTCGAAGCCCAGGAGAACCTGGTGCACGGCTCCGACTCGGTCGAGTCCGCCGAGCGCGAGATCGCCCTCTGGTTCCCGCACCTCGCCGCCAACTGATCTACCTCTCCACCCACCCCTCGACCCACCGGCCTGCCCTCCGGGCCGGCGGCGCCATCGCGTGCGGAACATGTTCCAGACCGATACGTGCGCCGCTGGCACGGACTGCGGCACACGTGTGGGATACTGAGGGTGGTCGGACCGCAATTTGTGCACCACGTGGCTTCGACCGGATGACACCACGGCTCGATGCCCTTCATCGCTGCCCCTGCGTCAACAGGAAATACCTGGGCGTTTCGGCACGCTGGATGATCAGGCGCTCGCGCCGCGGACGACGGCCATCCGCAAGGCACTACATGGGTGTGCAGTGAAAACGGACACTGCACGCGCTGTGTGGAGCGAGACCAGACAATCTCGCGCTCACATCTGGGGCGCGAGTACACATACTGCGCCCTCGCGTGGCCGCGTGACACCCCCAGACACGGGAGTGGACGCGCCCGGGGGCTGAGGAGACTACGTGGCCGATCAAGCGCCGCCCACAAATTCAGAGCCGAACGAATCGGCCACCGCCGGGAGCGCGGTTCCCGCTCTTCCGGAGAAGATGCGCGTTCACGCCCTCGCGAAGTTGCTGGGCGTGACGAGCAAGCAGGTTCTCGCCGAGGCTGCGGCCCTCGGAACCGAACTGCGCAGCGCGCAGTCCAGCCTGCAACGCGACGTCGCCGAGCGGGTGCACGCAGCTTTCACCGCTGCGCAGAACGCTCCCACCGAGCCACCCGCCGCGGCCGAACCGGCCGCGGAGACCCCGGCCGCCGAACCGGTCGCGGAGACCCCGGCCGCCGAACCCGCCGTCGAGGTCGCGCCGGAATCGGTCGCGGCTTCGGACGTCGAGGAAGCGGCGGCCGAGCAGGCTCCGGCCCCCGAAGTTCCCACCGAGGAAGCACCGGCCCAGGAAGCTCCCGCCCAGGAGCCCGTCGCGGAGGAAGCCGCGGTCGCCGAGCGCGACCTCGGACGTGACCTGTTCACCACTGCGTCCTACCAGGTCGAGGCGCCCGCCGCCGAGCCCGCCAGCGAGACCCCGCCCGCCGTCTCGCAGGTCCCGCTCTTCCTGCAGCCCGACCTCGCAGCGGTCGAGACCCCGCCGCGACGCCGGCGCAGCCGCCGGGACGCCGGGACCCCGGAACCCACCACCGAGCAGCCGCCCGTCGCCGAAACGCGCGAGGAGGTGCCCGAGCCCGCCAAGGCCACGGACACCGGAACCGCCGACACCGAGTCGGACGAGTCCGACGTCGACGGCGATCAGCCGCGTCGTCGTCGCCGCGGCCGCCGCGGCCGTGGTCGCGGACGGGGCGAACAGCAGAACGAGCAGGACACCGACATCGACACCGAGGGTGCCGAGGCCGAGGAATCCGCGCGGGAATCCGTTCGCGAGGAGAAGGCCGCCGAGACACCGACTCGGGAGCCCGAAGAGAAGCCGAAGAAGGATTCCGAGGAGAAGCCCGCAGAGGCCGAGCAGGCCGAAGCGGAGTCCGGTGACGAAGAGACCGGTGAGGGTGACTCCGACGGGTCGAGCCGTCGCCGTCGTCGCCGTCGCCGTCGCAAGTCCGGTGGCGAGGGGTCGGGAGAGGCCACGTCCGAGGACGATCCGCCGAACACCGTCGTCCACGAGCGTGAACCTCGCAACAAGAGCCGCTCGAAGGACGAGGTCCAGGGCATCACCGGTTCGACGCGGCTCGAGGCGAAGCGTCAGCGTCGCCGCGACGGCCGCGATGCCGGCCGCAGGCGCCCGCCGATCCTCACGGAATCGGAGTTCCTGGCCCGCCGCGAGGCCGTCGACCGCGTGATGGTGGTGCGCGACCGCATCGCCACCGGGCAACCGCACGCGACGACGCAGGTCGCCGTGCTCGAGGACGGCGTCCTCGTCGAACACTTCGTGACCACGTCGGCGTCGGCCTCGATGGTCGGCAACGTGTACCTCGGACGCGTCCAGAACGTGCTGCCCAGCATGGAAGCCGCGTTCATCGACATCGGCCGCGGCCGCAACGGCGTGCTGTACGCGGGTGAGGTCAACTGGGAGGCCGCCGGGCTCGGTGGCAACTCCCGCAAGATCGAGCAGGCCCTAAAGCCGGGCGACCAGGTGCTGGTCCAGGTCAGCAAGGACCCGGTCGGTCACAAGGGTGCACGGCTGACGACGCAGATCAGCCTCGCGGGCCGCTTCCTCGTGTACGTGCCCGGCGGCACGTCCACCGGTATCAGCCGCAAACTGCCCGACACGGAGCGCAAGCGCCTCAAGGACATCCTGCGCGACATCGTGCCCTCGGACGCCGGAGTCATCATCCGGACAGCGTCGGAGGGGGTGAGCGAGGAGGAACTCGCCCGCGACGTGAAGCGTCTGCAGGACCAGTGGGCCGGGATCGAGGCTCAGGCCGCGAAGGCGGAATCCGGTAAGTCCGGCAACCCGCAGGCCCTGTACGAGGAGCCCGACCTTCTCGTGAAGGTCATCCGCGACCTGTTCAACGAGGACTTCTCCAAGCTCGTGATCGAGGGCGAGAAGGCCTGGTCGACGGTCGAGTCGTACATCAAGTCCGTGGCCCCCGATCTCATGCCGAGGCTCGAGCAGCACACGTCGGACAACGGTGTCGACGTCTTCGAGGCGCACCGCATCGACGAGCAGCTGGCGAAGGCACTCGACCGCAAGGTCTGGTTGCCGTCCGGTGGCACGCTCGTGATCGACCGCACCGAGGCCATGACCGTGGTCGATGTCAACACCGGCAAGTTCACCGGTGCCGGCGGAAACCTCGAGGAGACCGTCACCCGGAACAACCTCGAGGCGGCCGAGGAGATCGTCCGGCAGATGCGCCTGCGCGACATCGGCGGCATGATCGTCGTCGACTTCATCGACATGGTGCTCGAATCCAACCGCGATCTCGTGCTGCGACGCCTGACGGAGGCCCTGGGCCGGGATCGCACCCGCCACCAGGTGTCCGAGGTCACGTCGCTGGGCCTGGTCCAG
>NZ_JASHKX010000032.1:0-72692 GCF_030058635.1 Rhodococcus sp. IEGM 1305
CACCTCGCCGCCGCACTCACCTGCTTCAAGAAGCTCCCCACATGAGACACGCTCTCAATAGGGGTTGAACACGTGATTGTGATCGGGAGCGAGGCCAACGAGCACATCGCGTTGTCGCTCGGGGAAAATGCCCGGCCCTGACGAGCTGTTCCGGCGTTCGCCCGGGTGCCGATCGCGATCCGGGTGGGGGTTCACCGGTGATCTGACCGCGGAACTGATCCTGAGCGAATTCGTCGCTTTCCGGGACGGGCTACAGCAGGTCTACGAGACCCTGGCTGGACAGCGACCCTCGCCGGCTCGATCACACTCGTAGTGCACCTGAGAGCCGCGGCACCAAGCCCCATCGGACCCGCCGACCTGCTATGGATGCCGTACCGGCAAGGCGCACGGTTGAGTTCAGCGTTAATGCGCGTCGCGGTGCGCCGGCTCCTGGACAACCCTGGCGACCTCGCGGGCGATCTAAAGATCGTTGCGCCGGTGCACGACCTGTGACCGCCACCGCCCACCGTCCGGGTCGATGTCGCCTCGACGACGAACTCCTCATGCACGTCGACGCCCTCGCCGACCGGCTCGGCTCGGACCGCCAGGAGCTGGTGTATCTGGCGGCCAAACGCATCCCCCGGTTCCGCGGCAACATCGAGAACTGGAGGCTCGACGAAATGTTCCGCGGCCCGAAAAACCGTAAGCACATGCTGGCCAAACCTGCCCGCCGCGAGAAGATCCGTCGGATGGACCGCGGCAGTGACACCTGACCTGCGAGAATGGACGGTGGGTCGGGCCCGCACCACCGGAGGACCCATGTCTCGGTTTCTGCGCCTCACCCTCGCCGCGGCGGCAACAGCGGCTGCACCGATGTCCCTAACCGCAGCACCCGCACACGCAGCACCGCCCGTCCCGAGTGGATGCGCATGGCAGAGTTTCGTCATTGGCGGGCTGTCGACGTGTGCACCGAGTTCGGTGAAATCCCATCAGGTGGAGGTGTTGTGCCATCTGCTCGGAGGATTCCCCTATATGGACTTTTCCGTGTGGGGGCCGGCGGTGCCCACCTCCCTGCCGTCGATCGCGCTGTGCCCGCCGCTTCACGTTGGACTCGGCGGCACTGTGCACACCCGATAGCGCAGGCGCGGCTTCCCGCACCGCCCACGCTGCAAGTGACCTCGGGAAATGGCATTGCCCGCTTTACCGGCGTGAACGCGGTCAACCACACCGGTTGGCCTCGGCCACCATGAGCCGCAGAGTCAGATAAGCATGTGCGGCGACCGCTGCAGCCGCTGCGGCGGCTCCGGCGAAGAGGGTGGCGGCGAGCGAGGGTCAGACGAAAAGGGGGAATCCGCCACAGTTCGGTGACCCGGAGCTGCCGTCGGGCGGCGGCGGTCCATGACAGCCGACTGCTTCGGCGGTGTTCTCGATCTTGGATGGTGGTCGGGTCGCGTACCGGGTCGGGTGGTGCTTATGCTCGATTTCGGGAGTTTCGCCGAGCGAAGAGGTGTGTCAGCATGGCCCGAGACAGTGGCAACCGGCCGGTAGGTGGCCCGGAGTTGACGGTTGGTGTCCGGGTGCTGGTCCGCCGGAGTTCCGGGGTCGATCTCACCGGTGAGGTTGTCGAGGATTACGCGGCGGTGACTGATCCGGGCGGTGGTGGGCATGAGTGGGCGCCGGTGCATCGGTGGGCGGTCGCGCTCGACGACGGGCGGCTGGTCTTCGCCGACACCGAGGACCTGACCATCGATCCGGGCTCCTACCGTTCCGCCCCGAACCCGAACCCGGATTCGGCTGCGCGGACACCCGGCCGTCACCGGGGAGAATGATCGGCGGCAGCCGCTTCGTGGCCAGTTCTGGTCGGCGTCAAACATCGTGCACACGAATTGCGCTAGCAGTCAGTCGATTACATGAATCACGTGGATGAGGTCCTGAAGGGGACGTCGATCTCACCGCATGATCGGCCGGGGTATGCCTCAGTCGTGGCATAGCCGCATCGGATGTGTTTTGCGCTGTGGTGTTGTTCGGAACTGAGGCTTCCGGTTTACCGTGTCGGGTATGAGACGTGATGAGGCTCGCGTGGCTCGGGACTTCGCGGGGTGGTTATCGTCTCAGGGGTGGACGGTCCGCACCGATACGGATGTCGTCGACATCGTTGCCGACAAGGACGGACGCCGGCTCTATGTCGAGGTCAAGGGTGCGAGCTCCGCGCCGGGGTTGGATGTCGATACCGCCATCGGGCAGCTCGTGCGGCGGATGCCGAGCGAACCGGATCAGTCGGTGTCGTTTGCTCTGGTCGTGCGTGATGAGCCGCGATCGGTGGAAGCGGCGGTGCGGGCACCACAACGGATTCTCGATCTGTTGGGGATGGCGCTGTATGCCGTTGATGACAACGGTGGGGTGCGGCAGCTCTTTGGCCGCGTGTGAAGACCTTCTCCCGGAGCGTGAGCGGGGACGGTCGGCGGTGTGGAGATACCGTCGCCAGGTCCCGCGAGAGTGGGGTAGTGCAGTGATGGGGCGGTAGCTCGGTCGGTTAGAGCCGTGGACTCGTAATCGGTTGGTCGCGGGTTCGAGCCCCGCCCGCCCCACCTCGTGTCGCCTGCGAGGCCGCAGGGAGGTCCGTGGAGGGCGAATCAGGCCGTGGCGGCGGCGATCGAGGGTGTGCGATGCGGGCCAATCTGAGGGCGGCCGCGCTTCTCGGTCGGTCCGACCGTGTTCAGGCGCAGTCGCGGCAGAGTTGTTGCGCGGCGTCGGCGAGGCGGCTGCGGTGGTGGACGAGGAAGCAACTGGTGCAGGTGAATTCGTCCGGCTGCTTGGGGATGACGCGGACGGTGAGTTCTGGGTCTTCGGACCCGTCAGATTAGAGGGTCCGGTGCCGCGACATGCGCTCGGGGGCAGAATGTGCCGTGGACTCAACCGCTTCGGTCGGTGGGTGGTCGTGAGCGCGGTCCGGTTGCGTGGTGCGTGTCTCCCATTGTCGTTCTCTGGTAGGTGATATGACCTTCCGGGGTCGAGCCCAGTGGGTGGCCGGGACCCGTTCTGCGGCAGCAGGTGGGATTGGGTCCGCAGCCGGGTGTCCAGTCCTACCGGGCGTGCTACTCGCGACCCGTGGTCGCCCATGTCATTCGAACGAATGACACCGGAGCATCGGGGCGTGGGGATGCGCGTGTCGACAGCGCGGCACTGGACTGAATGGGCACTGCACGTCTCCAGCCAGAGCTGAGGATCGAGCCGCACGGTTACCAATGTCGGCTTGAGTTTTTCACTGCCGACATGTACAACAAAATCTATATGCGCCGACATAGATAAATTCGTTGCGACGAGCCAGACCGTCAAGGAGAACCGATGACCGCACACCCTCCGCGCCCCGTTCCCCGCGACCGCGAGGTCCTCGTTCTCCGCGCCGGCAGTGGCGGAGCCATCGCCGGGGGATTGATCGTCACACTGGCCCTCGGTGCGCTGACTCTCCTCTCGTCCCTACCCACCTGACCAGTGGTGACGCCACGCCCCGCCACCTGCACGCCGTCACGTCGCGCATGACCACCACGAAGGTTTGTGCGGGGCGACGACCGGTATCTGGACGTTTGTGCAGATCGCTGGTTGCTGCCGGTGTGCTAGAACTGATCACGCATCGTCAGTGACGTGGCTCACATTCACGTCACGGTCGGGATGGTTGTCGGCACACCGGCACGTTCCGGTCGATGCACGAGAGCAAAGGACACATCACATGATCGAGGACACCGCAGAATCACCCCCCACCCCGGTTCCGAGCCCGACGCGTCTTCTTTCCCGCCGGCGCCCCGACGGTCGCGAACTACTCGCCAGCGCGAAGGGCATCCTGATGGCCGCCCGCGGCTGCAGCGACGCCCAGGCATTCGACGAACTCCTCGACGTCTCCCGCCGTCATCACCTGACCGTCCTCGGTGCCGCCCGGAATTTGGTCGACCTCGCCGCCGGATCCCCGACCCGTCGGCGGACACCGGACGCCGTCCGGTTCGACGAATGGGAGCAACTACTCACCCAACTCCCACAGCGGCACGCCCACGCCAGCTGAAGCAAAGCGGGAACACACCGCAGCGGAATCAAAGGATGCGATCGACACCCCTTCCGGAAACCGGTCAGGGCCAACCGATCTGGCTTGATTCAGTCCCTCGACACGGGGAGTGCGGTCGACGACGCCCGGCTCCGGCGTCCGCGGAAATGCTGACTCGGCACCGCCACCCAGCGGTCCGGCAACGGGGCGAAGTCGGTTCGGTGGTTCTACACTGAGTGCCACGGAGGTGTCCCGGTGGACAACCGTTCCGCTCGGTGGCCGTTGTGGGTGCTCGCGGCGGCGCCCCGGCGGTGGGGAGGGTGGCATTGACCTCACCGCCGCCGGTTTCCTCTCGGCGCCGCCATGCTGGCCGGTGCGCTCGGGGCCAACGCAGGGTCCATGATCCCGGCCGCGTGGCCAACCTGGTGCGCCATGGTCGGTGCCGATGTGTCCATACGGTCAGCGATCCGTGCGGCGCTCGCGCTCGCCCTCACTCGCTCTGATCGCCGCCGGAACTGGAGACCTCGTGCCATGCAACAACTTCTCGCCGACCACGAAGATATTGTCAACGTTGTGATGGTCATGGTTGTCGTAGCGCTCGCCGCTGCCGCGGTGTGGACGATCTTCCGTTGACCGGTCACGGTGCCGGGTCTGCTGGTGCAGCTCGAGTTCCACGCACGGTGGTCGTTGCTTCCCTGCGACCCCCACGCTGTGTCTCTTGCGTGTGCGATGGTTGCGGCGGGCGAGGTGGCCCACCAACCGGAGTGAGCGCCCAACGGTCACCGCAGCTGGTGGGCCCTACCACCCGAATCGCTGTGTGTCCGAACGAACTCGGGAGGTAGCGTCAGTAGAGTATCCGCCGACGTGGCCATCGAAACCCAGAGGGCTTATGTCTCGGAAACGGTGCTGTTCGGGTGTTCAGCCAGAACAGTGCGCCCCATTCGGTGCGGGCCGCGCGGGCGGCGGTGGGCTCGGGCAACTCGTTGCCGCTGGCGAGGGCGACCAGGGCCTCGGCGAGGGTGAAGACGGACAGCCGTGACGGCGGGCCGCATTCACTAGTTCGTCGAAAGCGTCTGCGGTCCCGATCCGGCGGATCCCGATGAGCACCCCCTCGGCGGTGTCGAGGGCGCGGGTACGAGCTCCCGGACCGCGGGGATTGGTTGTGGTCTGACTGTGCAATGCTGCCATCGACGACACCTCCGCCGAAATCTTGGGATGGGTTCCTCTCGGTCGTGCCCGGTCGGGTCCGAACTCACACTTTTACGCCTCCACCAGCTGCTGGACCCGGCGACGGAATCGCTTACGATCTCTATCCTGACCAGCGCTGACGGAGTAGTTTCGACGTCACCGCGGACAGGTAGATGATCCGCGACGGAGAAAAGCGCTCACGAGGAAGCACGGCGCCGGCGTCGGCGAAGCCCCGACGTTAATGCATACGTGTTCGCGGTCGCGCGGGCACTAAAACGCCGACACGATCCGCCGATGGGACGAGGTCAGTTTCGATGCGGTGGTCGTGGTGTTGAGGCAGTTCCGGCACTACAGCGGACGCGACATCCTGGTCGCGTGGAACCACTATTTCGGGTGGTCGTTGGGAATCGAGGGTCGCGCTGCGATCGTGTCCTGATCATTTCCGGGCTCGGGATCGGCCGTCGCCCGCAACCCGAGAACATCGCCGACCGAACTGACGAGCTCGTCGCCGACCTGCTGCACCGCGAATATCGAGCCCGGACAGTTTTCCGGTTCCCACTGTCGTCTACCGGCTCGGTACCGGCCCCGCCGCGCACGGGCCGTTCTGGCGGTGACGGACCGCCGGTTCCCGATTGGGGGAGCGGTGCCTCGGCGAGGTCGGGATGCGCCGGCCGCGCACGGAAGTCGGGCGCTGGCGATTTGTCGGTGGCAGGGCCCGGACAGGAGAGGACGCCGGGGGCATGACGACGAGGCCGCGATCCGACCGTGGGTGCAGTCCGTACCCGTGGACATCGGTCCCCGGCGCCCACGGCGGCGGGGGTGGTCCTGGGCGACTGCGGCGAGCACCAGGATCCGGAAACCGCGGGCCTCGTCAGACAGTGAGACGGGCTCGGACCCGAGATCGGCGCCGGTGAGCAACTCGAACCCGCACGACACTTCGTTGTTGTCGGCTCCGAGCGGACGCGCAGCAGAGACCCGTACTCCCCGACCAGCGAGATCATCACCGAGTGGAATGGGGCGGTGCGCAGGCCACCCGCACGTCTGCGTGACCGCCGCCGGCAGGTTCCTTTCGCCGACCTCCTGCAGGCGCTGCCCCCCGATCCGGGACTGCGGCCGACCACAAGAATGTCGCTGGGGTGTGCGGGTCTATTCGTGGGGTTGGGGGTGTTCGGTGCCGATGGTGTCGTGTCCGAGTAGGGAGGCTTCCCGCAGGCTTTGGGCGAGGGTCTTTTTCAGGGTCGGGGTGGAGGGGGGACCGGCACATCCGGGGTCGGTGTTCGGGTAGGCGGGGATCTCGTCGAGAGCGGTGTCGAGGTGGGGGCCGGTGATTCCCCAGGGTGGCACCGGTGGGGCCGCCGGCGGCGTGGATGCCGGTGAGGAGGTGTTCGCCGAGGTGGTTGTGGTGGTGGGTGCGGGCCGCGTCGGAGGCGAGCACGACGACGTGGCGTGCTTGGCCGCTGAATTTGTCGAACACCGTTTGATCACTCCCTCGGCGAGTGCCCTGCGCGGGGGTGGAGAGCTGGCGCCCTTCCAGTCTCCGTGTGGGGGCGCTGAGCCTGCAACGATGAGTCGCCTCGGTGAGGATGGGTCGTCGCTCGGTTGCGGCCCCGGGTGATCTCGGAGCGCATGCAGGCGTGGGCCGCGCAGCGCGGGCTACGTGGAACAGCCCGGACCTGCGTCCACAGGTCCGGCGAATTTCGCACCGGGCCACACCGGGAGCTGCGCTTCCACATGGGGTAGCCGCGCCCCGCCGGGCTCTTGAAACGGTCCTCGCGGGCTGACCGGGTGCCGGACGTCTTGGGCCGTGCCGATGAGCGTTGCTTCCGTTGCGCGGCAACGGGTCCGGGGGTGACCGACCGGATATCACGGCGGTGGTCCATGGGGGTGTCGGCGAGATTCGGGTCGGGCGTCGTTCGCTTTCGGACGGGGATCGAATCAGTCCTTGTTTGTTACGTGGGTCGGCTACCGTGGGGGTTTGTGGCAGCAGGTATTCCGGGGCCGTCGGACAAGATGACGCCGAGCCCCGAGGTTGGGCTCGACTTCACTCGGGAGTGGGTGGAGTTCCTCGATCCCGACGACGCCGAGCATCTCATCGCCGCGGACATGACGTGGCTCCTCTCGCACTGGACCTGCGTGTTCGGCACCCCGGCCTGCCAGGGCATCATCGCGGGTCGACCCGACGACGGTTGCTGCTCGCATGGCGCGTTCTTCTCGGACGAGGAGGATGTCGAGAGGTTGCACGAGTCGGTGAAGCTGCTCAGACCCGAGGACTGGCAGTTCATGAAGCAGGGTCTCGGGAAGAAGGGGTACATCGAGGAGGACGAGCTCGACGACGAGCCGGCGCTGCGGACCCGCCGATACAAGGGTGCATGCATCTTCCTCAACCGTCCCGGCTTCGAGGGTGGCATCGGGTGCGCGCTGCACTCGATGGCGCTCGAGCGTGGCATCGAGCCGCTCGAGGTGAAGCCGGACGTGTGCTGGCAGCTGCCGATCCGGCGCACCCAGGAATGGGTGGAGCGACCCGACGGCGAGCAGGTCCTGAAGACGACGATCAGCGAGTACGACCGGCGCGGGTGGGGTGAGGGCGGCGCGGATCTGGACTGGTACTGCTCCGGCTCGCCGGACGCGCACGTCGGCGCGAAGGCGGTGTGGCAGTCGTATGCGCCGGAGCTGACCGAGTTGCTCGGTGAGGCCGCGTATCGGGAGCTGGCTCGGCTCTGCAAGCGACGCCAAGGCCTCGGCCTGGTCGCCGTGCACCCGGCGACCGCGGTCGCCGAGAAGAAACCCCGGTAGCGGAGTGGCGGTCCCTGAACATCGACCCCGGTCACAGCGTTATGGGTGTCTACGGCGCAAGAGTCGGGTATCGCTGCGATTCGCAGGCGGCAGCGTGGTTGCCAAGTAGGCTCTCCGATCCCGACTAGTGTCGGTGTTCGGTTAGGGGCCCTCGAATGTAGTGCCGTGAGATGGACGTGATCAGGGAGCAGCTTTGCGCCGGTGGCGCTGGCCCGGTCCTACGACGCCGACAGCACTCCAACTCGCAAACTCGCACACTCGCACCAGGGTGACACTGACGGCAGGTCCTCTGAGGATCACGGCTGAGAAGTCGCCGAGGCGCATCAGCTGGTGGCCCGACTGATCGCCAAGTCCCCGGAACTGCGCGGTATCAGGCGACCGTCCGGCCGGTGACCGGAATCGTGAATCAGGTGCGGCGGGGTGTCGATAGAGGTGCGATCACCGCCAGGTTCACGGTGGTCATGCTGGCGGGTAACCCGATCTGCGGCCGCTCGGCGGTCAGGGTCACCGTCCGTACCGGTGGCGGGACGGGCAGCCAATACAGCGGCTCGCTGCGGTAGGTGCAGATGCCGGTGGCGGTGGCCTGCAGATCCCGGCGGGGCAAGGTATGGGTCCGCGACCGCGAGGTCGGCGGTTCCGGCCCACACGTTCAGAGAGGACCACCGGGCCGACGGGACCGCGAGGTCGGTCAGCGGCCGGGTCTGGTGCAGGGCGCGTCGTGCCGGTCGACCGGTCGCGGTCAGGGCCAGCTGCACCGGGAGCCCGGACGGGTACGCCGTGATCCGCACCAGTTCCAGGGTCAGGTGGGGGTGTGCGCTCAGCTGTCGGTGACCGTGCACCCGGTCACCGGCGCACGGCGGTGGGGCGGTCGAGGGCCAGCGTGGACTGCGCACGGAAGTGATGGTGCACCACCACCGGGAACCTGGCAAGAGCGGCGAGACGAACCAAAACGATTGTACCGGTGAGTAACCGGCGATGGTCGGAGGGGCCGGGTTTTCGGGTCGCCTGCTGGAGGTGAGGGTGCTTATGCTCCAACCCCGGGTTCACCGAGCAAACGAGGTGCAGCAGATGGCCCACAGAAGCGGTAGCAGGCTGGTTCGCGGCCCGGAGTTGACGATCGGTGCCCGGGTGTTGGTCCGCAGGAGGGCTGAAGCGGACGTCACCGGTGAGGTCGTCGAGGACGTCGCGGTGCTGACCGAATCCGGGGGCACTGGTTGCGAGTGGGCGCCGGCGCATCGGTGGGCGGTCGCGCTCGACGACGGTCGCCTGATCTTCGCCGACTCCGAGGACCTCACCATCGATCCCAGCTCCGGCCGCCCTGCGGAACCGGAGTTGGCGCCCAAGCCGGTCACATCCCCGGGGGAGTGAGAGGCGGACAGACAGGCCCGCGACCTGTTCAGGCGGACGATCGGTGGGTACTTCCGGTCGGACAGGATCGGCGGCGTCGTCGATCTCGGCGATGGTGAAGTGGGGCGAAAGGCTATGAATTTGGTGAGCGGTACGGTACGGGTGGCGACCCGGAGCGGGTGAGGCTGCGACGGCCACCCTCGGCGCGGTCGGTGGAGCTGCGGTCGGCGGTCTGGTCGGCAGCATGAAGGGTGCGGCCGTCGGGGCTGCGGAGGGTGCCCGGCGTGGAAGTCATTCGACGCCTGCGGCCGTGTCGACCATGGGTGCGGTCGCGGTGACCGGTGTGGTGCAGTGGCCGATCGTGGCCGCGGTCGGCGGGACGGCGCTGGTCCTCGATCAACTCAAACTCGGCACCAGACCGGATAAGCAAGGGACCGGCGAGCCGTCGACCGGACCCGGAACCGCGGCCGAAGCAAAGACTCCCACCCCTGCGGCGAAGCCGGTGCGGGGACGCCGGACGCCGGCGAAGACACCGCCCTCGTCGACACCGTGACGGTGGGCCCGACGCGGACGTCGCCGGCCTACCTACCTCCACTGCTACGGAATGTCGGACACGGTGGCGCCGCCGGGCACCGTGGTTGCGGTGCTCGACGGCGCGACCGTGGGGTCTAAATGTTGTTCGCCGTCCGCGGGGTGTGGTTGCGGGCCTCGATGGCCGCGACGGTCTTGTCGAACGCCTTTCCCAGGACGCGGCTGCCGAAGACGCCGAGCACGGCCCCGAGCGCTCGTCCTTTGAGGTTCTTGCCGTCGCGGACCACGACGGCGTCGACGTCGGTGGTCCCGTCGGGGCGCGGGGTGAGGGTGTAGGTGTGGCCGGAGTTGCCGCCCCACAGGTTGGAGTCGGTGGTCGTCATGACGATGCGGTGGGGGTCGGTCCAGTCGTAGCGCAGGCGTTCCCAGGCCCCGCCCGAGCCCTCGGTGACGTCGGCCTGAGTGGTGCCGAGTTCGTGTACCTGGAGGTAGTTGTCGGCGCTGTTGCCGAAGACCGCCTCGCGGCCGGGCCCGAAGTCGGTGAGTGCGTCGAGGAATTGTTCGGGTGTCGCGGTGGTGGTCTGGTGCAGGTGGATCGTGGACATGACGTTCTCCTTGGTGGGTGGTGCAGGGGTGACGGGTTGATCGGTGGGTGGTGTCGAGGACGGTTAGCGGGGCGGCTCCGTCCCCGCCTGTTCGGCGACCATGTAGGCGGCGTACCAGTGGGGCCAGTTCGGGTCCGCTGAACCGGTGCGCTTCTCGTGTTCGCCGTGAGCGATCGCTGCGCGAATCAGCGCACCGGTCAGGTCGACGGTTCTGCCGAATGTTGTTGCCGTGCTGGTGTTCGTCTCGGTGGTGCGGGTGTCGATGGTGCTCATGGTTGCCTTCTCGCCGGTTTCTCAAACAGTGGTGACGTCGGATGTCAGGCCGTCAGGCCCTGATGGGGGAGCAGCTGGTCGCCGCTGGCACCCCCGGGATAGGCGGCTGCTACAGCTGGGAGCTGCCGCTGTTCCAGCCGGCCAGAATCTCGTCGAGGACGATGGTTTCGGCGCGACGGTCCTGCCGCTGGTCACGCTGGCGGTCGTGCTGGCGTTGCTGCTGGATGTCGTTGTCGCGGTCGAGCGGGCTGTCGTGGGTGACGGCTGCGGCGACGGGTTGCGCGGCGTTCGAGGGTGCGGTGGTGGCGGCGGCGGCGGCCACTGGGACGAGGCCGAGTGCGACGGTCGCGGCGGCGACGGCAGCCAGTCGCTTCCAGGAGGAGGTGCTGGTGGCGGAGCGGGTGATCGGGTGAAGCTGTGTGGCGATCATGGTGGGTGGTCCTCATTCGAGTGCCGCGGGCCCAGCGTCTGCGGCTACTCGAACGGTGTCGGGGAGGGCCGGAAGCGTTACACCAGCCAACCTCAGATCTGTGTGACGTGTGTCACTACCGGTATTACCGCCGTGGATGGTGACGGACCTCGCTGCGGGTCACCGCGCTGCTGACGTGACGGCATCCCGGGGTCAGCAGCATCGTCGATAGGACCGACAGGGCGACGGTAACGGGGTAGGTCCCGACCTCGCGAAGTCCGTCAGGTCCGTGAATCGCTGCTGGAACGGCAACGTCAGCAGGTACCCGGTGAGCAGTTGCACGCCGGTCCGCACGACGGGGAGTTCCTGGAGCAGCGCCGCCCAGTTTCGGTCGAGTCGTTGGGTTTCCGCCTCGTGGCGGGCGCGATAGTTCCACTCGTCGTCGTCCCGCGCCCGATCGTCACTGCCGTCCGACATCTCCCACCCGCTGTTCTCGGTATGGATCGGTCACCCGTGGCTGGGACGCGAGGTGCCGCGATCAGGATGGGCCTGGATCGAGGTACTTGCCGCCCGGCCGGTACTGGACACTGCCCACCTGGTGTTCCCGAAATGTCCGTTTCTCACATCCCTGTCCGGGCGGCCTCCGTGCCGAGGCGCGAGATCTGCCCGGCTGAATGGCCCGCCCGCGACCCCCCGACGGTGATGCACCGTCGTCGGCTCCGGGCATGGGCGGGCGCGGGTCGGGCGACGCCCGGTACCGGAGTGTGTCGGTCCGCAAACGACGGGCCACCGCATCCTCGCCGGTGCGCACTGCGGAACGCGGATCAGGTGGCGAGCCGGGCGGCGTCGTCGCGGGCACGGCGGGCGGCCTGCAGCTCGAGCCCGTAGAGCAGCCCGAAGGTGAACCCGTTCTCGCCGTCGGTGCTCCCGGCGCGGGCCCCGAGGGCGCGGAGGGTGCCCAGGGCCACCACGCTGTCCTGGTGCTCCCCGAGAACCTTCTGGACCTTCTTGTATGCGGCGACCCGCTTCTTGCCCTTCTTCTTCCCGACCAGCCCGCGGGTGAGCTCGGCGGCGTAGCGGGCCCGCTTCGCGGCCTTCCGGGCGCGGTGCAGGGCCTCGTCGTCGCCGTCCTCGGTCAGCGGCGGTGCGGTGCGCCACCGCGCCAGCGCGGCGAGCACCGCCCGGTACCGGTCGCTGTCGACGGTTTCCATGAGCTCGGCCCGGTATCGGAGTTGTTCGGCGAGCAGGTCGTTCTCGATCCGGGCGGCGACCGGACCGAGTACCAGCTCGTCGGGTAGGTCGGTGACCGCGGCGGCGAACCGGGCGCGTTGGACCCGCCGGTCCCGGACCTCACCGAGCACCCCCGCGTACCAGGACAGTTCCTCGTCGAGGTGCGTCCGGGCGGCGGGGTCCAGCATTTTCTTGAACACCCGCAGGGTGCTGCGGAACCGTCGGATGCCGACCCGGGTGGCGTGGATCGGGTCCAACCCGCGGCGCAGCCACACGTCGCCGCCGACGATCGCCTGCACCTGGGTGTCGAGGTAGGCGGTCAACAGCTCCCGGACCGCCTCCGCGCCGGAGTCGTCGTCGGCGGGGCTCGGATCGTTCGGGTTCAGCGCCCGGGACAGTTTCGACGGGTACCGGGACGGGTGGGCGTCGTCCCGGGTCAGTCGTTTGCCGATCGCCTCGAGTAGTGTCCCGTCGCCTCTCTCGCCCAGTTCGACCTCCACCTCGCGCCAGTCGCTGGCGACCGCGCCGTCCCCGGCCGAGGCGGCGGCCGCGGTGGCCCGGACCGTGTCGTCGGCGACCTCGGTGAGCAGGTTCCCGTCCGAGTCGAGCATCCGGCGGCGGCGCCGGACGGTCGAGATCGTCGCCACCGGGTGTACCGGTTTGCCGAGCGCGACCCCCGAGACCAGGGCGGCCAGCTCGCTGGGCATCGAGTCGTCCGCGGTGAGCGGCACTCGGATTTCGGTGCGCGCCTTGCGGTCGGGCACCTTCAGCTGCCACCCGGCGTCGGTGTCCCCGGATCGGCGCCGCAACGTGACGTGCTGGCGGAGCAGGTCCCGGTCCGTGGTGTCGAAGTATTGGGTGTCGAGGGTGACGGTGTCTTCCTCGAGCCGACCGCCCGGTGGGACGAGGTCGTCCAGGTTCGGTACCGCGAAGTCGGCGCCGACGTCGTACTTGTCTTCCCGTTCTTGCTGCGCCGTGCTCATGAATCCAGACTGCCCGCCAGGCCCGTCGAATAATCAGGACCACGTTGACCGAGGTCCCGCTGCGGTGCTGCGCTGGCCCTGGGCGGGGCGTCAACTGTCGCCCACCCCGAGCGTCCTACTCGTGGGACCGGGTTGCGCCGGAAATGGTGTGTCACCCGCTTTTCGTTTTTGCCGACCCGGGAATCGACCGATGGTGCGGACGCGGATTGAACATGCTCGGTCGGCGGTGCTAACAACGGTTGAACAGTGGCCCGGCCCGGGCTGCCGTCGGCCTCGGCGGGGTACGCGGCCAGGGTGCAACCGTCCATGCCATCAACTCCGAAGGGGCACACCCGCATGAGCACACCCGACACGACCACCCTGCTTGCCCAGCTGCGCACGGTCCTCGATCTCACCCACACCGAAATCCAGGTCGCCGAAACCCGCATCGTCCAGGCCCGCACCGACGCGGTACGCCGAGAACTGTCGGAGAACGCCGCCAACGGCCGCTCCCGGGCCGAGGCCATCGACGCCGCAATCCGCCAACTCGGCGGTGTCCCCGAGCTGATCGGCCCGTTCCTCGGCCGCGCCGCCGCCGTGGTCAAGGCCCTGACCGAGCAGGCCCAACCATTCGACGAAGCGCTGTTCGGCGATCTGGCCCTCGAACACCAGCTCCTCGACCGTGCCCGCTACATCAAGGCCCTCGCCGTCGCCGCCGGGGAGAGCGACATCGAAAACCTTGCGTCCCGGTTGATCGCCGCCCACTCCGCCACCGTGGATTGGTTGACCACCGTGCTCGCCGAAGACGCCCTCGGTGGCCCGGAGGCGTTGCGCCGCACCCCGTTGCAGGCCGCCGCCGGCGCCGCGGTGCGGCTGGTCCACGGACCCGTCACCTGGTCCACACGCGGCCTGGACCGCGCCCTCGACACCGTCCGCACCACCCCACCCGCCCTGAACGAGCTCCTCAGCCGCAGCGCCCGGGCCGGGGACGTCGCGGTCAAGACCCTGACAGCCTCCCGCGACGCGGCCCTCGAGACCGCCGAACAGGTCACCCGCCGGGAGGGCGCCGGTGGCGTCGCCGGGGTCATCCACTCCGCCCGCACCGCCACCGGTGTCCTCGAGCCCGGGGAGCTGCCGATCGACGACTACGACGAACTCAGCGTCACGAAGGCGGCCGCCGCGATCCAGGACCTCACCGAGCCAGGCGACGTGCGGGCGATCGTGGCGTACGAGGAGGCGCACAAGAACCGGCACAGCGTCGTCTCCACCGCCCAGACCAGGCTGGCCGCCATCGCGCAGGAGGTGGTCGGCATCGACTAGGCGACGCCACCACTCAGCGGGAATCCCCGCACACCCGGTGTGCGGGGATTCCCGCGTGTCGGCGGGCCGGGCCCGCACTCGGTTCCGGCGCCGCGACGTGACGGATTGACGGGGCGACCGGGGGCGCGCAGGCTTTGGGTATGAACTCCGCGGAGGAAGAACGCCAGCTTTCGCAGGTCACCGTACGGTTGCTGAACAAGTTCCCGGCCGCGTCGCGGGAGATGGTCGGGACCGCGGTAGGGGAGGCGGTCGCCTACTTCGTCGGATGCCCGATTCGGGATTTCGTACCGTTGCTCGTCGAGCGTGCGGCGACCGCGAAGCTCGGCGCGTTGCTCGACGCATGACTTTCGACGCGGTGGCGCGGCACCAATGTGGCGGAGGCGCGATCTTCCCTTGGCCAACTCGCCGAATGCGCTGGGGTGGCCACTGCCTCGCCACCGGTTGCGCGCCGAGCTGTATGAATTGCACTGGCCACGAAGGCGCTCGTCGCCGAGCGCACGTGTGCAGATATGTGCGGCCCGCTCGACGCGACTCGCGCGGAAGGGGCCGCCGGATTTGCCCCGACGGCCCTCCTCAACCCGGCACCCGGCCGTGCGGCTACCTCATACCTAGTTGAGTTTCTGCGGCACACCGTATGTCATGACGGTGTCACCGTTTTCGGTGACGGCCTTCGCGTATGGCCGGATGGTGACTGCTCCGATGGCGCCGGAGATGGACCCGTGAACGCCCTGCATCCGCACCAGCGCCTCGGGTCCGTCGAACTCCTGATCCTCGAGCAGCGGGACCTCGGTGATACCGCCCGGCTCCAGGTCGATGTCCAGCTCCTGCGACGGGATGATGTCACCGGCCAGCTCGGCGTTGGTTCCGGCGCTCAGATCGAGGGTAAAGTCGGGGACGAGCCCCAGGTCGATGCCGGTGTCCGACCCGATCGCGAATCCGAGGCCGGGCGAATTGAGGACGATGGTCGCGCCGGCCAGCGCGATCGGGTAGCCGATCTGGTAGCCGACGGTGAGCTTGGTGCCCTCGAAGTCGGCGGCGTCGGGGCCGCTGATGTTCACCGCGGCGTAGCCGTTGTGGAAGAATTCGACGCTGGTCGGTACGCCGTCGAGTGGCGGGACGGCATGGTACTGGGTGTCGCCCTGCAGGACCTCGATGCGGTTGCCGTCCGCGTCGATGACGGAGCTGGAGTTGTCGACTCCTGCCGAGGCGGTGCCGTTACCCATCACCATGGCAAGTACGGCGATACCTGCGACCGCCGCCAGGCGGGTGAAGGGTTTGTATCCGGGTCGAGCTGTGCTGATGTTCGTCATGCGAATCCCCATTCAGTCCGTACTGCAACCGAAACGAAAAGGCATGCAGAGCTTAACCATTCGGGTCGAATGATGTCCTTGTGTTGATCAGATCTTCACGTGAGCTTCGTGTGTATATTCGACGGCCGGCTCCCGCTCGGCATCCGGGTGAGTTGCTCGGGGCTCCGGTGAGGTCGCACGGCCCGCCCGCGATCGTGGACCCGGTGCGCGGCCGGCCGACTGACTGGCGAGGTGGTGCAGATGGTTGGCGACGCCCTCGCCATCGTGATCGACGATCGTCGAGGCGGTGCGCGGGAGGTGGCCACCGAGTGCGGCGGCGCTGCGCGTGCGGGACTGGACCGGCGATGACGTGCTCGCCGACCAGCTCGACGCCGCGTTGGGGACGTCCCCGACACCGTTGCTCCGGCCACTTGCGGGCGACCTCGACAAACTCACATCGGTGCTCGAGGGAGACCCCGTCGACGGGGGCGACCGGATCGATTTGAAGACGCCGACACGTGGCCGGCGATGATCGCGGACGACCCCGACCGCTGGCTGTCCGTGCACTGCGCCCGATCGCGGGCGAGTCACCGTGACATGGCGTCGTTCATTGACTGGTCACCAACTCGGCTCCTGCACCGTGACCTGGCCCGATCCGTCGGCACCGCGCGCCGGCGCGGCTGGCCCGCCCATCCCACACACGGAGCAGCGATGTAGGACAGCCGTCGGTGCCGACCTGCGCGACACCGGGGCGGGTGATGGGACTTCACAGCATCGCGTTCAGTGCCGTTCGCGCAGTTCGCTATGCGGGATTTGCACGTCAGACCGAGGTTGTCATCGACTGCCCCAACCGCGGGAGCCCACTTCACCTCGGGAACCACCCACAGACCGGCACGTCCTTTCCTCACTCGGACGCGACGCTTCGACCAGCGCCCGCACTTCCCGAACCGGATAGCTACTTCTCCGAGACCCCTCTACCCCTGCCCACCCGGCAGAGGGGAACCTACCGTGAACGTCGCCCCGAACGGATCGGTGACATCGGCGGTCCGCCCGTACGGCATGTCCGTCGGGTCCTGCGCGGTGCCCCCGTTGGCCCGGGCGGCGGCAACGGCGGCGTTCGCATCGGCAACCTGGAAGAGCGTGCCCCAGGAGGACTCCGCGGCGGCCGGGTCGCCCACGATGCCACCGATCTCGTGCCCATCCGGCCTGCGCAGGAAGGTGAAGTCCACTCCGGGCAGGTCGTCGTTCCCGTCCAGCGTGAAGTCGAACACCGCCGCGTAGAAGTCCCGCGCCGGGCCGGGATTCGGGGTCACCAAGTCGTTGCGCAACAACGTGTTCGGCTCGTTCACGAGCTCGCAGCCGACGTGCGCCCGCCCCTGCCACAGGCCGAACTGCGCACCGGACGGATCCCGCACCATCGCCATCCGACCCTGGTCGGCGATGTCCATGGGCTCCATCAGCACCGTGCCGCCCGCGGCTGCGGACCGAGCGACCGTCGCATCGAGATCGTCGGTCGCCAGGTAGACGTTCCACCAGAACTCGGTGGCGTTCTCGTCGGGATTCGGCATCAGCGCGGCAACCTTCCTGCCGCCGAGCAGACACATCGTGTACCGCCCGTACTCCTCGGGCCCCACGTCGAACTCCCAGCCGAAGACCGCCCCGTAGAAGGTCATCGCCCGGTCGAGGTCGGGAATGCCCAGGTCGATCCAGGTGGGGGTGCCGAGTGGTTGATTCGTCGTGACCGCGCTCATCGCTGCTCCTCAGCTGCCGGGTACCCACTCGACGCTAGCCTGCGGCACCGACATTCGACGGCGGAGCCACGGGATTCGCTGGCCGCTCCGCGAACCCACTCTGCAATCGACAGGACGGAGTCCTTAAGGTGCAGCGCCTCAGCGGCTGCTTCTTGTCGGCGAGTGCTTTCACCAGTGGTTCACGGACACCGAGCGCGGCGAACGTCGTGTCGGCAGATGCCCGGTAGTCACCTCGCCGAGGCGTCCTTCCGGTCACCGACAGCGGGGTACCGGGCAATCAGTGGGTCGGCCATCCGACGCGCCTCGAACGGTTGCTCCTGCAGCGCCGGAACCTCCGCCCGGAGACGTTCGGCCGGGACGTTCACATCGTCGCCCAGTGCTCGCTTTCCGCGCGTTCGGCGGCGTCGGCGGTCACCTACTTCCGGTGCGTCACCCCAGCGTGTGCGGCAGCTCGACATGCTCACGCTGGGCATCGCCACAGCGTGAGCGACCTGCCCAGGCGGTGGTGACAGGGTTCAGGCCGGGCCGGTGCTCTGGGGGCGTGGGCTGCGTTGGTGGAATCGTGCCCGTTGCTGGCCCAGAAGGATCACGCCCTCGTGGATTCATCCGCCGTTGGTGGCGGGCGATGGTGACTCGGACGGCGGCGGTATGCCGGCGCGGGGTGGGAATTAGCAGGCGCGGGCGGGCGGGCCGGAGCGGGGGTGGGTTAGAGCATGCGGTGTGGGCGGGTGAGGGCCTTGGCGCGGCGCACCGAGATCCGTGACCACACCGCCTGCTGCAGACTGAGCGTGGCCCATCCGGCCAGTGCCATCCCGGTCAGGTTCAGCAGTAGCTGCAGGGTGCTGCCCCAGATCGCCGAGCCGACTCCGAACGCCGCCCCGAGCGCGATGTTCCCCGCGGCGGGGACGGTGGTGACCGAGATGAACACGCCCGTCAGTCCGCCGACCTTGGCGGAGGTCAGGGAGAGCACGCCGGCAGCCGCGGCGTGTAGCCCGACGGGAAGGCGCAGACCGATGTCCGAGAAGAAGGATCACAGTCCGAGACCCGAACCCGGTCCGCTCGGCGCGGGCGCACGGGTGCTGGTGCGCCGGCCGTCCGAATCGGCGCAGACCGGTCGGATCGTCGAGGACTACGCCGAGCTGACCGACACCGAGGAGCGCGGGCACGCCTGTGCTCCGGTGCATCGGTGGGCTGTCGCCCTCGACGACGGTCGCCTGGTCTTCGCCAACACCGACGACCTCACTGCCGACCCGAGCACGCCAGGATCCGCCGGGTAGACCGACCCTGGGCGGTGGAAAAACCACTGAGGGGCCGCGCCCCCCGAGGGGTGACCACAGCTGCAGCTGTTTCGTGAGTGACACCGTCGGCCGGAAGTCGCGGGCCGAGAGCATCTGTGGCTGCCAGTGGCGGCGTGGGTTGTCTTGGGGGACAGCCAAGCGCAGCCCCCGCCAACGATGAATATCAGCTGATGGCCTACAAGGACGAATACGAGGTCGCCCGCATGCTCACCGACCCCGCCTTCCGCGAGGCCGTGCGAGCCGAGGTGCCCGGCGGCGGCAACCTCACTTACAAGCTGCATCCCCCGGTCCTCGAGGCGTTGGGCCGGAAGAATAAGTCGGTCTCGGCCCCCGCAGCCACGCTGCACTCCGTGTGCTGGCGAAGGGTAAGCGGCTGCGGGGCACGCGGTGGGATCCGTTCGGATACGCCCTGGTGCGGGGGCTCGAACGACGCCTCGTCGCCCAGTACGAGCAGATGGTGCTGGGATTGGCGCGTGCGCTGGATGCGAGCACGTACGAGACGTCGGTCGCCGCCGCGGAGGCCGCGGATCTGGTGCGCGGCTACGAGGACGTCAAACTCCGCAATGTCGACAACTACCTTCCGCGGTGCTGAGAGTCGGCCGCGGGTCAGCGGTCGAACACCCTGACCGGTCGTTGCCGCAGCTTGCCCATCAGGTCGGCGATCGAGTCGCTCGACCGCAACTGGGCGAGCAGTTCGTGCTCGACCCGGTCGGCTTCCACGCAGATCTTCACCACGTCGAACATGCGGTCGGCCGGGATGACGGCGACCCCGTCGTCATCGGCGACGATGATGTCGCCCGGGTGGATCAGGCGTCCGGCCAGCCGGACCGGTTCGCCGATCGATTCGGTGGCGTAGCGGAACCGGGCGGCCTGCGGGGCTCGGGCCACCGACCAGACCGGCAGGCCGCTGTCGACGATGGATACCGAATCACGCACCGCGCCACCGACAATGCACCCGGCGAGTCCGGCCAGCAGTGCCCATTGCGCCGACAGCGCACCCACGACCGCGGTGTCGGCGGGGGCGGGGCAGTCGAACACTGCCACGTCACCGGGGCGGGCGCTGCTGTAGAGGTCTCGGTCGCCGAGGCGGGTACCGAGTCCGTCCGCCCTGTTGTAGGCGACGTCGCCGGTCAGTTGCCGGTACCGCAACGTCACCGCTGGCCCGCAGATCCGCTGCCCTCGGCGCAGGGGTGCGAGGGTACCGGCACCGACCGCGGCACCGACACCCAGCTGGTCGAGTGCGTCGGCGACCGCGCAGGAGACATCGGAAACCTGCGACAGGGACGTCAACAGCGCGGCACGATCGCGCTGGACGGCCGTGACAGGCGCCTGGCGGTGGAGGGCCGGCGAGACCGGAGAGGCTTGCTGGGACATCGAGTTCTCCATTCTTCAAAATAGGGGGGCGGTGTAGGAATCTGCCCCCGGTGGGCTAGTGGTAGTTGACTGGAATCAAAGTTTGAGCAATCGGTCCGGTCCGGTTCTGTCTGAGCGTTGTAGCGGGCACAATGGGGCGATGCAGTTGACCACTCCCTTGGACAAGTTGGATCTCGATCTGTTGAAGCTGATCGTCGAGGAACCCAAGGCCGGGGTGCGTGAGTACGCCCGCCGCCTCAACGTCGCGCGCGGCACTGTGCAGTCGCGGCTCGACAAGTTCTCCCGCGAGGGGGTGATCACCAGTTACCGCCCGCAGATGCAACCGACCGCGCTCGGGTACTCCATCCTGGCGTTCGTGCACCTGGACATCGCGCAGTCGATGATGGACGCCACCTGTCAGCATCTGGCCACCATCCCTGAGGTGCTCGAGGTCAATTCCGTTGCCGGAAAGGGTGATCTGCTGTGCCGGGTGGTGGCCAAGGATCACGAAGACTTCGAGCGGGTGCTGCAGGAGATGATCGCCACCGAGGGGGTCCTGCGTACCCAGTCGGAACTGGTACTCAGCCGCCGTATCGCCCCGCGGATCGTGCCGTTGCTGGAAAAGAAGCGGACCGAGACGCCCTGAGGGTCTCGGCCCGTCCAACACTGTGGTCAACGAATCGCTGTGGTCAGCGAAGCAGGGTGGTAGCCGGCAGTGCGGGGCGCCGCTGATGCTCGAAGTCGCTGATCGTGGCGGCGTGAGTGAGGGTCAGGTCGATGTGATCGAGTCCCTCGAGCAACCGCCACCGGGTGTTGTCGTCGAGTTCAAACGCCGCGGTGATCTCACCCGCCCGCACCCGCCGTTCGACGAGGTCGATGGTGACCTGGTGGCCCTGGTCGGCCTCGAGCAGTAACCAGAGTTGCTCGATGATCTCGGTCGGCAACACCACGGTGAGTAGGCCGTTGGTGAGGGCGTTGCCGCGGAAGATGTCCCCGAACCGTGGCGCGATCACAGCCCGGAATCCGTAGTTCTGCAACGCCCATACCGCGTATTCCCGCGACGATCCGGTGCCGAAGTCCCGGCCGGCGATCAGGATGGTCGATCCGGCGTACGCGGGGTCGTTGAGGACGAAGTCGGGCTCTTCGCGCCAGTCGTGGAAGAGCTTGTCGGAGAACCCGGTCCGGGAGCTGTGGGTGAGGAAGCGGACGGGGATGATCTGGTCGGTGTCGACGTCGGTGCGCCGCAGGGGTGCGGCGACGCCGGTGTGCACGGTGAACGGTTGCACGATGGTCCTCGATTCGAAAACGGTGGGGGAGTCAGTTCAAGTCGGCGGGTGCGGCCAGGTGGCCGGCCACCGCGGTCGCGGCGGCAACCGCTGGCGAGACGATGTGGGTGCGCGAGCCCTTGCCCTGGCGGCCCTCGAAGTTGCGGTTATTCGTCGATGCGGCCCGTTGACCGGGTGTGAGGCGGTCCTCGTTCAGAGCCGCGCACATCGAGCACCCGGCGAACCGCAGTCCCGCCCCGGCGGCCTCGAACACCTCGTTCAGGCCTTCGTCGATCGCTTGCTGACGCACTTTCATCGATCCGGGCACGATCATCAACTCGACCCCGGGTGCGACCTTCCTTCCGTCGAGGACGCGTGCGACTTCCCGCAGGTCCTCGATGCGGCTGTTGGTGCATGATCCGATGAACACGACATCGACCGGGAGCCCGCGGACCGGGCGTCCGGGGGTGATGTCCATGTAGGCCTGGGCGCGCTGCACGGCGGCCCGCTCGACCGGGTCGGGAAACTGGTCCGGATGCGGGACCGGATCACCGAGCGGACCTGCCTGCGCGGGCGTGGTGCCCCAGGACACGAACGGGGTCAGGGTGGCGGCGTCGATGACGACTTCCTTGTCGAAGACGGCGTCGTCGTCGCTGAACAGGGTGCGCCAGTACGCCACTTCGGCGTCCCATGCGGCCCCGGTCGGGGCGGCGGGACGACCGTGCAGATACTCGAAGGTCTTCTCGTCCGGGGCGATCATCCCTGCCCTGGATCCGGCCTCGACGGACATGTTGCACACCGTCATCCGGCCCTCCATCGACAGCTCCTCGATGGCCTGGCCGCGGTATTCGATGATGTGGCCCTGCCCGCCCGCGGTGCCGACGCGGGCGATGATCGCCAGGATCAGATCCTTGGCCGTCACTCCCTCGGGCAGCGATCCGTTCACGGTTACCGCCATGTTCTTCAGCCGTCCCATCGGCAGGGTCTGCGTCGCCAGCACGTGCTCGACCTGACTGGTACCGATCCCGAACGCCAGCGCCCCGAACGCGCCCTGGGTGGCGGTGTGCGAATCACAGCACACGATCGTCGAACCCGGATGGGACAGGCCGAGTTCGGGACCGATGACGTGCACGATGCCCTGATGCTCCTCACCGAGGCGGAACAACTCGATCCCGAACTCGGCGCAGTTCTTGCGCATCAGCGACACCTGTTCGCGGGCCGCGGGGTCGACGATCTCCTTGTCCACGGCCACGGTCGGGGTGTTGTGGTCCTCGGTGCCCAGCGTCAGGTCCGGGCGCCGCACCGTGCGACCTCTCGCCCGGAGACCGTCGAACGCCTGCGGTGTATTCACCTCGTGGAGCAGGTGCATGTCGATGTAGAGCAGGTCCGGTTCGCCCTCCCCTCGGTAAACTATGTGTCTGTCCCAGACCTTCTCGGCCAGCGTCTTACCCATGTGTTTTCTTTCTCCTCATCGAATACGTTCGCGCCGACGACATCGGCAGACCGCAGAAATCAGCCGTAGAAGTAGGCCAGGAAACCCGAAGCCGACAGCAGTACCAGCCCGCCGCCGAGGCGCGAGGTGATCTGCGCGAACGGCAACAGGTGCATGCGCCGGGTGGTGCCAAGGGTGGCGATGTCGCCGGACCCGCCGAGGTCGGTCATGCACAGGCCGGCGGTGATCGAGGACTCCACGAAGTACAACTTCAGCAGCCAACCCACGAACCCGGCGGTCAACGCGGTGGTCAGCACGGTGGCGACGGTGAATGCGAGATAGGCAGGGCGGGAAACGAGTTCGGCGATCTGCTCTATGTCGATCAGGGATACCCCGATGCCGACCAACGCTGCCGGCACCCACAGCTTGGCCACGAATTGGTACCACTCGGTCGTCGACTCCTCGACCTCCTGCGGCAGCACACCCGACAGCTTGATCGCCGCGGTGAGCAGGATGACCCAGGCGTAGAGGTGCACCGGCGGAACCGCGGCCTGCAGCATCGCGCCGACGAGGTAGATGGCACCGGTCATCAGCAGGCCGGTGCCGAGGCCGCTGATCGTCAGCGGACGCTTGTCGGTCAGCGCGGCGACCTGCTCCGGGGTGGCCTTGATCCGCAGCATCTCACCGTGGCCGTTGAAGCCGACGAACAGCTTGGTGCGTCGACGGGTCAGGTTGGCATAGACCGATGCCAGCACGATGCACAGCAGGTTCGCGCAGATGATCGGCGGCACGATGCTGGACATGTACTGCTGGGCGTCACCACCGATCGTGTCGGCGTACATCTGCGACAGCGGGATCGCACCCCCGGAGATGCCGCCGGCCATGATCGGGATCGTGACGTCGAGGATTGCGGTCTTGAATCCGAAACCGGTTGCTGCGGCGATCGTCCCGATGATGGTGACCACCAGCGCGAATGCCACCACAATCACCGCGCAGAACCGGCCACCTGCCTTGATCAGGAATCGGCGGTCCATCCCGAGGATGCTGCCGGCGATGATCGACGCCACCAGGATCTCGACGAATCCGTACCCGGTGAACCAGTTCTTGACGATGTCCGAGAAGCTCTCCGGAACCACTCCGAAGTACACGGCCAGGGCCGGCGCGAAGACGCACAACAGCGGCCCGCCTCCGATCGCGGACAATGCCGGGGTGCGGTCCCCGATCCAGAACAGGCCGCAGCCGATGATCATCGCGATGGCCAGACCACCGAAGATGTTCTCCGGGAGCGTGCCGGTGTAGACAGCACCCAGACCGACCCCGACGAGGACGAGGTACCACGGCCAGGGCATGGACAAGATCTGGGCGCGGGAGGACCCATTTCGGGTCGACTCCGTCGCCTCCGTGCCGGGCACAGCATCCTTGATTTTCACGTTCGCCTCCTGCGCCGTGCCGGCGGGGCTGTGCCGATCACGGAAGTTTGTGGAGTGACTCAGGTCACTGGTCACGAACGGTAGCGTTTCTTGCGCCTCAATTGCCAATGCCTCTGAGTTATTCATACCAATGGACCAGCTTGCTGCGGCTAGGGCAGGCCAGGTTGGACAATTGGTCCGACTTCCGTCCGGGCACCCCCAGGTCGCCGCTGATGACCTGGGGGACCTGTCGGCATTCGCACACCTGCTGACCGCCGGTGACACGGGTGGGAGCCGTCGGCAGGAGGTGGCAGCGGTTCTTCGACATGTCGGACGGGCGGCAGTGGTCGAGCACGGCCGGGATCTGGTGGAGGTGGCAGCGGTGTTGGGGTTCGTGGTGGTGTATTCGACGGCCCGTCTTGTACGCGGAGCAGACCCGGATGTGACTCGGCGGGAACGGCTTTCCGTCCGGACGCACTGCTGTGTCGGTCTCGTGGTGATCATCGTCCGGCCGTCGAGGTCAAGACCAGCCATTGCCGGGCGATGGGGCGGTGGTTGTCGGCGTTCGTCGACGACGAACCCGAGCTTGTGGATGCTCTGCGGTCCTGCGAGGTGCAGGCACACTCTTTCGACGAGTTGTCCGGGCTCCGGGTGCGGGAACTGCGAGCCACGCTGACCGCGGGGACACCCGGCGCACCGACCGGACGCGGGCACAGCTCGGGGGTCACGGTCGCCGGGCGCGCCGCATCGCAGGCGGGGCGCGGTGGTGCAGGAAGCGGGCTGAGGTACGCTCTGCCGTCTTCGTGGGGCTGGGACTTTGTCTCACGTTGTCACTCATCCCGGCGGGGGTTGTGCTCGGTCGGCGCCACTGGGGTGGGGATGTCACAATCATTTCCATGGCCGACACGCCGAAGGAGAATCGTGGCCCGATCGTGCCGGGGGCACGGGTCCGAGTCCGGGCCGGCGGTGCTCGTTCGGCGTGGGTGTCCGGTGTGGTGGTCGACGACTACGCCGCAGAAGTGGGTACTGGTGCCCGTCACGAGTGGGCGCCCGTGCGCCGGTGGGCCGTCGCGACGGATGACGGCACTCTGGTGTTCGCCGACGATGGTGACATCGAACTTGTTGCACCGGACGAAAGCTGAGACCGACCTCCGGTTCGGTGATCCGTGCGGTCATCACAATGAGTAGACCACTCGCGGGCGGTGTGGGCGGTGCGGCGCCCCGCCTCCCTCGCGGATATCCGGCCGATATCGAGGATTATCTCGGTGGCTTGTCGAACTGTTTCCACTCGTGTGCCCAGTGCCGCAAGCGGTGTCGATTCAACAGTAGGTGTGCGAGGACGGTGGGGAAGGCGATGGCACCGGCGGCGAGTGCCCAGACTCCGCATCCAGCGGTCACCGCCACCACGGTGTTGTCCCGGGTGCTGGGGAGGGGGCCGGTGAGGTTGCCGTCGGCGTCGACGCTGATGGTGACCGTCTGACCGGCCTTCGCCGGGTTATGGGTGGGCACTGCGGCGGTGCGGTCCCCGTGGGATGTCGGCCACCGGGCGCGGGCCGTGTCCCGGGTGCCGTTGGCGCGCAGCGAGTATTCGGTGGTGTCGGGTGCGGGATAGCTGTCCTCGAGCAGGACGGCCGGCACCTGGTGCACGTCGGCGCGCAGTGCCTCGGTTTGGTGCTGCAGTCGGGTGTGCGTTGAGGTGCCGAACGCGGTGGCGACGGGAACCATGAGCAGGACCAGTATCGAGGCGAGCAGGACCAGGGTGGCCTCGACGCGGTCGCTGCGCATCAGGTGGTTGCGGCTCCACGGCCGCAGGCGCCACCGCACGGGTGTGGGTACCGGTACCGTTTCGTCGGGGCGCATTGTTCACCTCCGGCAGGATGCGTCGGCTTCTCGTTCGATTGTGCGACGGAATCCTCAGGTGGTGTGGTCCCGGCCATTGCTCCACACTGGACAGCTGACCTTACGATACTTACACTTATCAATATCGTAAAGAACGTAGTTTCGGTGGGAGCACGTCATGAGGAAAGACAGCGTCCACGCACAGCCTGAGCGCGGGCGGACGGTGAATCGGAGTGCGGTGACCGGTCGGGTGGTGTCCAAGGCGGCGGGCATTCACTCGCCCCGCCGCGGCGTTGTCGCCTCCGGACGTTCCCCCCACGGCCCGTCGATGTCTGTTCGTGCGGGGAACCGCGTCGCGCCGCACTCGATTGTCGGTGGCCGGGGAGCCGGCGGCGCGGTCCGGGAACGCCCGAAGAGCACCGCTGAGTGGCAGCGAGAGATCGCGAGCGTGGTCTCGTCGTTCGAGGCGACGTCGCGGGACGGCGGCATCGAGGTGGATTTCGAGCTTCGGTTCGATCTACGGGCCACGGGGCTGGACTTGCACTGGCTCACCGACGCGTTCCGCACCGCATTGGACGCCGCCGATCTCGCCGACACCGGCGGTGTGGTGATGCGGGCATTGTTCGACACCAGCGACGCCGACGTGGTCACCATCCAACTGCAGCGGCTACCCCGTGCCACCCGCGCCGCCCTCACCAGGGGCGGCGCGGGTGACCGGGCACCGCGTTCGGTACGCGGTCTCGCCGATCCGGCCCCGACCGTCACAGCGGACACCGAGTCATATAGACGCGGCACGGTCGAACTGGAGACCGCGACGGGCAACCTTACCTACGCGTCCCCGCTGTCACTGTCGGGCGACACGATCTCCTCGACGGAGGTCTCCGAGATCCTCTCCCCGTCCGGGAATGTGAATCGGGCCCTGGCCAACGCCAAACGGAAGACCCGTCAACTCCTCGGGCTGAAGGTCGGCAACCAGTACCGGTATCCGCTGTTCCAGTTCGACCGCGAGCGTAAACAGATCCGCCCGGTCGCCGAGCACGCGAACCGGCTGATGGAGTGCGACCTCGACCCGTGGGGGACCTTGGACTGGTGGTTCACCGAGAACCCATTGATCGGTGACCAACGACCGGTGGACCGCCTTGCCGCGCACACGCTGACCGAGGCCGAGGTGGAGTTGATGGTGGCGGCCGAGCAGATGGGCATGGACTGACACCGGTGAGCGAGCGCTACAACGGTCGACCCCCGCAGACCAGGGTGATCCCCGCGGGCACTGCCCTGCACCGGATCTCCGGTACCGGCTCCTCCTACCCGCCGAACTCGTTCAATGCCAAAGGGATCCGCATACTCGGTGACCGTTGCAGGGTCGGTTTGAGCCGATCGACGACTCTCACGGCGGGTACCTGTACGTGGCACTGTCCCTGGCCGGTGCCGTCGCGGAAGGCATCCTGCGCGACATCCCCATTCCCCGGTCGGGGATCGTGCGCCGGAAACGGCTCGCCGGCAAGACCCACACCCGCGTGGTCCTCGGCCGCGAGATCATCGTCGCCTCCCTCCTGGACGGCGGCCTGCGATCGCTGAACCTATCGGGGACGTTGGTGGGCTGTGACCGTGGCGCCTACACCTGGTCCCGCACCACCCGCCATCAGATCCTCGACGCCGACCCCAGCGTCGACGGGGTGATCTACCGCTGCCGAAACAACCCCGCCGAACTCGCCCTGATGCTGCTGGACCGCGGAACCCTCGACTCGGCCGCACTCACCATCGCCGAATCCAATGACGTACTGACCGACCCGGGCACCTTCGCCGAGGTGGTCAAGGTCCTCGACGAGGTTCACCACCTGAAATACGTGGGTGCGGGCAGCGCCCGAATTCCGTAGCCCGTTCCTCGAAAACGGACACGCACTACCGAAATTCAGGTCGACATTCGAGTAGCCTCTACTCGCCCGCCGAGGAGCAGACCTCCCACGGTTTCCTGCATGAAGCCGATGATGCATCTGATGAAATACGGAGCAGTCGATTGGATAAGGGCCTTATCAACTTCTGTCGAGATCTCCTGGATGGGAACTCGCTCATCGTTTGGGTTGCTTTGATCGCGGGGTAGCTGCCCATTGGGATTGCCGCGCGGGCAGCGTGGATGTTCATGGTGTTGGGGGTGTAGCCGAGTAGGGCCGCGAGGGATGCGGCGTCGATTTCTTTGGTCAGGTCGTGCAGTACGGCGTTGCGGATGGCTTGGATGTTGATGCCAACTTTTCGGAATCGTTGCATCAGAGTCTGTTCGGGGCACTGTCACGTTGGCGAGTTTGGCGAACTGGGAGGAGCGGTGGCGTGACGACAGCAATTCCGTCGTACAAGGGCCACCGCTACCCGGTGGAGATCATCAACCACTGCATGTGTTTGTACTTCTGGTTCCCGCTCAGCTTCCGCGAAGTCGAGGAGATGATGCTAGAACGCGGTGTCCTGTCAGCTACGAGACGATCCGGCGGTGGTGCGCCAAGTTCGGGCAGACATACGCCAACCAGCTGGGCCGACCGCGGGCGCGGCCCGGTGACAAGTGGTACCTCGACGAGGTCTTCATCCGCATCAACGGCAGCCAGCACTACCTGTGGCGGGCGGTTGACCAGCACGGCAGCGTGCTGGACGTGCTGATCCAGTCGCGCCGAAACGGCAACGCCGCCAATCGATTCTTCCGTAAGCTGCTCAAGGGTATGCAATATGTGCCTCGGGTGATCGTTACCGACAAGCTGACCAGCTACAGCATCGCCCACCGCGATTCGCTGGCCTTGGCCGAGCATCGCAGATCCAAGTCGTTGAACAACCGGGCCGAGAATTCCCATCAGCCGACCCGATAGCGGAGGCGGGCGATGAAACGCCTCAAATCGGTCCGCGCACGCGCAACGATTCCTGTCCCCTTTCAGCTCGATCACACCGCATTTCCGGCCCCGCCGGTACCGACTGACCGCGCCCGAGTGGCGCACCGAGATGGCCGGCCGATTCACGGTCTGGTGGAAAGTTACCGCGAGCGGTGTTGCCGCCTGAAACGTGCACAACCCCATAGGTGTTACGCCGCCGTGTGCTCCAAACCAATATGGAGCGCCGCTGATTCTTTCGATCAACGTGACTGTTCCCAGATTCCCGACCCGACGTGTGCTGACAGTGGCGACAGCAAAGTCGAGCGGTGAAATCGACACCTCTTTCACTGAAGGCCAAGGTGGGTGGAATGCGATCGATGCTGGTGCCGGCCGATGACGGGGGCGATGCTGCACGTCGGTGTCACGGGAGAGGGTCCGGATGTCGTAGTTCTGTCCGGTGGGCCCGGCTAGAACGCGCCCCGGATCGGCCCCTGTCCTCCTCTCGGGCGACTCCCTGCCCCTTCATAAGAAACGGTTTTGAGGCGAGAGGCTATTCGCCGACGAATGTGGGCGTTCTCTTGCTGTGGAAGGCCGCGGCTGCTTCTGCGGAGTCTCGCGTTGACTGGACGACCGCCTGTTCGGCGGCGACCATCGACAGCGAGGTCATGAAGTCGGCTCGTTCGCCGTTGCGAACAAGGCGTTTGATCGCACGGATGGCGACGGGAGGCCCGTCAGCCAGACGCCGGCAGAGGTCGTCGACTGCGGCGGAGAGGTCGTCGGGACTGTGCAGCGACAGAACGATTCCGAGGTCGAGGGCTTCCTCTGCCTCGACGAAACGTCCCGTCCACAGCAGTTCGAGTGCCCGGGCCTGCCCGACGATGCGGGGAAGCAGGTGGGCGCCGCCGTCACCAGGGATGAGGCCGACGCGAACGTAGGCTTCGGAGAACCGTGCGCGGGTGGAGGCGAGGCGGATGTCGCAGGCAAGGGCCATATCCATGCCGGCGCCGACGGCGACCCCGTCGACTGCGGCGATGAGGGGCTTGTCAAGTTCCATTGCCGCTGCGGCGACACGGTGGACGCGGTTGTGCAGAACCTCTTGGCGACCAAGGGTCGAGGTGATTTCGGCGAAGTCGTCGAGGTCGACGCCCGCGCAAAACGCGCCGCCGGTCCCGGTGACGCGGACGACGCGGACACCCGGGTCGATGCGAGCTGACCTCAGGGCCTCAGCCCACTGATCGAGCATGTCGAGGGTGAAGGCGTTCTTGCGTTGTGGACGGTTGAGGAGGATGGTTCCGATGCCGTTCTCGACGGTGTATTCGAGGTCAGCCATTGTCTGTCCTTTTCTCTGGGTGGTGGTCGACGCGGGTAGGCACGGGTGTGGTCTGTGTCCTGCGCCTCTCGCGTCACGAGGTAGGTGAGTATCGATTGGAGGCACAGAGGTAGACAACGTAGTTCTCGTGCCCGGGGCAGCGCCGAATTCGGTCTGTGTGTCGGTGGGGGATCTGATCAGCTGTAGAAGCTGCCGGCTTGCGATCTAGGGCACCGGTGCAGTGTTGGAAGGGGTGCCATAATGAGCGTGTCGAAACACATTGCCTGACCACGGAGATCTTTCGGCAGATCTGGGCGGTAGGACCTGGGGTGCCGTCATCCGGTGATGAGTCCCCAGAGGTCTTTGCGGCCGGCGGTAACGGCGGCGGTGGTGAGCGTGTCGTCCCAATGGTGGACGGAGCCGAATTCCGAACGCCACGCCAGGGCAGAGTTCGTGAACTCGTGCAAGCGGTGCTCGCGGGTCGTTCCGATCGCCCCATGAACCTGATGGGCGTTTCGGACGACGACTGACGCAGCGTGGCCGGCGCACGATCGGGCGACGGCGATGAGAAACTCGAGACTCGTTCCCGACCAGTCGGTGCGAACTGCCTGGGTGAGGGCCGCATCGGTGGCGGCACGAGCAAGCGAGGTTTCGGCGGCGATGTCAGCGACGAGGTTCTGTACGGCTTGGAACTTGGCGAGCGCCCGTCCGAATTGGACGCGTTCGGTGGTGTGGACGATTGACAGATCGAGGATGCGTTCGAGCGCCGCGCATACTTGCAGACCGCGAACAAGGGCGCCGCGCAGCCGGAGTTGATCAATCACGGCGTCGGGAACTGGTGTACCCGCGAGGGTCGTGATGTCGGCGGTGACGGTGTCGCGCGGTTCGTTCGCCAGGTTTGTGCCGGTGGCGACTGTCAGCGCGGATGTCTCGACGTCTGCAACTCGGTAGGTTCCGGAATTCCGCCACACAGTCACCACTTTCTCGGACGTCGCGGCCCACGGCACACCGGACGCGTTTCCGTTGTCGTCGAGCACGCAGACGGTGCGGCGTCTTTCGTCGCCGGCAAGTCCGGCGACGTCGAGCAACCAGCAGGCAAGCAAGTCGTGTTCGGGAAGAGGTACGCGGACGCCGTTCCACGCGGTGGCACGCAGCAGTTCCGCTGCTTCGAACCAGCTGGCGCCGCTACCGCCGTTTTCTTCCCGGCCTGTGAGTCGGACCAGGCCGAGATCCTTAAGTTGGTTCCATAGTCCCGTATCCAGTGTGGCGGTGCCGATTGTGGCTGCGTGGTGTTCCCGGTGGCTCGCGAATACCGAGGTCATCATCTCTACGAGATCCTGGTCGACGGTGGTTGGTGTGGGCATCAGCGCATCCCCAATCCTCGCGCGACTACCCCGCGCAAGACCTCGTTGGTGCCGCCGCGAAGCGTAAATCCGGGGCGTTGAACTATTGCGTCGTTCAGCATCGTTTGGTATTCGACCTGGTCTGCTGTGCAATCACCGGTAAGTAGGTCCGCGAAATCGGAGATGTCGCCTTCGGTGGACGTGCCAAGGACTTTGACCAGGGCTGCGGCGGTATCGGCGGGCTCATCCCGTTCGAGTGCACTTGCGACTGCAGTCGACATCTGGTGCAATCCAGCGATTCTCGCGACGTAGCGCCCCAGGTCGCAGTGCCGGGGCAAGGTCTCCTGGCGCATCTGCTCTGCGGTCTCGGCGAGCAGCGTGAACGTGGACAGGAAGCGCTCCGGACCGCTGCGTTCGAAGCTCAGTTCGGAGGTGACCTGCTGCCATCCGTTACCGATCTCGCCGAACACCATGTCATCTTCGACGAACACGTCGTCGAGGAGAACTTCGTTGAAGTGGTGTTGCCCGTTCATTGAGATGATGGGCCGGATGTCGATGCCGTCGGAGCGCAGGTCAACGATGAACTGGCTCAGTCCGCTGTGACGCTGCGTGGGATCGACCGGGGTGGTGCGGGCGAGGCAGATGAACGTGTCGGCCCTGTGTGCACCGGAGGTCCACACCTTGGCACCGGTAACGGACCAGCCCCCGTCGACGCGGGTGGCCTTGGTGCGCACACTCGCCAGGTCCGAACCCGAGTCGGGCTCACTCATACCGATGCCGAAGTAACACTGCCCGTTCGCGATTGCCGGAAGATACTTCCGCTTCTGGATCTCGGTGCCGTACTTGAGCAGCGAGGGTACGATCTGCCGGTCCGCGATCCAGTGTGCGGCGACGGGTGCCCCTGCTGCCAGGAGTTCCTCGGTAACACCGAACCTCTCAAAGTGGCTACGACCGTGGCCGCCGTACTCGACGGGCACAGTCATGCCAAGCCATCCGCGTGCCGCCAGTGCGCGTGTGAAGTCCTCGTCCCAGCCTGTCAGCCACGAGTCGACCTGTCGGCAGATCTCGCGTCGGGCGAGTTGGTCGGAGAGAAAGTCACGGACTTCGGCACGCAGGTCATCCAGGGCATGGGGCTCGGTGGCGACCGGAGGAACCAGTCTGCGGTTTGTCATCATGGGCTGTTCCGTTCCGAGGGAGGGGCTTGAGCAGGGATCGTCACGATGGCGCAGTCGAACAGTCGCGAGACGATAGCGGTGACCAGCGTGAGGTCACAGGTAGGAAGTCGGGCATGGTGTCAGCGTGTGCGGCGGACGGACCAGGGAGGGCTTTCGCGGCGGTGTTCACAGCGACACGGTGCTCGTGTTCGGCGAAGAGGGCCGCGAAAGGTGCTGTCCACTCGGCGCTCCGCACGATCAGCTCACCTGGTCGTTGTAGAAGAATCCTGTTGTCAGCCCACCATCGACGCACAGGGTCGTTCCGCTGACGTACGATGCCGCATCCGAAAGCAAGAACATGCATGCGCTTGCCTGTTCTTCGGGCTGGGAAAGTCGACCGAGGGGGACGTTATACAACAGGCGACGCGTGATGGACGCGTCGTCATGGGCTCGGCGAAGCAATGGAGTGTCAACACCTCCGGGGGCCACGACGTTGACCCGAACGCCCGCGCGGCCCCACTCGATTGCGGCGCTTTTGGCGAATCCGGCTACCGCATGCTTGGTGGCCGCGTACGCTGAATGGTTCAAGTGCCCCCCGATGCTATCGGTAGACCCGATAATCACAATCGATCCTCGCTGGCGCTCAACCATGCGGCGACCCACCTCGCGGGAGGTCGCGAATACACCCCGCAGGTTGACATTCACAACGCGGTCCCACTCCTCGTCCGGCATATCGACGACCGGCGTGTTCTGGGAGACGCCTGCACAGGCGACCATTCCCGCGAGCGACCCCAACTGGGTTTCCGCCGCTTCGACTGCCCAGGCCACAGCGGCCGAGTCTGACACGTCGACGGTGAGCCCGTGACACTGTACGCCACGTTCCCGCAGTTCGGTCGTCGCGCTTTCAACTGCCTCGGCGTTGACGTCCAGTACAGCGATCGACATGCCCTGTTCGGCCGCGGCCCGTGAGACCGCCATGCCGATACCGGAGGCGCCCCCAGTGATCAGGATGGCCTTTCCTTCCAGATCGAACTTCATCCGACTTCCAACTTCCTGTGAATGGATCCGGGCGAACGGGCAAATGACGCCTCTCCTGGCGAGTGGCGTCCGGGCCGCGCATCGCCTCGCACAATATACTGAGACGGGCGGAATCAAATTATATGCAACGTGTGGTTGGAAGAGTAGTCATCGGGTTGGGCGAAGGTTGACCGCGGGCGAGCGTGGTCGCTGTACGGCGATCCGCTAATTCAAACGGCGCGTAGTACGGCGCTGGTCAGGCCGGCGGGCGGGAATGCCTCGACCCGCAGTGCGGCCATGGAATTCGTTGCCGCGGTCGCCCCAACCTCCATCAGTCGGTGGTCACGGCAAGTGGGTGCCCAGGAGTTCCCCGGCATCGCTGCGAGCGCACCAGTCGGTAGCCATCAAGCCTCGGCGCTGCATCTAGCGTCCTGAGCGACGGCGGCATGCGTCGCCTTCCCTGGTGGGCGCACTTTGTGGGCCGGCTTGCCAAAGCGCAACATCGACGGTGCGGAAGCGCAATGGGTCTCCACCGGCACCGACGACACGGTCGCCCCTGTATGCGGACTTGCTGCATCGATGCTGCGCCTGCGTCGCAGAGGGCCTCCGGGCTGCGGCGCTTCCACCCGCGACGTCCGATGACCCGAGGCAAAGCGTTGACTTTGTGCTCTGGGTCACTTAATAATGATACACGCAAGCTCAGAAAGACGAGAGGCGCGGCTCCCGCAGAACGCAGGGATTCAAATCATGACGCTGACTCTTCGGCCCATGCTTTGTATTGATCTGCGGCAATGCGCCGGGGGCTAGGCGCGTCTCTGCGGTTACTCCGCGGCTCCACCCGTCCCATGGCTTTGCACCGAACATGCAGCAGCGAGGTTCGGTGATTGTTCCACCCCGTTCACCCTGGCACCGCGCCCTTCCGTGAAGGAAAGCCCATGCAGTCAGCACGCACTCACAATGTTCAGCAGATTGTGGACGACGCGCCGATATCGAAGACCCAGAAGCGCGCCTTGATCCTTACTGTCGCACTGGGTCTTGTTGATGGATTCGACAGTCTCACTCTAGGTTTCGTAACGCCTGCAATCTCGAAGGATTGGGGAATCGCGCCGTCGACCTTTACCCCAGTGGTTCTCGCCGGGCTCATCGGCATGATTTTGAGCTCTTTGTTCATTGCTCCGTTGGCGGACCGCTTCGGCCGGCGGAGGATGCTGATCGCCGGCTCGCTACTCTTCGGTCTCTTCACGTTCGCTGCGGCGTTCGCCCAGAACGTAGAACAGATGGCGGTACTTCGGTTCATCGCAGGCCTCGGACTCGGCGCCGTCCCATCGATCCTTCTTGCGTTGGGCTCGGAGTTGGCGCCGGCGCGGTCGCGCACAGTGCTGGTGACCGCAGTGAGCTGCGGACTTGCCGGCGGCGGATTCATCGGTGGGTTCGTGGCTACGCTGATGATCCCGGCGTTCGGCTGGCCGTCTGTCTTTGTTCTAGGCGGCCTCTGCTCGGTTGTCCTCGTGGCAATCTCAGTGCGGATGCTTCCTGAGTCCATCCAGTTCCTCGTCGCCACTCGGGCTCCGCGGGAAATTATCATCGAGTCCCTCTCCAAGATTGACGAGACTGTCACGGTCAATCCTGAAGACGATTTCTTCGTACCGCAGAAGGACACGGTCAAAGCCCCACTTCGATCGTTGTTCACCGATGGTAGAGCCGTGAGCACCGTTCTCCTATGGTGCGTCTTCTTCAGCGCACTTTTGTTGAGCCTCTTCATCTTCAGCTGGTTGCCCTCCGTTTTCGCAAACGCCGGTCTGGACTCCCAGCTCGCCGTCGCGTCGTCGACACTGTGCACGTTCGGCGGCCTGGTTGGTGGCTCGCTGTTCGGCATCTTCTATGACCGCGTCCGCGCAAAGTACTCGATGCTGGTCGCGGGCTTCCTTCTCGCCGCCGTTGCCATCCTCGTCACCTCCATGACCCTGGGGAACCTGGTGCCCATGCTCTTCGCGATCTTCGCAGTTGGTTTCGGCGCGATCGGCACGCAAATCTGTGTCACGGCGGTTGCGGCATCGATCTACCCGTCACCTATGCGCTCGACCGGAATCGGATGGGCATATGGCATCGGACGTGTCGGCTCGGTGGTCGGACCAGCAATCGGTGGGCTCATGCTTAGTTCGGGCATGAGCTCGAAGGCGATCTTCATGTTCGCCAGTGTGCCTGCGGCGACCGCTGCGGTTTCGCTGGCGCTGCTGGGGCTCGTGACTCTATCCAAGAGGACGGGACGCGAGGAACTTCCTCTGCCGGAGCCGGCTGCCGCCTGAGCTGAGCGGATCCCCTCCTCGTAGCGGGCATGGGCCCCGTAGGCCGGTGCCCGCTAGGCATGTTCCGGGGGCACCCGGGGTCGCGAACATACTCGGGTGACAACCGTGTGAACTATCGTTCACAGAAGTCTAGGATGCATTCATGTTTGATACCGCCATCACACCTCCGCGTCCCGGCGCCGACGAACGCTTGTGGCTGGATTGGGCCAACGGGATGGCCGTCAGCGCTTGTCTTGGGCTCGAATGCACACGGATCGACGTCGGCCGCGCCTCGTTCGTCATGGCTGGCTCGCCATGGCCCCTCAATCCGAACGGGGCAGTCCACGGCGGATTGGTCCTGGCGGCGGCCGACCATTGTTTCGGGGCCGTGACCGTGCGTTCGATCTCGGGTGACCGACTACCGGTCACCGCGACGCTGACGTCGGAGTTCCATCTCCCGAACATTGCCCCGTTGGCCTTCGACGCGCAGGTCGACCGAATTGGTCGCAGCCTCGCTTTCGTGCGGGTAGCCGTCTATGACACAGAGGGCCGCCTGACGACCAAGGTTAACGGCGCGATGGCAGTGGGGGCGCTCGCGAGGCCGGGTGGCATGGATGCCGAAGGCAGCCCGCGTCATACGTAGAGAACGACTGCTTACCGCTTCTTGACCGACTATGTGACCCGCCTTACGCTGAGACCATTCGTATCAAAATATGGAAGGGTCTGTCGCCCGTCCCGCGACCGACCCCGATACGACAGACGAAGGAGAGTTGCATGGCCCAAACGGCATTTTCCCCCGGTTGGTCGACAGGGGAACAGGTCACGACGACGGGGGTACTCCGAATCGCGGCTGAGATGTCGCCGGATACCGTGTTTCTCGATTTCAGCGGAGACGCCACTACGTACGCGTCATTCTTCACTCGGGTTATGAGTATGGCCAATGGACTGCGTGCCCGAGGCATCGGCGGCGGCGACACCGTGGTCACGGTCCTCGACAACAGTCTCGACGCCGTGACTTCCTGGTTTGCGATCAATGCCGCCGGCGCCGTGAGCGTTCCCGTCAACACTGCGTACAAAGGCGAATTCCTCCGGCATCAGATCGCTGACGCGCGTGCTCGGCTTGTCATCGCCGAATCCGACTACGCCGAACGCATTCTCGCTGTATCGCAGGGTCTGCCCGATGTTGCGCACCTGTACGTGCGCGGGCCGCTGCCGGCCAGCGGGCGGTACAGCCGACTACGGGTCGCGGATCTCGACGACCTCGACAGCGGGGATACCCGTGACCCGGGCTCGGCGCCCGACCCGTCTGATCTCTCGATGCTGATCTACACCGCGGGCACGACAGGACCGGCGAAGGGCTGCATGATCAGCCACAACTATGCCGGCAATTTGGCTCGACAGGTCACCGCGATGTCGACGCGCCGTGCGGACGAGACACTGTGGACACCCTTGCCGCTCTTTCACGTCAATGCCGCGGCTGGGTCCGTCCTGTCGACCGCGATGCTCCGGGGGACCATCAGCGTCTATCCGCGCTTCTCGGTGTCGCGCTTTTGGGATGAGATCGAGCGCAGCGATGCGAGGATGGTCAGCCTCCTCGGCGTGATGATCCCCCTGATCGCCCAGATGCCCGAGACCGATGCGATGACGCGGTGCTACGGCAAATTGCGAATCGCCCTCGGCGCACCGTTCCGGCAGGACATGGTGCGGGCCTGGCGGGAGCGATTCGGTGTCGAAGTGGCGGGCGCTCCCGGCTACGGCAATTCCGAAGCCGCGATGATCGTGTCGGCACCATTGTCTGGGAACCCGGTGCCCGACGCCTGCGGCCGTCGTAACGACGACTTCGACGTCCGCATCGTAGACGAGGCGGACCGGGAACTGCCGCCCGGCGAGGTCGGAGAGATCGTGGCGCGGCCGAAACGGCCACACGTGATGTTCGAGGGGTACTGGAATCGCCCCGAGGCCACCGCCGCAGTCATGCGCAACCTCTGGTTCCACACGGGCGATCTGGGGCGCTTCGACGAGCAAGGAAACTTCTTCTTCGCGGACCGGAAGAAGGACTACCTGCGGCGGGGCGGCGAGAACATCTCCAGCTTCGAGATGGAGTCAACGTTCCTGCGCCACCCCGACATCGCCGAAGTCGCCGTGCACTCGGTCCCGAGTGAGATCGCCGAGGACGACGTCAAGGTAACTGTCGTCCTCACTCCCGGCGCCACTCTGACGGCGGAGGAGTTGTGTACGTGGTCGATCGACCACGTCCCGTACTTCGCGGTGCCCCGATATGTCGAATTCCGGGACGCGCTGCCCAAGAATCCGGTGGGTCGAGTGCTGAAGTTCCAGCTCCGGGACGAGGGATGCACGCCGTCGACCTGGGATCGCAACAGCTCCGACCTTCAGTTGGTGAAGCGCTGATGTCCGCTGGGGTTCTGGTCGAACGTAGGGAGTCGGTGCAGGTCATCACCATCAATCGTCCCGAGGTGCGGAACGCGATCGACGAGTCTGTCGCGCATGCGGTGGCGGCCGCCGTCGACGAGCTCGATGCCGACGACGATCTGCGCGTCGCCGTCATCACGGGCGCTGGCGGGTGCTTCTCGTCGGGGATGGATCTCGCGGCATGGCAACGCGGGGAATGGCCGGTCGTCGGCGACCGCGGGCTGTGCGGAATCACGAAGTCTGCGCCGCGTAAACCTGTGATTGCGGCGGTGGAAGGGTGGGCGCTCGCCGGCGGATTCGAGCTGATGCTCGCCTGCGACCTCGTCGTCGCAGGCACGACCGCGAAATTCGGACTGCCCGAGGTCCAGCTGTCGCTCGTCGCGGGCGGGGGCGGCGCACTGCTGCTTCCCCGCCGGATCCCGTACGCGGTCGCGATGGAGATGTTGCTGACCGGCGACCCTATCGGCGGCGAGCGTGCCGCCGCCCTCGGTCTCATCACCCGGGCAGTGCCGGACGGCGAAGCATTCCAGGCGGCACTCCGGCTCGCCGACCGGATCGCACGGAACGGACCGTTGGCAGTCGCGGCGACTAAGCGAATCGCGGGGGCTAGCGCGAGCTGGACATACGCCGACGGCTGGAGTGAACAAGACTCTGCCTGGGAGCCGGTGATGGCGGCGGAGGATGCCCGTGAGGGGGTGCGATCGTTCCTCGAGCGACGGGCCCCGCAATGGACCGGGCGGTGATGACTGCTTGACATGTGACGGCAGCCACTTAGTATTGAGACATTCTGATCCAAAATGGGCGCCATGTACATCCGCGCCGAATCACCGTCGCACACAACGAGCCCAGCGGAGGACCCGTGACGACCGAACCTGATCAGCAGCAGCGCAGCGCCGTCGACTTCAACCACCACTTCCTGGCCAACGGAATCTCTCCGGAGGACGCCTACCGGGAGTTGCGGAACACCTGCCCTGTGGCGTGGTCGGAGGAACACGGCGGCTACTGGATCGTGACCAAGCATGAGCACGTGTCGACGGTGTTCCAGGACTACAAGTCGTTCACCACGACCCGGAACCCCGAGACACCCGATCTGACAAACCTGAGTATTCCGCCGTCCCCGTTCAAGATTCAGGTCCCCGAAGAACTCGACCCGCCGGACTTCCTGCCTTACCGCCGTCTGCTCAACGGCGTGCTGTCGCTGCAGAAGGTGCAGGAGGGACCGCTCAGTGCGCGCGCCCGCTACTGGGTGGACTGGCACATCGACCAGGTCATCGAAAGCGGTGAATGCGACCTCGTCTACGACTTGGCATCGCCCGTGATCGGAGCGGTCGTTCTGGAGTGGCTCGGCTTCCCGAGTGAAGACTGGCGCCGGATCAGCGAAAGCTTCCACGATGCCGTGGGCTATCCGCCGGAATCGGAACGAGCCCAGAAAGCGTTCGCCGATATCGCCGTATTCCAGGCGCGCCGCATCACTGAAGAGATCGCGATCCGCCGCCGGGAACTGGCGGATGGAGCGCCGCGTGAGGACGCCATGTCCTATCTGGTCGCCCAAAAGATAGACGGCGAGCCCATGACGGCCGAGATGGCAGAGGCGATGGTGCGCCTCCTCATCGCCGGCGGCGTCGACACCACCGCATCCGGGTCCACCTCGACCCTCGTGCACCTACACCAACACCCCGACCATCGCGAGGAACTCCGGCGAAACCCGGAACTGTGGGGCACTGCGGTCGACGAATTCCTGCGCCGGTACCCGCCGGTCCTCGGACACGGCCGCACGGTCGCCCAGGACGTCGAGGTCGGGGGCTGCCCAATGAAAGCCGGTGACCGGGTGCTGGTTAGCGAGGCGTCCGCGTGCTGGGACGAGGACGAGTTCCCACACGCCGACACCGTCGTCCTCGACCGATTCCCGAACCGGCACGTCGCCTTCGGCCTCGGCATCCACCGCTGCCCGGGGATGCACCTCGCCCGCTACGTCCTCCAACATCTGGTCGGTCAGGTCCTCGTGCGCATGCCGGACTACCTGGTCGATGAAACGGCGGCGCACCGCAACGCCAATCAGGCAGGGATGGCCGGATGGGCCAGCGTGCGCGCGACCTTCACCCCGGGCGAGCGGATCGTCACGCGACCCGACAGGCGGACGTACGGGGACCGCGTGGAGGTGACGGCATGAGGATCGAGGTGAACAAAGACGCCTGCACAGGGCACGCGCGATGCTTCATGGCGGCGCCCGAGGTCTACCAGATCGACGACTTCGGCTACAACCAGATCGGATCCGGTGACATCGCTGCCGAGTTGGAGGAAGCGGCCCGCAAGGGTGCGGCCGCCTGTCCCGAGCGCGCGATCGACATCCGCTGAACCTCAGAAGGAGACGAGTGCCATGGCATACGTGGTGACGCAGGCGTGTGTGGACTGCCTGGACAAATCCTGCATGCAGGAGTGCCCGGTCGACTGCATCTACGAGGGCGGGCGGATGGCATACATCAATCCGCAGGAGTGCATCGAATGCGCTGCATGCCTTCCGGTGTGCCCCCAGCGCGCCATCTATAACGAACACGACCTGCCCGACCCCCTGGTCGCATTCCGGGCGGCCAACGAGCAGTTCTTCGCCGACATCGGCGCTCCGGGTGGTGCCACCGACGTGGACCTGACCGACCGGGACGCTGCATTCGTTGCATCGCTTCCCCGCGGAGCCGACCGTGACTGACATCCTCCGCGTCGCGATCGTCGGCGCCGGGCCTGCCGGCTTCTACACCGCAGACCAGCTGGTGCGGGAGAAAGGCACCGGGGTCCACGTCGAGTTGATCGATCGGTTGCCGACCCCCTACGGACTCGTCCGTGCCGGCGTCGCCCCGGACCACCAGCACATCAAAGCGGTCACGCGCGTATTCGACAAGATCGCCGCGTCTCCGTCAATTTGTTTCCACGGCGGGGTGACGATCGGTGACGATATCGACCATACGACGCTCGCCGCGCGACATCATGCGGTCGTCTACGCCACCGGCGCGCCCGTCCCACGGCCACTGGGCATCCCAGGTGAAGGACTGCCGGGGTTCCACACCGCTGCGGATGTGGTGCCGTGGTACAACGGTCACCCCGAGCACTCGGATCGGCATCTCGACGTGTCGGGCGAACGCGTCGTGATCGTGGGGAACGGCAACGTCGCACTCGACATCACCCGAATCCTGGCAAGTCGAATCGACGCGTTGAGGCGCACCGACATTGCGGATCATGCAGTAAATGTGCTTTCCGCGTCGGGTGTTTTCGGAGATCGTCGTGGTCGGTAGACGGGGACCCGCCCAAGCCGCATTCACCCGGGCCGAGCTCACAGAACTGGCGAGCATGGAAGACGTCGACGTCATCATTCCCGGGGCGGACGTGTGGATGGACGAGCATCTGCGGGCATACGGCCCGCCATCCGACCACCCCGACGCACCGCTCACAGACCTGTATCGGGAGCTGGGCGGACGGCGTGGAGAAGGGCGGCGAATCCGAGTGGTCCTCAGGTTCTTCGCCGCACCCGTCGAGGTCGTCGGAGAGTCCGCGGTCGAGGGAATCACGCTCGCGCGCACGGAACTGCATGTCCGTGAAGACGGCACCACCTTCGCCGTCGCTACCGACACTACCGAGACCCTCGCGACGGCACTCGTGATCGCGGCGACGGGCTACGTGGCACGGCCGATCGCGACGGTGCCGTACGAGGGCGGTCGCGGATTATTCCGGCACGCGCAGGGGAGGGTGTCGGCTGGTGTCTACGTTGCGGGGTGGGCCAAGCGGGGACCGTCAGGAGTCATCGGCACGAACCGCAAGGATGCGGTCGAAACCGTCCAGCAACTCCTCGAGGATTTCGACGCCGGGCTTCTGGCGGATCCCTCGATGCCCACGGAGTCGTTCCACGACGACCTGGCTGCGCGTGGTGTTGTTACCGACTATCGGGGTTGGACACTCATCGACGAGTGGGAGCGCGATCTCGGTGTCGCACAGCAACGTCCGCGCGTCAAACTGACGAGTATGGAACAGCTGTTCGCCGTGGCCGGTTCGCAAGAGCAGTAGAGCAGGGGAACCCGGGCAGCCTGGAAGCTGCCCGGGTTCCCCTTTGCATTGCGGATCACTCGGCGGCGGCCATGTATTGCAGCATCGTCATGACAGTGTGTCCCACCACCGTGCCGTGCTGATTGCGGTAAACCTCCAGGCTCGTCACGAAGTACCCGTCGCCCAACCGGGTGCGCTTGAGGTCCGAGCAGGAAATGAGTTCGCAGGACGCCGTCACGCGGTCGCCCGGACGTAGCGGCTCACCGAACTCGCAGTGCACGTCCTGGACGATGATGTCGGTCGTGCCCGTCACCCGGAATTCGAACGGTCGCCCACCCGCCGGCTTCGGCCACGGTCCTTGATCGGGCAGGTCGACATCAGGGTGATCCCAGTCGAGGCCCATCTGCGTTGCCCGCGGTTGCGCCCACATGATGAGCGACTGTGCCGGTGCGACGACCCCACCGTGAGATGTCGCGAAATCGCCGTCGATATAGCCGGGGTGGCCATCGCGGACCATCTCGCACCAGTACATGATCTGTGCTTCGCTGACGGGATACGGCCCGTCCCGTTCGATGCGGCGGCCCAGTTCGGCGATCGCCTGCTCCGGCGTGCCGTCGAGACGTTGCGGTTCGGGGGCCGCAGGGGGCATCTGCACCACTACCGGACCTAGGTCGGCCGACGGCATCACCAGCACGACCGTGCAGCTCGCTACCGGACCGTGTTCGTTGTGTAGGCCGAGGTCGACGGTGACGAGGGCGCGGGTGGTGTCTGCGGAGCGATCGGTGACGCGGCCGGTGACGATTGCGGTGTCGCCGGGGCAGAGCTGGGCGCGCATGCGCAGCGTCATCGAAACGAGCGCGGATTCTGGCCCCGACCAGTCCGTCACGTAGCGGCCGAACAGGGCCTGGAAGAACGTCGTGTTGACGAATGCGTCTCGTATCCCCAGCTTCTGGGTGAAGTCACGGTTGTGGTGGTAGGGAAAGAAGTCCCGATTGCCGACCGACTGCAGGAGCAACGTCTTGAGGGTGATCGGGTAGCGCAGTTCGGGCAGCGCGTCGCCGACGGAGACCTCATCCCAGCTTTTGCACGTCACATGTTCATCATTGCCGGTTCGAGTGGCGGTTGTCATCGTGTCCTCCAGAGGACGTAATCCTCGGTCGATGTGCGTGGAGTGCGGAAGGTGTTCGCGGGGTGCGCCTCGTCACGATGTCCGAACGAGATCCCGCACACAACGCTGTAATCGGCGGGTATCCCCAAGTGCTTGCGTACGAAGTCCGAGTGGACGGCGATTGCGGCCTGCGGCACGGCACCGAGCCCGAGGCTCTCCGCGGCGAGCAGGAAGCTCTGCGTGTACACCCCGCAGTCGACTGCGCCGTATGTCCCGAGTTCTGTTGGACTGGACACTACAGCGACGTGCGGGGCGCCGAAAAACTCGAAGTTTCGCGCCGCTTCACGCGCGGACGCGTCGTAGTCGCCCCACTCGACTCCTACCGCGTCGTAGAGTTGCCGGGCGCATCGCCGGCGACGTTCAGCGGTGATACCGGAGTACATTGTGGGAAAAGCGAAGTCGGGTCGGGGCGCATGGACTGTCGTATGTTCCGCCAACGCGGAGCGGAACCGCTCCGTACCGATGCCCTCGGTCACGACCACCCGCCACGGTTGGGTGTTGCACCAGGATGGAGCAAGCCGCGCGAGGTCGAGCAGGGTCTCGATCCGATCCCGCGCCACGGGCTCGGCGGTGAATCCGCGAGTGCTGCGTCGAGACACCATCAGTGATCGGAGCACCGCGGTGGCGGACTGCTGTTTGGAAGGGGCGTCGGGCGAGCTCATCCGACCGGGTACCAATGCGGTTCTTTCACAGGCTCGTCGGTCGTGCTGAGCACGACCCTTGGCCGGGTGTACTTCTTGATACCCGATTCGCCGCCGAACCTACTGCCGACACCGGAATTCTTCCACCCACCGGACGGAAGCGACAGCTGGAAATTGGTGGAGCAGACGTCGTTCACACAGATTCCGCCGACTTCCACGAGGTCTGCTATCGCGAGGCCTCGAGTCCGGTCGCGGGTCCACACGCTTCCACAAAGACCGTAGTCGGAGTCGTTGGCAAGGAGGACCGCTTCGGCGGCGTCCACCACGCGCATGACTGGGATGACCGGGCCAAAGGTCTCCTCGCGCATGACGTCCATGGTGTGATCGACATCGACGAGAACGGTCGGTGGGTAATATAAGCCAGGTCCGGGAAGTCGCTGCCCACCGGTGAGTACACGCGCGCCGGCACGGACGGCGTCCTCGACCTGCCGCTCCACGATCTGTATCTGCTCTTCGCTGGACATGGCGCCGATATCTACGGGTTCCGTATCGCCCGAACCCTGACGAAGTTGTGTCGCCTTTTCCGTCAGGAGCCGAACGAACTCATCGTACGCCGCACTCTCCACGTAGATCCGCTCCACGCAGCTACAACCCTGACCGACGTTGAAGCAGGCACCCCAGATTGCCGCGTTGGACGCGCGCTCGAGGTCGGCGTCGGCGAGGACGATCATCGGGTCCTTGCCTCCGAGTTCGAGACTACAAGGAATAAGCCGCTCACCGGCGCGCGAGGCGACGATTCGGCCGGTGCGCACCGAACCCGTGAACTGGATCATGTCTACTACGTCCACGACGGCAGCGCCGGTCTCGCCACCGCCGGGTACACAGTCCAGCACGTCGGGCGCACCAAGGTCTTCACGCCAGCCCCGCACGACTTCTCGCCACGTGAGCGGCGTGAGGTCGGAGGGTTTCGAAATGACGGCGCAACCCGCCATCAGGGCGGCGGGAATGTCGAGCATCGGCATCGATAGCGGACCGTTCCACGGTGATATGACACCCACCAGCGGATGCGGGCAGTGCTGGATCTCCAGGGACTGCGTCGGATTCGTCGACTCCGGGCGACCGGGCTCGAGGAAGGCTCCGGCGTTCTCGATCCAGTAGTCGGCTACCGAGGCGCCATAGGTGGGCTCGCCTGCGGCGTCGCCAGGGGCTTTGCCGGTCTCGGCGCGGATAAGAGTGACAAGTTCGTCATTGTGCTCGACCAGCCACTGGCTCCAACGGCGTAACCACTGTGCTCGGCTCTCCACTCCGAGTGCGAGCCATTTCGGCTGTGCGGCACGCAACCGGGCGGCGATCGCCTCGACATCGGCCCGGGAGGTATCGGGCACCCGGGCCAGCTCGCGACCATCCGAGGGACTCTGTATCACGCTCGATGCCACAGTGGCTGTGAGCGAGTCGCGAGCAGTCATGGAGTCTCCTTCGGTCGCGCAGGGCTCGGCGGCGCACAGGCGGCCCACCGCGATTCGCAGTTTTAAGTGTGTGTGTCTCACAAATCTATAGACCGAGGCAACGCGCCGTCAACGATCGGCGGATCCATTTTCGAATCCGGTATGGACACAGGGGCATGCGGAGCTGGTTGTTGATCTCTGTCGAGACAAGTCCTGGACAGAGTGGCGCCCATCACCTAGATTGTGAGACAAGATTGGGGAAATTGATAGGGTCACGCCTCGACGTTCGCCGCTTACGCAGTCGCAATCCGCCTCGAAATACGCCTGATCGTGTGCCTCGTACTGGTCGCCATCGAGAGGGTGCGCCACGCTCATCACCGAGTTCGTCGTGCCCGCGATTTCCGAGAATTGGGTCAGAAGCGAGCAAGCCTCACTCCGGTATCGCTGGCGGGCAGATCGGCAGGATCTTCGGAATCGTGCGCAGCGCAGCCCCGGCGGATCCTCAGCCGGATTAATCAGTGTCAACGACATCGTTCTCCGGCCAACCGGCCGGTGGCGATTGCTACAGGACCAGTGCATGTGGAAAGGAATCTCACACCATGGGGCAATTGGATGGAATGGTTGCATTCGTGACCGGTGCCGCGCGCGGACAGGGGCGCAGCCATGCGATCGCTCTCGCGAGCGAGGGGGCCGACATCATCGCGGTCGACGCCTGCCGTCAGATCGACACCGTTCCATATCCTGCGGCCACAGAGGAGGATCTCGCCGAGACGGTCCGCCAGGTTGAACACCTCGGCAGGCGAATTCTTGCAGAACAGGTGGATGTGCGCGATCTCGCCGGTCTGGAATCAGTGGTGGAACGTGGGATATCGCTGTTTGGCCGACTGGACATCGTGTTGGCCAACGCAGGCATCTCGGCTCCGGCGCCAACGCTCACGATGACGGAGGATGCGTGGTCGACGATGATCGACGTCAATCTCACCGGCGTGTGGAAAACCGTCCGCGCGGCTGTGCCCCACATCGTCGCCGGCGGGCGAGGTGGTTCGGTCGTCATCACCAGTTCGCTGGCGGCCTTACGCCCGAACGCAAATATCGCTCACTACTCCGCCGCCAAGTCGGGGCTGGTGGGATTCATGCGTGTACTTGCAAAAGAGCTCGCGCCGAACGGTATCCGAGTCAACACTATCCACCCGACCACGGTGGCGACCGAGATGGTCCTCAACGACGCAACGTATCGGCTGTTTCGGCCAGACCTTGAGGCGCCGACCCGAGACGACTTCGTCCAGGCGGCGAGCACATTGAACGCACTTCCCATTCCTTTGACGGAGTCGTCGGACATTTCCGCCGCCGTTCTGTACCTGGTGGGCAATAGTGGGCGGGCGGTGACCGGTACCACCCACCTGGTGGATGCCGGCGGCGCACTCTGAGATGCATCGCTTTCCGGCCTGCAGCAAGCTAACCGGGCAGTGGTGATCGTGGTTTGATGAGAACAGGAAATCGGCGATCGCTTTCCACGGGCCGATCCGATGGTGGTTGGAGGTGTCGCGTGCATCCAACCACCGTCGTGCGGTCTGCACTCGGATGCATCAGGTGGCGCGGTGTGAAGAGATGAGTTGCACCGCGGCTTCGGCGATTTCATCGGCGGTGAAACCTTCGGTGGGCCGGAACCAGCGGGAGACCCAGATGGCCATGCCCAGGAGGAGTCGGGTGGTGATGCGGGGGTCGGACCACTGCAGGACGTCTGCCTTCATGGCGCGGGTGACTGCGGTGGTCCAGAGTGCCTCGTAGTCGCGGCTCCACTCCTGCCAGCGTGCGTAGGCTTCCGGTGCGAGGCCGACGCCTCCGAAGAGCACGGCGAGGTAGCGGCGGGTCTTGATTGCCGCGTCGATCTGTAGACGGAGGAGTCCGAGGAGGGCCTCTTCGGGGTCGTCGGTGGATTCCATGAGTTCGGTGGCGCCTTCACTTAATTCGTGGGTGAGGCGTTCGAGGACGATGCCGAGTAGGTCGTCCTTGGTGGAGACCGTGCGGTAGAGGGTGGCGCGGGAGACGGAGAGGCGTTCGGCGGCGGCCTCGATCGAGACGGCGTCGTAGCCGCCCTCGGAGAACAGTTGGACGGCGACGTCGGCGACGTCCGACATGGCTATGCTGCGTCGTGGACGGCCCGGTCCGCGACGGACCGGCTCGTCAGCCCCGGTGCCGTTGGTGCTGAGAGCGGTCGAGTCTGTGGTGTGGTCGGTCATGGCGCGGGTCCCTCGCGGTTGGAGAGCTGGGTCGTCTCAATAATCGCACACTCGGTGGCAAATCATGAAGAAGTGCCGGTAACCGCGTGCTTTCCCTTCGGGTTTGAGGAGATCGCCCCGGCTCTCACGGTGAGAACCGGGGCGATTCGTGGTCAGCGGAAGTCCATCCAATGTCCGTGTGCGGTCCAGCCGAGACGGAACGGGATGTCGATGCGGGTGATCGGCCCCTTCGTGATGTCGTGCGTGTCGAAGATGAGGTATTCACCGCGGTTTTCTGCCCACCACGAAACGGGAACGATGATGTAACCGTCTCCTTCGGGTGCATCCAGGGTGCGGGGGACGAACGTGGCCTCGAGCACGCCCGCCGGCTGCTCGTGACGAATCTGGTATTCCTGATCCTGCAGCGTGTGCATGTCGGTGATCACGAGGCTGTTCATCGACATGCCGCTGCGCTTGACCCGGCCACCGACCTGGTAGCCCCAGCGGTAGCCCTTGCCGTAGAACCGTTCGTCGACCTTGGGCAGTTCGGACGGTCGGTCGGAAAGCTGTTCTGACTTGGTGGCACCGGTCTCGAGATCGACCGTCCAGCGGCCGAGGTGACTCTTGGCGATGCTGAAGAACAGGGCGACGTCGTCGCCGTCCGCGAAGTCCTGCTCGAACGGGAAGGGCGGGCGGTTGAAGATCGGCGCATCCAATGTCAGTCGACTACCCGTCATGTTCCCCGACATGGTGTGCATGACGTACTGCGGCTCGACGTCCATCGTGACCCACTTGATGGGGCCGTTGATGTCACGGCGCGGAATGAGCGCCAGGACGATCGGCAGGTCGGGTTCCCAGGCGTAGACGCTCTTGTCCTGGAGGATTCGCTGCTTGTCGACGAGGAAGGGCTGGAAGGGCATGACGACGTGCTCCGGAGTGAGCCAAATATCGTGTGCCACAGTGTTGTAGGGAGCATCGGTGATGTCGCGTGAGCGTACCGTGCCGTCGGGGTTGACGAAGTGCAGCGTGACGTACGGCTGGCGATCGCGATAGGCCCAGCCGTAGAGCTCGCCGGTCTCCGGGTCCCATTTCGGGTGTGCGGTGAACCCGGCGTCCCCGAACGCAGCCTTCTCGTGGATGCCCGCCGACAGCTGGGTCGACCACGGCACGATCCCGATGGTGTCGAGAGTGATCGGGTCGATCGCGATCGGCGCGCCGACGGAGTCCGCGGTGGCGACCATTTTGCCCTGGAACGGGAAGATGTTGACGTTGTTGGTGCCCTGCGGCACGCCCTTTGTGCACATGTCTCGGACGACGTCACCGAGGCCGAAGTTGCGCCAGTCGTGCCAGTCGCCGTCGGTCCATGCGAACATGCCCTTGCCGTGCTGCTCTTCGAGCACGTACTTCGGGGTGCGGATCCAGCGGTTGCGGAAGGTTGCGTTGCCGTTCTCGATGACGAGGCCCTGCACCATGCCATCCATGGACAGCAGGCCGTCGGTGCCTTGCTTGGTCGGACGCTTCCAGGTCGGTCCGGTCCGGTAGAAACCGCCGGCAATATCCTTGGGAATCTCGCCGTGAGTGACGATGCACTCCTCGACGGTTGCCTCGAACCGCATCGGTTGGAACGGGCCCTTGAACCGGGCGTCGGTGGGAATCGGATAACCCACGGGTCTCTCCTCGAACTCGGGGGCCGTGGCGCGATGGCGGAAATAGTCGTTCGCGGCACGGGCTACCAGTAGCGCTCACATCAGCGTATACCAGCGTGGTCACTTGTGGAAACGATCGTTCACAAATCGCTGTAATGCCTGCTCAGCGGCGGGGGCCGGTGAATGCGTCCTGCATCCACGCCTTCTCCCTGCCGAGCTGGCGTCGCAGGTAGTTGCGCGCCGTCTTGCGGATCGGGTCGCCGGAGTCGGGCACGGCCTCGATGACGTGAACGAGAGCCTCACGCAACCGCACAGCGTCCGCTTGGAGGTCCGTCAGCGATGGATACACGGCCGGAGCGGGATCGGCGAGCGCCGCTGCTACCTGCGGGGCGACATCGGCAGGGAGGGTGCCGGACCACTCGGCGAACAGCTCACGCAAGTCCGTGTTGTCGGCGGCGAGTGCCTGAGTCTCCTCGCGTACACGTACCTGCACCGAGCGCAGCATCTGCGCGACTGTGCGGCAGCGGCTCTGCGCGAGGTCGTCCTCGACGTGAGGTGCGATCTCGTCCTCGACGGTATGGATGATGGCGCGTAGCGCCTCGTCGACTCCGGGGTAGATCATTTGATCGCCGATCCTTCGGGTTCGAATCCGTACTCCTGAGCGAGGCGGATGTTGCTGCGGAACGAGTTCTCCCACGCCGTCCAGACGAAACGCAGATCGGTGACACCGAGTCGCTTCACCTGGGAACCGGAGTGGTGGGTGTACAGGAACTGCAGGAGTCCGTTGACCGCCCGGTAGTAGTGGATTCGTTCCAGGCTGACATCGATCCCGGACTGCTCGCGGTAAAACTCCAGTGCCTGCTCCCAGCCCCACACCTCGCGCCCGTCCCGAACGATCTCCGGCACCATCTCCTGCAGTTGCGCAAAGTCGTAAGCGGGATCCCCGAGGCAGGCGAGTTCCCAGTCGGACATCGCGACGATCCGGCCGTCGGCCCACACCTCCTCGCCGTGCCCGTTCGTCCCCTTGCACAGGCTGATCCGCGGGACATCTCGCGGGGCGCTCTCGAGGAGCTGTGCGACACCCTCGGCGAGCACGGGGCTGGGCTCGAACTGGTACTCCGCGAGGCGGCGTAGATTGTCGCGGATCAGGTTCGCCGCGCAATCGGCAGGAGACTCCGGTACGGCGAACACATCGCCGAATCCGAGTGACTTCCAGTCCGCCGTATGCAGTCGCGCGAGCTGTGTCAGGTGTTCCTTGGACGCGGAGATGCGTCGCTCGTCGTGTTCGGGGGAGTCGTCGCCGATGAAGGGCAGGTACCAATCGCCGGCGATCTTCTCGCGCACGTAGGCGGCACGGTGGTCGGGCTGCCACTGCGGGTCGTCCTCGAACCAAAGGGCGCGTGCGGTCGGAACCGGCGCGTCGTTCAGCCCGCGGTAGACCTCGTACTCCGTGGTGAGCAACGTTGGGATGACCGCTCCGGTTTCGTGATCGCGACGGACGATGAACGAGCGCGGTGTCCCGTCGACAAGTGCATCGAGGGACCAGGTTTGCCGACTGACACCGCGTGTCAGGCGCTCGACCGAGACCACCGAAATATCGCGGACGTCTGAACCGATGCGGTCCTTACGGTGCCGGAACCAGGCATCGACGAACGCGACGTCGTCGAGCGTCTGCTCGTACGCTGTCATGACGTGAATCCGTACGGCTCGTACGGACCGTCGAGGAACAACTCGGTCTGTCCGGCCCCGGTCCAGCTGCGTCCATCGGGGGCCGTGGTTGTGATGACCGAGAGGTACTCACGGCCGATGAGGTCCTTGCGTACCGTTCCGTCGTAGAGTTCGTGGTCGAACGGCTGCTTGGAGAAGTCGAACTCGTCCCATTCGAGCGAGACGCCCGGGCCGTGGTAGGTGCGCAGCGAGCCGCCGTCGCGCCAACTGCCGGCGTCGTAGCCCATGGTGTTGGCCACCCACGGCGGGCTCACGGGATCGATTTCCTGGACCCACTTGCCGCCTTCGGAATCCTCGAGGGTAATGGTTGCCCGAGCGAGAAGCCTTGTTCCGGGTACAAATTCAAGTTCCCGGGTGCCGCCGACCAGGTCGATTACCTCGTCATCCCAGCCGATCGTGAGCTGACCCTCGAACGGTGTACCGAAGGTGTCGTTCATCTTCACCTGGCGTCCCTTGGCGTCCTCGTGGAAACCGTAGAAGCCCGACAGCTCGCCGGCGCCGAAGATGGTCCAGAAGCGCAGCGCACGGGGGATGCCCCCCGGGTTGCGGGGTGGCAGCCATTTCGGGTGAGGAGCCATTGGTGCGCGCTCGTGGTACAGCCCCCAGGAGTGATCGCGGCTCGCATACCAGGCACCGGGTTCGACATCCCAGCGGTCGCCGTCGATCTGGATCCAGCCCCGCGGTTCGCCGCTCTGCGAGTACCGCGTCTGATCGGTCGTTGGCCGGCCACGGTTGACCGCCCAGTGATGTGCTTCTTCGAAGGCAGGGGAGGACCCGTACCAGCGGAGGTCGAACGAGATTCCCGAGTCGTTCTCGTCGAGCTTGAGGCGGATTTCTCGGAAAGGCTCGATGACCTCGATCGAATATGGTCCGATCTCGGTCTTGCTCAACTCGCGCCAGGTGCGGCTGAAGCGCACCGTTCGCTGCTTCCCGTCGCGATTGATGCCGACGTACCCGCCGACGACGTCGGTGTTCGGATTGATGCGCATGCCCTGGAACACGAATACCTTGGCCTCGGGTGAGAACACCCCGAAGTAGTAGCCGTCGTCGAAGGACGGATCAGTGTTGGAGACGATGGACACTGGGTGCGGCGTCTGGTGGATGGGGAGCTCGTCATAGGGGCTCAGCATGGTCAGTCCTTGTCCGTATCGGGAGAGCGTGAGGCCGGTCAGGCGTAGAGGGAGTCGATCTGCTCCGCGTACTTCTGATGGATGACGCGGCGTCGAAGCTTGGCGGTCGGTGTGAGTTCCTCGCTGTCGGGGGCCCACGCTCCGGGCAAAAGCACGAAGTTCTTGATCTGTTCGTTGCTGTTGAGGTGCGCGTTTCCGCGGTCGACCGCGCGCTGGATCTCGGCACGAAGGCCCGGCGAGCGCACGATGTCCTCGAGCGGCGTACCGGCGAGGCCGAGCCTGGCTGCTGCGGTCGGCACGGCGTCCAGGTCGAGAGTGATGAGTGCGGTGACGTACTTGCGGCCGTCGCCGATCGCGACGACCTGGCCGATCAGGGAGCTCTCGCCGAGGATCGCCATCTCGATGTTGGCCGGCGACATGTTCTTGCCTGCCGAGTTGATGATGATCTCTTTCTTGCGGTCGACGATCTTCACGAAGCCGTCGTCGTCGAGTTCGGCGATGTCGCCGGTACGTACCCAGCCGTCGGAATCGATGGTGGCGGCATTCTGCTCGGGGTTGTTGCGGTACCCGACCATGTTGAGGTCCGAACGGCAGAGGATCTCGCCGTCGGGACCGAGTTTCACTTCGACGCCGGGCAGCGGTTTGCCCGCGGTTCCCGTCTTGAAATCGTCGATCCGGTTGAAGATGTTGAGCGACGTCTCGGTGGCGCCGTATGCCTCGAGCATGGGAACGCCGACGGCGCGGAAGAAGTGGACGACTTCGGCGGCCACCGGCGCGCCACCGATGATGGCGACGTTGACCTCGTCGAGCCCCAGCCGATGCAGGACAGGCCTGAAGAGGTTCAGGCCGGCCGCTCGCTCGTCGAGCAGGTCCGGCGTCATCTCGATGGTTGCCTCCGTGCCGGCCTCTTCCGCGCGTGCGATCTGCAGGCCCAGTTCGAGCGCCTTGCGGATTCGGTCGCGCAGGTCTGGGTCGCTCTCGGATTCGATGAGCGATTCGATGGCGACCTGCAGCTTCTCGAAGAGTCTGGGCGAGGAGAACAGGACGTCAGGGTGGGAGTCGACGAGTGCCTTCGGTACGTCGTTCATGACCGGGCAGGCGGTGATCGTGGCTCCGTAGACGACGGCCGTGTGCGGGCCGTTGATCCGTCCTCCGGCGTGTGCCATGGGGAGGAAGGAGATGAGCGCCTTCGTCGGCAGGGGGAGTGCGGCGTCGAGTGCACGCAGCTGTGACATCGCCGTGCGGTTCGACCATTGCACCGCCTTCGGTGGTCCGGTGGTGCCCGAGGTGTAGATGATGCATTCCAGGTCGTCAGCCGTGAGGCTCCGCCAGCTGGTTTCGAAGTCGAACTCCGGATCGACGAGCGTTTCGAGCTCGGCGAGCGGCAGGGTGCCCTCAGCGGGATCACCGTCGAGGAGGACGACATGTTCGACGAGGCGGCCGAGCTCGGTGATCGCGACCCGGGTTTTGGCAAGGAATTGCTGTTCGACGACGATGATGCATGCCTCGGCGTTGCCGACCTGGTAGGCGATCTGCTCGGGGGAGGAACTGTTGAAAATTCCGAATGGGATCGCGCCGACGTGGACGGCGGCGTAATCGACGAGGTGGTTCTCGACCGAATTCGTGGCGAGGAACGCGATGGTGTCACCTTTGCGGAGCCCGAGCGACGACAGCCCCCCGGCGATCGCCTTGACCCGCCTACCGACCTCCCCCCACGTCAACTCCACGTCACCACCAATCGTCCGGAGTCCGGGGCGGTCTCCGTGGAGTTCCACGGTGCGCTGGAACGCTGCGGCCAAAGTCGGCGACTCGACTGGAGCGATGACGCTCCCGGTGGCGGGATCGGCGCTCGCACCGACGGTTGCTGCACTCATGGTGGGTGAGTCCTCCTGACTGTCCGGCTGGTGCGCCATGGTTCGTATCGCTGCTGAGTGTGATGATATTTGTACTCGTCTTCTCAAAAATGCCATAGATGTGCGCCAGGTCACAAGTCCGAGGGCGCGATAGTCGTCGAGGTTTCAGGCCGACGTCGGTGCAGGTCTCTCCTCGTACTCGCTGGGGTCGAAGTTCAGAGTTCGCTTCCAGTAGTCGAGATATTTCCACGGACTGCTCACCACGACCCGGCCCGCGGCGTTGCGGTGGTAGGTCGTTGTGCCGTGGTGTGCCCAGATGCTGTGGCCGAGCGCATCATCGAGTTCACGGTTGTACTGCTCGTACGGCTCCTGACGGATTTCCACGCTGCCTACGTCGTGCGTAACGAGGTGGTCGAGGGCCTGCATGATGTAACGCACCTGGAACTCGGCCGCGATCACGGCACTGCCGCCGTGGCCGGCGTTAGTGTTGGGGCCGTTGAGGACGAAGAGGTTGGGGAAGTTTGGCACCGTGATGCCCAGATAGGCGCGAGCGTCGTCGTCTCCCCATTGTTCACGCAGGACGACACCGCCCTTCCCGATGATCTCCATGGGAGCCAGGAATTGAAGGATCTTGAAACCGGTGGCGAAGACGATCACGTCCGCGTCGTACTCCTCACCGCCGCGCGTCACGAGGCTGTGCTCGCGGATCTCGGCCACGGCGTCGGTGATCAGGTCGACGTCATCGCGGGTCATGGTCGCGAACCAACCGTTGTCGAGAAGGGCTCGCTTCGAGTACGGGGGGTAATCAGGCACGCACGCCTCGATCAGGTCCGTGCGGTCGCCCAACTGCTCTGTGATGTACTTCGTCAGGAAGATGCGGTGCCGGTCGTTGGCCGCGTTGATCGCTCGTTCCGGGTGTTCCCAGGTGGGGTCGATCTGCAGATCGGGGTGAAGTCGGTCGCTGAAGTTCCAGAACGCGCGCAGACGGTACCAGCCCGAGTAATACGGAACGTGATCCATGAGATGGCGCACGCCCTCGGAGACGTCCCGCTGGTAGTTGGGATGCGGCAGCGCCCACTGCTTCGACCGCTGAAATACGAGGACGCGTTCTGCCTCGTCCGCGATCGAGGGGACCAACTGCATGGCACTGGCCCCCGTGCCGACAACGGCGACGCGTTTGCCGGCGATCTCGACGCTCTGGTCCCACGCCGCGGTGTGCAGTGTCGGACCGTCGAACGTGTCGAGGCCGGCGAGTGCCGGTATGGAGGGACGGTTGACCATCCCGACCGCAGTGATCAGTACGGTGGTCGTCAGTTCCTCGATCGTCGAGTCGGGATTACGTATGGTCACACGCCACAGGTTGGACTCTTCGTCGAATACGGCACCGAGGACTTCGGTGTTGAAGCGGATGTTCTTTCGCAGGTCGTTCTCGTCGGTGAGCCGCGCGAAGTATGAGTGCAACTCGTCACGTTTGGCGAAGTACCGCGACCATCGGGTGTTGGGATCGAACGAGAACGAGTACAGGTGACTCGGTGTGTCGACGCCGCAGCCGGGGTAGACGTTCTCCAACCAGGCGCCGCCCACGTCCGGGTCCTTCTCAATGACCATGTAGTCGATGCCGGCCTCCTGGAGTTTGATGGCAGCGCACAGACCGGACATGCCGGTGCCGACCACGAGGGCCGAGAATCCGGACGGCGGCTCGTGGACGTCGACGTCCCGGCTGAGCAGCCCCAGTTCTTCAGACAGCAGTGGACCGTACGAACGCGGAACTTCCTCGCCCAGTGCGATCTCGAGATACTCCGCGACCTGTTCTGGGGTCAGGTCTCCGGGAACGAGCCGGCCTTCACGGACGGCCGTCACGGCGTCGTACGCCGCGGCGCGAACCTCGTCACCGAGTTCAGCCGGGAGCCCGGCGGAGTCGTTGTCGTCCAGTGGTTTGCCCTTGCGCGGGGTGTACGGCTCGTGAATCCACTTGGTGTCACCGGTCAGGTGGGCGAGGACGAGCATGAGCGTCGGCAGGTTCGCGTCTTTTAGTGCGAGGCGCAACTGGTGATCCTCGTCGGTCGCCAGGTTTGCGGGGGTTCCGGTGAGCACGGATTCCGACACGAGGGACTCCTTCATAAAGTGGTCGATGGGTCGGACGAGCATCAGCCACTACTTGGAACCCCGTGATGCCTATGGGTTGAAGGTTCCGCGTGCCGTGCGGTCGTCGAGACCAATAAAGATCTTCTGCGTCTCAATATAGGTCAGGTGGGGGTCACCGTCAAGAACGATTCTGACGCGACCGCACGGGCCTACCGGCGAAGACCAAGGGGTGTTCCGACCGTCTGCGGACCCTGCGAACGATCGTTCTTAGGGTCCGCAGGTCTGCCCTCGGTTCAGATGGCTTCGATGATCACCGCCGCCGCCATGCCGCCGCCCGCGCACATCGCGGCGACCGCGATGCCTCTGCCGCGACGTGCCAATTCGTGTGACAGGGTGGTGAGCATGCGGGTTCCGGATGCGGCGACCGGATGCCCGAGCGAACAGCCGCTGCCCCACGGATTGACACGGTCTTCGTCGAGATCGAGGGCCCGAACCGCCGCGATCGGCACCGACGCGAAAGCCTCGTTGATCTCCCACAGGTCGATCTCCCCGGGCGACAAGCTCGTGCGCTGCAATGCTTTGCGAATCGCGGCAACGGCGGCGGTGCCGGTCTCGCCGGGCTCGACACCGACGGCCGCCCATCCCCGCACCACCGCAAGTGGGGTCAGGCCAAGTCGACTCGCCAGGTCGGAACTCGCGACCGCCACGGCTGCGGCAGCGTCGTTGATCCCGCTCGAATTTCCCGCAGTGATGGAGAAACCTTCGATCTCTGGGTGCAGAACGCGCAGGCCGGCGAGTCGTTCGACGCTGGTGTTCGATCGAGGGTGCTCGTCGACGTCGAACGTCGAGATCGATCCGTCTGAGGTTGTGATCTTCAGTGGGACGATCTCGTCCGTGAACTGGCCTGCGCTCGTTGCCGCGACGGCGCGGACGTGGGACCGGTAGGCCCAGGCGTCCATATCCTCGCGGGTGATGCCGGCTTGGCGAGCTGCGTTCCAGCCGACCGTGATCGACATGTCGTGCGCGGGTGCGTCCGAGGTCGGGCGGTGCGACTCCGACCGCCACTCGACGGTGCCGTCCAGGCGCTGCACCAGACCCGGAGCGGTGGAAGACGACTGCACGCCGCCGGCGACTATCGCCTCGTCGAAGCCGCCGCGGAGGTTTGCGGCCGAGACCATCACGCTTGTCAGCCCGCCCGCGCAGTGGCGGTTCACCGCCACACCGGGAACGCCACGCATTCCCACCTCGAGGGCGGTGTATCGGGCGAGGACGCCCCCGCCGTAAAGCGACTCCGCGAGAACGATGTCGTCGAACGATTCCGGGGCGATCCCCGAGCGGAGAACCGCCTCGGCCACGACAGGAACTGACAATTCGGTGGCATGGGTGTCCCGCAGCGCGCCTTTGAATGAGGTGCCGATCGCAGTACGGCAGGCGGACAGGATGACGGCGTCGGACATGGCGACTCCTCGCGACGAAGGGGATTGGTGAGGTACAACAGTTTGGAACGTACGTTCACTGTCTGCCTTCTGGCAACCTCTCTCGCCGACGATTCGAGGTTCACGCTCATGTACGACGCATTGGTCTCCGCAGATTTAGTCACTGACGATCCAGACGGATCGTCTCAGCAGCTCGTCGCTTCGCTGGGTCTGCCGACGCCTCGCCCCTCGGCGTTCTCCGAACCGCCCGGGCACGGTTTCCGGGCCGTGTGGATGCGTGCGCACCCATCGATGAAGGTATCGCCGACCCGCATCGAAGTGATCGGCCCGCGGCCTCGGACTGAACCGGGCGACCACCTCGACGAGCGCATGTCCGCTCAACTACCCCGGCCTGTTCGGACCCACGCGACAGTGTTCGCCGGCGACGTCGAATCCGTCATCACGAACCTGGAGCGGCGCGGAGTGCGTCATCGGGTCTCGCCGGCGGGAAACGACTTCCCCTCGCCGCGTGTCTGGATCGGGGTCACTGACGACGATCCGCTCGGCTACGACCCGACCGTGGACGGCGGCCTCCTCGTGGAGGTGATTTCGCCGGACCTCGCCGGATTGCCGACCGAATACGCCGATCCAGCGGACTTCGACTCGTACGCCCCTGGCACGATCGTGCGGGTGGCAGCCCGGCGGTTCCTTGTGGCGGACCTGGACGAGGCGGTGCGCGCGCTGGACGCGAATCTTTCGCTCACCCCGTCCGGCCTCGTCACCGATACCTTCGCTCGGCGTGCTCGCTATACCTTCGGGATCAGCGCAAGCGCTGCGATCGAACTGGCTCAGCCGACGAGCACGGAGTCCGACCTCGCCGACTTTGCGGGGAAGTGGGGGCCGGGACCGCATGCCGTCGTTCTCGCGGTCCGCGGACTGGAACAACTCGCGCTCGACCTCGAGGTGCGAGGAACACCATTCACGCGCAGCGAAACCGATGAGGGGCAGTCGGTGCTTCACGTCGACACCTCGTTCACGAGCGGCACCCCGTTCGAATTGCACGAGGTCGAACCTTTCCGAAAATAGAGAGACATAAAGTATCAAAACCTCTGGATTTCCGGTCTGCCATGCAATATGGTCGGTTGCGTGGACTTCTTCGAATCGCCCGAGGACGAGGCTTTCCGCCTCGAAGCTCGAAAATGGTTACATGCCAACAAACCATCCGAACCTTTGCCCTCACCCGACACTCCGGACGGGTTCGCGCAGAACCGCGCCTGGGAGCGAACGCTGTTCGACGCCGAATGGTCAGTCGTGTCCTGGCCGAAGGAATACGGCGGTCGCGGACTCGGCCTATGGGAGTGGATGATCTTCGAGGAGGAGTACTTCGCGGCCGGGCTCGGTCCCCGCGCGGCGCAGAACGGCATCTTCCTCCTCGCGCCGTCGCTCTTCGAATTCGGAACCGAACAGCAGAAACACGAATTGCTGCCGAGGATCGCCGGAGTGGAGGACATGTGGGCGCAGGGCTGGTCCGAACCGGAAGCAGGTAGCGACCTGGCCGGAGTGCGCACCTACGCGGAGCGTGACGAAAACGGGGGCGGATGGCGTGTCTACGGCCGGAAGATCTGGAGCACCCGCGCCGCATTCTGCGACAAACTGTTCGCCATCGTGCGCACCGAACCGGGGTCGACCCGTCATCGGGGTCTGTCGTACCTGCTGATTGACCTGACAGCGCCGGGGGTGTCCGTCCGCCCTGTGCAGAAGCTCGGCGGTGAGACCGGCTTCGGCGAGGTGACCTTCGACGGGGCCTTCGTCCCGGATTCGGACGTCCTCGGCGGAGTCGGAAACGGGTGGAAGGTCGCAATGGCGACCACGGGGTCCGAGCGTGGCCTGGTTCTTCGATCGCCCGGACGATTCTCCGCAGCGGCGAATCGACTCGTCGACCTCTACCGCGGCACGCCGGGCGCGTCGCCGTCCGCACGCCGTGAAGTAGTCGATGCGTGGATGGCCGCGGAAGCATACAAGCTGATGGCGATGCGCACGGTCACCACGCTGGCGGACGGTGGCAAGATCGGAGCCGAATCGAGCGCTAACAAGGTGTTTTGGTCCGAGATGGACGTGCACATGCACGAGACCGCGCTCGATCTCCTCGCCGAAGGCGCGGAGCTCGAGGGTCCGTGGTCCCACGGATTCATTACCTCGATGGCGACGCCGATCTTTGCCGGTACCAACGAAATCCAACGCAACATCATCGCCGAACGTGTGCTCGGCCTACCGAGGGGTTGACATGCGCTTCGCTCAGACCGAAGAACAGAAGATGTTCCGCGACTCCGTCGCCGCCGTCGTATCGCGCTCGAGCAAACCGGCCGACGTCCGGGAGGCGTGGGAACTCGACGCCGTGGAGCGTCCAGCCGTGTGGGAAGCGCTAGTGGCCACTGGATTTCCCACCTTACTTACGCCCGAGGAACTTGGCGGAGGTGGTAGCGAGCGTGAACTTACCGCTGCCCTGGACGAGCTGGGGAGAGCAGCGGCGCCCGGCCCCCTTGTCGAACACGCGGCGGTGGCCGTCCCGCTGCTCGCCGAACTCGCTCCGAGCGTGCTCGAGACTGTGCTCGACGAAGGACAGCTCATGACCGCGACGGCTGGTTCTGTTGTCCCGTACGCCGCGATGTCCGATTCCGCACTCGTCTTGCGCGGCGACACCATTCACAGGGTAGCGCTCGACGCGCAGTCCGAGACCCCCGCCGCCGCGGCATTCGACAAATCGCGGCAGGCGGCCACATTGCCGGACGAAGCTCTCGGCGAAACCACGGTTCTCGCCTCCGGCCCACAGGTCGCGGCGGCGGTTGCCCGAGCCGAAGATCGCGCCGCGCTCGGCACCGCATCATTTCTCCTGGGCCTTGCGTCGTCGATGATCGACGCTACCGTCACCTACGACACGATGCGGACCCAGTTCGGCGTGTCGATCGGCAGCTTCCAGGCCGTGAAGCATCAGTTGGCCAACGCGTACATCGCCGTCGAATTCGCTCGTCCCGTGGTCGATGCCGCCGCAATGGCCATGAGCGCCTCGTCACCCGACGCTCCGCGACTGTGCTCGATGGCCAAGGCGCTGGCCGGCGACGCGGGACGCATCACCGCCAAAGCCGCCTTGCAGTGCCATGGAGCGATCGGATACACGATGGAAGCCGACCTCCACCTTCACCTGATGCGGACCTGGAGCCTGCTGAACGCGTGGGGCAGCGTAGATCACCATCGCGATCGGGTTGCCGACATGGTGCTCGGTGTCGGGGTGTGACGGTCGCCCGTGGCACCCGCGTGAAGAGGGACTAGCTTAGAACGAACAACGAGATCCGTCCGGCCGCCTGTGCGCCGGGCGGATCTCGTTGGTGTCGAGAGGATGTGACTTGACCTCCTCGTACAGCTTCTTCGCGCAGTACGAGGAGGATCAAAACTAGCGAGCGAGGATGGCTGCGGACCCGTGGCCGAACAGGCCCTGGTTGACCGAGATGCCCACACGTGCACCGTCGACCTGACGCTCGCCGGCGTCGCCGCGCAGCTGAGTGGTCAACTCACACATCTGAGCGATCGCCTGGGCGGGTACCGCCTCGCCGAAGCTTGCGAGCCCGCCGCTCGCGTTGACCGGAACGCGGCCCCCGAGTTCCGTTGCGCCGTCGAGCAGTAGCTTTTCGGCCTCGCCCGGCGCGCACAGTCCGATGTCCTCATACCAGTCGAGTTCGAGCGCGGTCGACAGGTCGTACACCTCGGCGAGATCCACATCGTCGGGTCCGAGTCCCGCCTCCGCGTACGCGTGGGCGGCGATCGATCGACGGAAGCCGAGCTCGGGTGCAGACACCTTCACCGTGGAATCGGTGGCGAAATTGGGCATCTCGATGAGATCGTTCGGGTACACGGGTGTATTGGTCGAGACCGCCTTGATACGAACGGGATTGCCCGCCGACTTCCGTTTCGCATACTCGACACTCGTCAGCACCATCGCGGCTGCGCCGTCGCTGGTCGCGCAGACGTCGAGCAGGTGAAGAGGCTCCGAGACGTACGGAGAGGCTAGTACGTCTTCCTCCGTCACGATCTTGCGGAAGCGGGCATTCGGGTTGCTGATGCCGTGCCGGCTGTTCTTGGCCTTTACCCGGGCGAAGTCCTCCGGCGTGGCGCCGTACCGGGCGACCCGGCGCTGCGCGTAGAGCCCGAAGTAGGTCGGGTTGGTGGCTCCGAGGAGGCGGAAACGGAGCCAGTCCGGGTCGTTCTCATCGCTACCCGACGGACCGAAGAACCCCTTCGGCGTCGTGTCTGCACCGACTACGAGAGCGACATCGCAGAGTCCCGAAAGGATATGCGTGCGAGCGGCATTGACTGCCTGAGATCCCGAGGCGCAGGCCGCGAACGAGCTACTGATGCGGGCACCGTTCCACCCGAGGGCCTGAGCGAAGGTGGAACCGGACACGAGTCCCGGGTATCCACCGCGCCAGGTATTGGCACCGGCGACCATCTGGACCTCGGACCAGTCGATTCCGGCGTCGGCGAGCGCGGCGCGTGCCGCCACACGCCCGTATTCGATGAAACTCTTTCCGAACTTGCCCCACGGGTGCATACCCACCCCGAGCACTGCCACATCGCTCATGCGACCTCACGTCCTTCCTGATCGAGGGCCCAGCGCCACACGAGTTGTTCCTCGTCGTCGGTGCGGAAGAGCACTTCGGACACCAGATGCACGCGGTCACCGACAGCGATTCTCGGGCTGTCGGGGCTGAGCTGTCCGAGGACGACCATGCCCTCGCTATGGAGTTCGACCGCAACCACGGTGTAGGGCGTGAACGGTTCCGGACTGACATATGGGGCCGGTGGCTTGTAGTGGTTGACGGTGAATGACCATACGGTGCCGCTCCGGCTCAGTGGCGTGCGGGCGAAGCTCTCGCCGTCACACGCCGGGTTGCGGCAGAAGTCGATCTGCGGGGGAAAGAAGATGGATCCGCACGTGGTGCAGGTGGCGCCCAGCAGGTGTGGTCCCTCGGGGGCGAACCAGTCTTCGCGGGCCGACCGGGTCATGGGTTGGGACATGGGTGTCCTTCGGGGTGGGGGAGTAGGAATCACGTGGCCGCCCGACTGCTCGGGCGGCCACGGATCAGCCTCCGAACGGGTACCAGTGCGGCTCGGTGGCCGGTTCGGCGAGAGTGCTCAGGGTGGCGCGGGCGCGGGTGTACTTGCGGATTCCCTCGGCCCCACCGAAGCGAGCCCCGACGCCAGAGGATTTCCATCCACCCGAGGGGAGGGCGAGCTGAAAGTTGGTGACACAGGCGTCGTTCACGCAGAGTGCACCGACTTCGAGTTGGCGTCCGAGGGCGATTCCCCGCTCGCGGTCGCCGGTCCAGATGCTCCCGCAGAGACCGAAGTCGGAGTCGTTCGCGAGCCGCATCGCCTCGTCCACGTCGGCCACCTTCATGATCGGCACGACGGGACCGAACGTCTCGTCCCGCATGACGGCCATCGAGTGGTCGACATCGACCAATACGGTCGGCTCGTAGTACCAGCCCGCAGCATCGGCGCGCTTGCCGCCCGTCAATACCCGGGCGCCGGCGGCAACGGCCTGTTCGACGTGGTCCTCGACGATCCGTAGCTGCGCCTCACTGGACATCGAGCCCACGTCGGCGGTGAACGGCGTGTCGATGTCGGTACCGAGTCGCAGGGCGCGGGTCTTCTCGGTGACGAGTTCGACGAACCGGTCGTAGATCGGGCCCTCCACATACACCCGCTCGATCGCGCTGCAGCCCTGACCGCCGTTGACGCAGGCACCCCAGACCGCCGCATTGGCGGCGCGCTCGACGTCGGCGTCCGCTAGCACCACCATCGGATCTTTACCGCCGAGCTCGAGGCCGCAGGGGATCAGCCGTTCGCCGGCCCGCGCCGCAACGAGACGCCCCGTGCGCACCGAGCCGGTGAACTGGATCATGTCGACCGTGTCGACTACCGCGACGCCGATGTTGCCGCCACCGTTGACGCAGGCGAGGACGTCGGGAGCGCCGATTTCTTCTCTCCAGGCGCGGACGACTTCGTTCCACGTCAGTGGAGTGAGTTCCGACGGCTTCGAGAGCACGGCCGAGCCGGCCATGAGCGCTGCCGGGATGTCGAGCATCGGCATCGTGAGAGGCCAGTTCCACGGCGAGATGACGCCGACCAGCGGGTACGGCGCGTGCTCGACGATCAGTCGCTGTGTGGGGATGGTTGATTCCGGATGTTCATCGGCCAGAAGCTGTTCCGCATGGTCGATCCAGTAGCTGGCGACCAGCAGCGAGTAACCGGGTTCGGAGATGGCATCGCCGTACGCCTTGCCAGTCTCCTGCTGGATCATGGCCACGAGGCGTTCGGTGTTGTCGGCGATCCAGTCGCGCCATTTCCGAACCCATTCCGCACGGCCGCGGGGGCCGATCGCGTGCCATTCCGGTTGGGCGTCGCGCAGTCGGGCGGCGATGTCGACAACCTCGGTGGGCGTCGTGGCCGCCACGGTGGCGACGGTGGAGCCGTCGATCGGACTGCGCACGTCGAGGTGGGAGGCGGTGGCTTCGGAGCCGATGGTGGTGGTCATCTGTGCCTCTCAGATCTTGTTCGTGAATCCGGCGTCGACTGTCATGGTGGCGCCGGTGGTGAACCGGCCTTCGTCGGAGACGAGGTGCAGCACCAGGTTGCTCACGTCGTTTGCGTCGATCAGACCGTCGATGGTCGGCAACGGATTCTTCACATTGTCCAGGATCTCGGGATGCGACTCGACGTAGTCGGTGAACGCCTGGTTGAGGATCATCGGGGTGTTCACACCGGCCGGATGCACGGTGTTGACGCGGATGCGGTCGGCGGCATGTGCGTTGGCCCAGGCCCGCATCAGTCCGACGACTCCATGCTTGGCTGCCACGTAGCCGAGCACACCCGAGGTGCCGTCTCCGGTGCCCTTGAGTCCTGCGGTGGAACTGGTAATGACGACTGCACCGCCGCGATCGCCTGCTTTGATGTGGGGGATAGCGGGGTAGACCGTGTTGTACACGCCGTTGAGCATGACGTCGATCGACTGGTAGTACGCCGAGTCCAGCAGACACTCGTCACCGATCGTCGGCATGATCCCGGCATTGGCCAGGACGATGTCGAGGCGTCCGAACTCCGTGACGCCGCCCTCGATGACCGATTTGACGGCGTCGATATCACGGACGTCCGCCTTGCGCAGATACGACTTGCGACCGAACTTTTCGATCAGGCGCCCGGTTTCTTCGAGATCGTCCTCGGTGGCCAGGGGGTACGCGACCACATCGTTGTTCGCGCACACGTCGAACCCGATGATGTCGGCCCCTTCCTCGGCGAGCCGAAGGGCATGTGACCGACCTTGCCCTCGTGCGACTCCGGAGATGAGAGCGACTTTGCCTTCGACACGACCCATGGGATCTCCTTCGAGTGTTCCGCGTCGTAGAAACGCGAACGTTAATTGTTGAGACTCGCTATGTCATAAACCTAAAGGACACCCGTCGCGTGGTCAATGGGTGCCTGCAAGGGTGGCGATTGGCGCTGCTTGACACTGTGAGGGTTGTCACTCAATATTGAGACTGTTGGTGCAAAAATTTGCGTTTCTGGCATGAGGTCGGCAGCGCGCGAACATTGAGGAGATGACATGTCGGATTTGTCAGCGACAAGTCTCACCGACCCACAGACCTGGGTACCCGGCGTGCCACACGAGGCTTTCGACCTGCTCCGGGAGGACGGTGGCATCTCTTGGGTCGAGCCGGAGACCGGGGGTTATTGGGCGCTGACCGGCTACGACGAGATCGCTGCCGTGTCCAAGGATCACGACAGGTTCACTGTCGAGCAAGGCAGCTTCTATCCTCGCCCGGCTCCGGAGGTACTCGACTCGCAACGGGGCATGCTGCTGTTGATGGACCCTCCGGACCACACGCGCCTGCGCAGGATGGTGTCGAAGAGCTTCACTCCGCGTGTCGTCGGCAAGTTCGACACGTGGATCCGGGACGTCGTGGTTCAGATCCTCGACGAAGTCCCCGAGACCGAACCGTTCGACTTCATCAGCGTCGTCGCTGCACGAATTCCGGGATTGGTGATCGCGTCGATTCTCGGAATCGACGAGGAGAAGGATCGCGAATTGATCGTCGACTGCGCGAACGACATCTTCGCGATCGACGCCCCTGACGGTCCGGAGCGGCACGTACGCGCTCAGGAGCGGCTTGCGCAGTATGTCGTCGAGCTACGCGATCACAAGCGTTTGTATCCGGGAGACGACATGGTGACGTCTCTCATCGACGCACGCGACGAGAACGGGGAGCTGCTCACTGACCAGGAATACGTCAAGTACATCGCACTGCTCGTTCTGGCAGGATACGAGACCACCCACACCCTCCTCGGGCAGACGATGCTCGCCATGATCGAGCATCCCGAGATCGCCGATCAGTTGCAGGCCGCGGTGGCCGACGGGGGCTCGAGTGGCGCAGTCGAGGAACTCTTGCGATTCGTCACTCCGGTCAACTATTTCTCTCGTACAGCAACGGAGGACGTAGAACTGAACGGTTGCCGGATCCGCAAGGGCGACGAGGTCGTCCTCTGGTACACGGCGGGAAACCGCGATCCCAAGGTCTTCCCGGAACCGCATCGCTTCGATCCCACCCGAAGCCCGAACATGCACATGGCATTCGGCGGCGGCGGTGTCCATCACTGCATGGGAAACCACGTCGCCCGCCTCGAGGTACGGCTCTTCCTCGAGGAAGTCTTCGCACGAGGGCTCGAGTTCGAGCTTGCCGGTGAGGCGGTGCGCGGGGCCAACATCTTCGCCAACCAGCTGAAGTCCCTGCCGGTTCGTCGCACGGCCGGCGGTGCACGATGAAGGTCTCCGTGAACATGGACCAGTGCGAGTACCACGGCCAGTGTGTGTTCGCCGCCCCGGACCTTTTCGACATCACCGATGACGGCGAACTCGAGTGGGTGGAGTCTCCAGACCCCACCAGGAGTGAAGCACTGAAGGCGGCTGTGGGCGCCTGCCCCGTCCAGGCCATCACACTGCAGGAGGGGTGAGCGTGGAAAGGGTCGTCGTGGTCGGGGCCTCGCTGGCCGGATTGCGCACCGCCGAGGCACTGCGCAGACACGGCTTCGCAGGTTCGCTGACCGTCATCGGAGACGAGGCGCACGCACCGTACAACCGCCCGCCGCTCTCGAAGTCGGCACTCGGCGAGGACGCCGGTATCACCGATTTCCGATTTCCACACGATCTGGGCGACGACGTCACGTGGCGACTCGGTGTTCGCGCTGTGTCTGCCGACCTCGACGCGGGCCGCGTCGAACTCGGTGACTCGGGTATCGAGACCTTCGACGTCCTCGTGGCGGCGACTGGTCTAGCGCCGCGGCGCCTCGACCTTCCCGGACCGTCGAAGGGTCGACACGTCGTCCGCACCTATGACGACGCGCGAGCGCTCGCCCCCGAACTGCGCGATCACGGAACGGTGGTGATCCTGGGAGCTAGCTTCATCGGATGTGAAATCGCATCCGCTGCCAGAGCCCTGGGATGTGACGTCACGATCGTCGCGCCGGAAACCGAGCCGATGATCCGGGTGCTGGGCGAGGAACTAGGTGCGGCGATGCGACGCCGTCACGAAGCGAATGGTGTCCGGTTCCTGCTCGGTCGCGTGCCGACCGCATGCGAAGGGGCGGAACGCGTCGAGAAGCTCCACCTCGACGACGGCACCGTGCTCACCGCACCCGTCGTCGTCGAGGCAGTTGGTTGCCGACCCGAGACCGGATGGCTGGACGGCAACGGCCTCGACCTGTCCGACGGCGTACTGTGCGACAACTCCTTGCGTGCCTTCGGACACGAGCGGTTGTTTGCGGTAGGAGACGTCGCCCGGTTCCCTAATCCACTGGTCGACGACGTGCCACGCCGAATCGAGCACTGGTCCATGGCCACCGATACCGGCAACCAGGCCGCCCGCACACTGCTGGGGGAGCCCGGGGAGTTCCGACCGGTGCCGAGCTTCTGGAGTGACCAAGTCGGCTTGCGCATCCAGGCCTACGGTGTTCCCGGACTCGCGGACCGCCATGAGGTGGCGGTCGGCGAGGTCGACAGCGACGTCGTCGTCCACAGCTACCGGGACGAGCGCCTCGTAGGCGTCATCGGTATCGGACAGAGGCGCGCGCTGATCACCGGCCGACAGAGGCTGATTGCCGAGGGAGCAGTCGCGTTGTCGTGACGAGGCGGGTCGGTGCGTCGACATCATTCACCTACCTGCCGTGAATTACACACGGAGAGAAAGCGAGAGACATTATGGGATTGCTCGAAGGCAAGGTCGTCTTCATCACTGGCGGTGCGCGGGGCCAGGGCCGAGCGCACGCTGTGACGTCCGCCAGGGAGGGGGCAGACGTGGTTCTCGTCGACGTCGTCGAAGACCTCGATACCGTTGAGTACCCGCTCGCGCGGGAAGACGACATGGCCCGGACCGTCAAGGAGGTCGAGGCTCTCGGCCGCCGCGCCCTCGGCGTGACGGCCGACGTCCGGTCGCAGAAGCAACTGGACGACGTTGTTCAGCGGGCAATTGCCGAGTTCGGCAAGATCGACGTGCTCATCGCCAACGCCGGGATCTGGTCGGGCAACCCGTTCTGGGAGATCAGCGAAGAACAGTGGGCCGACATGATAGACATCAATTTGTCCGGTGTGTGGCGGTCCGCCAAGGCGGTGACCCCCCACCTCATCGAGCGTCAGACCGGTTCGATCGTCATCACGTCGTCGGTCAACGGCCTCGAACCGGGACTTGGCTATGCCCATTACGTTTCGGCCAAGCACGGTGTCATCGGTCTGATGAAGAACATCGCACTCGAGTTGGCGCCGCACGGCATCCGATGTAACGCGGTCAGTCCCGGTGCGGTCTACACGGGAATGACAGACAACCAGAAGGCATGGGACATGTACGCCGGGCACCCGGGAGGCACGCGAGATGACGTCATCACGGCCGGCAAGCATTATGGGGCGCTCAAGGGCTCGACGTTCATGTCACCGGATGTGATTGCGAACGCGGCGCTGTTCCTCAACTCGGAGTTGGCGTCCAACGTGACCGGCGTGACCGTGCCGGTCGACTCCGGGCATCTACTTATCGCCGGAGTCAACGCGGCACCAGTCGACTGATCTCGAGCGTTCCGGCGGGGGCTACTCGCCGGAACGCAGCGGGACGAACCCGGCGCGGGCTGTAGCGAGCGAATCACCGTACTCAAATAAGCGCACGATTTGGCCGTCCGCACAGTGGTAGACCCAGCAGTATTCGTTCCGGTACTCGCCGCCAGAGTGCAGTGTCGCGGTCATGAGCTGACGGACGACTCCGGTGTCACCGTCTACGACGGTCTCCAAGATCTCTCGCTTGATCGAGTCGACATCGAGGATCGCCCCGGTCGTACTACCGGTGAGGGCTTTGGCAACTCGGTCGCGCCCGACGAATGGGCGCGGGCGTACCGCGTAGGGCGGGTGCCACTCGACGTTCTCCGCGAGCAGGGCGCTGATCGCGTCCGCGTCGTTGCGGCCGCGCGCCGCGGTGAAGGTCTCAACTATCTCGCGAGTTGACGGTGTACCAGTCATGTGAACGATCACTCCTCTGTGTTCGGATCTGGCGGTCAGAGTATCGTGAAAAACGCTATGAGAAAAGGTATTTCCGTTCCAATGAGTGATTATCACGAACGAACTATTGAAGAACGACTTTTCGAAAACTGTGAGATCGTCGTGGCGGTGCTGCGACCGACGTTGAGGAATGAGGGCCATGAACAACCCCAGAGCACACGCCGCGAGCAGAGCGACCGCGCGTGAAACAGTGGAGCGCTACTACGAGTTGATCGACAACGGTGAGGTTGAAGCTATCGACACATTCGTTGTCGAGCACTTCTCGGCCGACTCCTTCGTGCATCGGCCGGAATCGTTGCGCGGCGGCGGCCGGCTCGACGGACTCGAGCGGGTCCGCCGATTCTCGACCTCCGCGGCGAAACACAGCGGCGGCCCAGGAGCCATGCGGATCGGGACCGTACTGGTAGACCCTTGTGCTGACGGGTGGAATATCCTGGTGGAGTTACACTTCCGAATCGGTGATAACTGGTCGCGGGCGATGGAGTGGTGGACGTTCCACGACGGCAAGGCCACGGGTATCCAGGCATTCTATTGGGACACCGCGGCGATGCTTGCACCTGCGTCCGCAAATGTGGAGACGGTGTGACTGGGCCGCTCACGGGGATCAAGGTTGTCGAGTTCGCGGGAATGGGGCCCGCACCGTTCGCCGCGATGTTGCTCGCAGATATGGGCGCAACGGTCGTGAGGGTTCAGCGCGCGGGCGCCGCCGTCCCCGGCGGGCTTCCCGGGACCGGCGCGGAACTGCGTGGTCGCTCCGAGGTAATTGCTGATCTGAAGGATGCGGACGACCGTGACTCGGTCCGTCGTCTCGTCGCCGAGGCCGACGTCCTCCTGGAGGGCTACAGGCCGGGCGTAATGGAGCGATTGGGCCTCGGTCCAGACGAGCTGCTGGCCGTCAATCCGCGGCTCATCTACGGACGGATGACTGGCTACGGCCAGAACGGGCCGTTGGCGCAGGTTCCAGGACACGACATCAACTATCTTGCGATCGCCGGTGTTCTCGGCGCGATCCGACGAGATGGCGAGCGGCCCCTTGCTCCGCTCAATCTCGTCGGCGACTACGGCGGTGGCGGCATGCTTCTCGCCCTCGGCGTCGTCTCCGCGCTGGTGCAGGTGGCCCGGACAGGCCGCGGGGAGGTCGTCGACGCCGCGATGGTCGACGGTGCCGCACAGCTGGCGACCCTGTTCTTCGCCTTTCAGTCGGCAGGCGGGTGGGATCGTCCGGGCACCAACCTCCTGGACAGCGGTGCGCCCTTCTACGAGGTATACGAGACAGCCGACGGCGGCCATATGGCGGTCGGCGCTATCGAATCGCCGTTCTATGAGGAACTGCTTCGGCACCTCGATATCACGACCGCTGACGCCCCGCAATGGGACCGCGACAGATGGCCGCAGACCAAGGAGCGGTTCGCCGCCGAGTTTCGCACGCGAACGAGACAGGAATGGACCGACCTGCTTCAGCACACAGACGCTTGCGCGACACCGGTTCTCACCCTCGACGAGGCTCCGTCCCACCCGCACAATGTCGCGCGGGACTCCTTCCGCCAGCAGAACGAATTGACGGTTCCGTCCCCGGCGCCGCGATTCGGCGGCAGGGCGGCCGAACCCATCGAAGCCGTTGCCTTGGTGACGGTCCTGCAACAATGGGGTCTGTCCGCCGCAGACGTCACGCGGCTCGCCGGCGGGAACGGAGAGTCGTGAGCACGGGAGCGAGCCGGATCGAGGTGGAGGCCGGCGTGAGTCTGTCCATCCAGGACCTCGGGTCCGGCCGCCCGGTCATTGCGCTGGCCGGCATCGGTATGTGTCACGACGTCTTCGACGGACTGGTCCGTCGACTTGCGCCGAGTCGGCGGGTGGTGTGCGTTGATCTGCGGGGCACCGGGGCGTCGGACAAGCCGCTCGAGGGATACACGATCGAGCGGCATGCAGCGGACATCGGCGTTGTTCTGAACACGCTCGATCTCCGCGACGCCGACCTACTCGGATGGTCCTACGGCGGTCAGGTGGCCTTCCGGTGCGCGCTCGACCATCCGGACAGACTGCGGCGGCTCGTCCTGGTCGGTAGTAACGCGGTCAGTGCCTCCAGAACCGAGAACTATCCATTCGGGTTACCGGCACAGCAGGTTCTGTCGTGGATGATCGAGGACGAGGCACGCGATCGCGTCGGCGCCCGTCGGCGTGCCATCGCCGCGGGCTTCCACGTCCCGCCCACAACGGCGCTGCTGGACTGGCTCGCGGCACTGTCAATCCAGATGCCCTCATGGGCAGCAGTTGCGTCCTACGAGAGCTACCTGTGCACCGATCTCAGTCCGCGAGTCGGTGAGCTGACCGTGCCCGTCGTGCAAGTGATCGGCGCGGACGACCCGGTGCACTCCGCCAAGGGCGCGTCATGGTTGCAGGAGAGGCTGGGTAGCGAACTTGTCACGTTGCCCGCGTGTGGGCACTACCCGATGTTCGAGGTTCCCCAACAATTCGAGGAAGCGATCCAGGAGGTGACCTCGGACGGCTGATGGAAATGACCGAGCCCCGCCGCTGTCTCCGAGCGGGGCCCGGTCAAGTGTCGAAGTGCGCAGGTTCGCTGATCGAAATCGGCAACCGAGGTTCCCTGCGTGATCCGTATCCGCTGGATGTTTGGAATGCCGTGCGTCAGTGTCAGCCTGCTCGGATCGTCACGCCGTACTCGGGGGAATACACATATCCGCCATGGAACTACATCGCGAGAGACCTCGGACATCCTCGACCATTACGTTCGAGGGCACTTCGTCACCGCCTCGCGCGTGGCGGGGAACCGGTCCTGGCGTTCGGTGCTGCTCGATGGCTCAGATTCCGCAGGCCTTGACCTGCATGACCATCACTAGGAAGTCGAGCACGTCTTCGGTGAGTAGTCGCATACAGCATCTACGTCGTAAGGCTAACTCGGTGCAACGTCGAAGTCGAGATACCGCGTTGACTCATCCGAAATGCCCGCGTGAGCCCCTTCGTTGCCTCACGTGAGA
>NZ_JASHKX010000033.1:0-70180 GCF_030058635.1 Rhodococcus sp. IEGM 1305
GCCGGTGAGCTTGAACCCCGGGTTGTCCGGTCCGAGTGAGACATCCGCCTTCACCTCGAGGCTCTGCGGGGTGCCGCCTGCCTCCGCGATGAGCGCGGACAGCTGCATCGCATAGCAGGAGGAATGCGCCGCGGCGATCAGCTCCTCCGGGCTGGTGGTTCCACCCGCCTCTTCGGCCGCCCGCTTCGGGAACGAGACGTCGAACGTCGCGGCACCGGAACTGGTGAGTTCCACCTGGCCGCTTCCCTGTTCGAGCGATCCATTCCAAGCGGTCCGTGCGGTACGTGTCGGCATGCCACATCCTCTCGTGGTTCTTCGGTTTACGTGTCGAACCTACTCGTACCGGGCGGCCATCCGCAGCGCGCGGGAACGCAGGGCCGCCCGCAGAGCGTCCGGTGCCAGCACTTCCGCGTCCTCACCGAACGCCCACAGAACCCCGCGTGCGTGGGAGTCGTCGCCGAACACCACTTGCAGGCGCACCCGGTCGTCGTCGACCGACTGCTCGGAGCGGACGGCGTAGGCACGCTCCACCAGGTCGTCGCGTCGCTCACGGCGCACGAGAACGTCGGCGACCACCGGCGTCCCGCGCGCCCGGAACTCAGAACGGCGACGCTCCCAGATCGCGGCGAGGTCGATGTCGGCCGATCGCTGCGCCGGCTCGTCGAGTTCGCGGACGTCCTCGATGCGCTCGAGCCGGTACGTCCGATCGCGGCCGGCGTCCGTCGCCACCAGATACCACCGTCCCGCCGCATGGATGAGCCCCTGTGGGTCGATGACGCGCCACGCCGCATCGTTGCCCCGCGACGGGTACAGGATGCTCAGCCGCCGGCCCACGAACACCGCCTGCTGGATCAGCCCGAGATGATCGTCCACCGGTTCCGGATCGGTCAGCCACGATCCCTGGGTGACGAACACCCGCTCCGCCACCTTCGTCGCCGCCGCCCGGTGCGCGTCCGGCATCGCCGCCACCACCTTGCGCATCGCCGACGCGAACGCCGGCGCCATGCCCAGCGATTCCGACGTCATCGCCGACCCTGCCGCCAGCAGGGCCTTGGCCTCGTCGACGGTCAGGCCCGTGAGGTCGGTGGTGAAGCCCGGCAGCAACTCGAAGCCGCCGTCACGACCGCGCTCGGCGTACACCGGTATCCCCGCCGTCGACAGTGCGTCGATGTCCCGCAGCACGGTGCGCGGGGACACCTCGAGTTCGCGGGCCAGCGCCGACGCCGACATACGCCCGCGGTTACGAAGCAGGAGGACGAGCGAGAGCAGGCGGTCGGCGCGCATGCGGAAAGTCTGGCAGAAATACATGACAGGAGATGTCGTGTTTCACGGCGATAGTTGCCTCATGACACACAACACGACCGACCCCCGGCCCCTGTACCGCGAAGCCCTCTCCTGGACCACCGCCCTCGTCGAGAAGGTCCGCGACGACCAGCTGACGGCATCCACTCCGTGTGCCGACTTCGACGTCCGCACCCTGCTCGGCCACCTCGTCGCCACCGTGGAGCGTGCCCGCGTGATCGGTGAGGGCGGCGACCCGGGCACCGTTCCGCTCGTCGTCACCGACACCCCCGACGATGGCTACGCAGACGCCTACCGCTCCGCCGCGGACCGCATGTGGCCCGTCTGGACCGACGACAGCCGGCTCGACGCGACGGTGACCGCGCCGTGGGGCACCGTCCCCGGCCGCGCCGCGATCTGGGGCTACATCAACGAAACCCTCGTGCACGGGTGGGACCTGGCCGTCGCCACCGGCCAACCCTCCGAAGCCCACCCGGAACTCGCCGAGGCCATGCTCGCCGTCGCACGGCACGCGATCCCGGCGGAGACGCGCGGCGGCCACGTGCCGTTCGCGGACGTAGTCGAACCGCACCCCACCGCCGGACCCACCGAGCGCCTCGCCAACTGGTCGGGACGCAAGAGCATCTGACCCGCACACACGAACGGGCCGCCGGTGGAAAACCACCGGCGGCCCGTTGTCGTTCGGTTACTGCTTGTCTACTCCGAGTCGGCTGCGCCGGACTTCGCCAGGTCGACCGGAACCTCGTCGGGCACCGTGACCGGCTTCGTCTCGCCACGGAACGTGAACTTCGCGTCCTCGCCCGCGCCTTCGCCGTCCCAGTTCTCGACGTCGACGTACACGATCTGACCGGGGCCGACCTCGCCGAAGAGGATCTTCTCCGACAGCTGGTCCTCGATCTCGCGCTGGATGGTGCGACGCAGCGGCCGCGCACCCAGGACCGGATCGAAGCCACGCTTGGCCAGCAGCGACTTGGCCTTGTCGGTGACCTCCATCGTCATGTCCTTGTTCTTCAAGGCCACCTCGACACGCGCCACCATCAGGTCCACCATCTGAACGATCTGCTCGGTGGTGAGCTGGTGGAACACGACGATGTCGTCGATGCGGTTGAGGAACTCGGGACGGAAGTGCTTCTTCAGCTCGTCGTGCACCTTGAGCTTCATCCGCTCGTAGTTCGACTCGTCGCCCTTACCGGACGTGAAGCCGAGACCCACAGCCTTGGAGATGTCCGAGGTACCGAGGTTCGAGGTGAAGATGAGCACCGTGTTCTTGAAGTCCACGGTCCGGCCCTGACCGTCGGTGAGACGGCCGTCTTCGAGCACCTGCAGGAGGGTGTTGTAGATCTCCTGGTGTGCCTTCTCGATCTCGTCGAACAGCACCACGCTGAACGGCTTGCGGCGCACCTTCTCGGTGAGCTGGCCGCCCTCTTCGTAGCCGACGTAGCCGGGAGGGGCACCGAACAGCCGCGACGCGGTGAAGCGGTCGTGGAACTCACCCATGTCGATCTGGATGAGAGCGTCGTCCTCACCGAACAGGAAGTTGGCGAGCGACTTGGCCAGCTCGGTCTTACCGACACCGGACGGGCCGGCGAAGATGAACGAACCGGACGGACGCTTCGGGTCCTTCAGGCCGGCACGGGTACGACGGATGGCCTTGGCGACAGCCTTGACCGCGTCTTCCTGACCGATGATCCGCTTGTGCAGCTCCTCCTCCATGCGGAGCAGACGCGTGGTCTCCTCCTCGGTGAGCTTGAACACGGGGATGCCGGTCCAGTTACCCAGGACCTCGGCGATCTGCTCGTCGTCGACCTCGGCGATGACGTCCAGGTCACCGGAACGCCACTGCTTCTCCCGCTCCGCACGCTGAGCGACGAGGGTCTTCTCCTTGTCGCGCAGGTTCGCGGCCTTCTCGAAGTCCTGCGCGTCGATCGCGGACTCCTTCTCGCGGCGGGCGTCGGCGATCTTGTCGTCGAACTCGCGGAGGTCCGGCGGTGCGGTCATCCGGCGGATGCGCATCCGGGCTCCGGCCTCGTCGATGAGGTCGATGGCCTTGTCCGGCAGGAAGCGGTCGTTGATGTAGCGATCGGCCAGGGTGGCCGCGGCGACGAGTGCACCGTCCGTGATGGACACGCGGTGGTGCGCCTCGTAACGGTCGCGAAGACCCTTGAGGATCTCGATGGTGTGTTCCACCGTCGGCTCGCCGACCTGCACCGGCTGGAAGCGGCGCTCGAGTGCGGCGTCCTTCTCGATGTACTTGCGGTACTCGTCGAGGGTGGTGGCACCGATGGTCTGCAGCTCACCGCGGGCGAGCTTCGGCTTGAGGATCGAGGCCGCGTCGATGGCGCCCTCGGCCGCGCCTGCACCCACGAGGGTGTGCAGCTCGTCGATGAACAGGATGATGTCGCCGCGGGTGTTGATCTCCTTGAGAACCTTCTTGAGGCGCTCTTCGAAGTCACCGCGGTAGCGGCTGCCTGCCACGAGCGACCCGAGGTCGAGCGTGTACAGCTGCTTGTCCTTGAGCGTCTCGGGGACCTCGCCGTTGACGATGGCCTGAGCGAGACCCTCGACGACGGCGGTCTTACCGACACCGGGCTCGCCGATCAGCACCGGGTTGTTCTTGGTGCGGCGCGACAGCACCTGCATGACGCGCTCGATTTCCTTCGAGCGGCCGATGACGGGGTCGAGCTTGCCTTCGAGGGCGGCCTGGGTGAGGTTGCGACCGAACTGGTCGAGCACCAGCGACGTGGACGGGGTGCCCGCCTCGCCGCGAGTGCCGCCGGCCTCGGCCGGCTCCTTGCCCTGGTAGCCGGAGAGCAGCTGGATGACCTGCTGACGCACCCGATTGAGGTCGGCACCGAGCTTGACCAGCACCTGCGCTGCCACGCCTTCACCCTCGCGGATGAGGCCGAGCAGGATGTGCTCCGTGCCGATGTAGTTGTGTCCGAGCTGCAGTGCCTCGCGCAGGCTGAGCTCCAGGACTTTTTTGGCACGCGGGGTGAAGGGGATGTGGCCGGACGGGGCCTGCTGGCCCTGGCCGATGATCTCCTCGACCTGGCTGCGCACTCCTTCGAGGGAGATGCCCAACGACTCCAGCGACTTGGCAGCGACACCTTCGCCCTCGTGAATGAGGCCGAGCAGGATGTGCTCCGTACCGATGTAGTTGTGGTTGAGCATCCTGGCTTCTTCTTGAGCCAGGACAACAACGCGCCGTGCGCGATCGGTGAACCTCTCGAACATCGCTCTCCCTCACACTTTCCGACGTGCAGTCACGAGACCGGGTGTCTCGTCCCTGTTCGCCGCGTTTCGCTCCGGCACTACAAGCAGATCGCCAGCGCCTGCTCGGAGGGCAGAAGCCCCGAACCGACGAAGGTTCCACGACCCCAGCTATTACTCTAGTTGGCTGCCGATCGACCTGCTGCCCCTCCACCCCTTTAGATGGAAGAGCAGGCCTGCTTACCCGTATTTAACGCCCCAGCTCCGGCAATCGTTTCCCCTTCGCTGTACGCCTGGAGCGAACAGGTTCCGCGATGCCGATGTGGACCACCATGTCGTAGCCACCGGGACTGGCTCGAATGGACACTTCTTTCCAGTTGTTCACCATCCAGACGTTCCTGGACGGGACCCTGCGGGCACGTCGTGACCGCGGTGTCGCAGAAATGCGACAACCTCTTGCCCGCGTAGTTCGCGACCCGTTCCCCGAAGGAAGCGAGACCTGCGTGTCCGGACAGGGTATGTCGATGAGCTGTGAGTTCGCCACCCATACCTTTCCGCCGGCGTCGGCCGCGATACCCAGCGGGTTGCTCAGGACTCCCCCGGTAACCGGCGACGAGGCGAGAAAGGGCTACCCCGCGATGGGGGCGACGAAACGGCAGGGCACGTCGCGCGGGTGGCCGGGATCCAGCGCGTTGAGCACGAATCCGGCGGCCCGTGCCGAACCGGCGACGGCGACGTGGTCGGAGTAGTCCTGCTCGCAACCGTCCTGGACGACGATGTTCGTGGTGTTCGGGCCCGGCTCGATGCCGCTCGTGTACGGGACGACCAGTTCGTCGTAGCGGGTGGCGATGTTCGTGTACTCGATGCCGGGGACGTAGACCCCGTCCGCCCGCATGCGGTCGATGAACGCGGACCCCTGGAACATCTCGGGACAGGCCCCACAGACGGGGAAACCTGCCGCCACCTCGTCGTCGATGCCGAGCGCCCGCATGGACCGCCCGACGCTGATCTGATCGGTGCCGTACGTGCCGTGCCACGGCGGTGCCAGTGACACGATCTTCGAGACCTTGTCTGCGCCGCCGAAGAACTTCACGTAGTTGTTCGCCTGCAGGGTGCCCTGGGAATGTCCGACGAGATCGACTTTCGAGGCCCCCGTGCTCGACAGCACCTGATCGACGAACGTGGCGATCTGAGCGGTGCCGGTGTCGATGGGAGTCATCCCGCCGATCGCATCGAGTGGCCACGGCAGTTCGGGGAAGTTGCCGTAGGTGAGGGAATACACGCAGTAGCCCTCGTTGGCGAGGAGCGGTGCGTATACCGCCCAGTTGGTCTGGCGTGCGCCTCCCGTGCCGTGGACGAGGACCACCGGTTCGGGATGCGCGTCACTCGGCACGCAGGACCAGTCGTTCGAACCCGGGGCCGCACCGCCCGGATTTCCCAATTCGAGGGGCACTCCGGCGAGGAAGGAATCCGGCACCGGATAGGTCGGCGCTGCGGACGCCACCCCGGACCACATCACGAACGCCAGGAACAGAATCCCTGAAACGGTCACGCAGCGCCGCACAGCTACCCCCCGAACTTCCCGATTAACGGATCAGTGCGGGACGGTAACAGTCCAGGTCACGTCGCGGAGCGAATCAGCGAATTCTGTCCCCAGCTAACTTTCAGTTCGCCTTGTTGTAGGCGTCGATAATTTCCGCGGAGATACGTCCGCGCGCAGAAACCTTTTTGTTGTTCTTGCGCGCCCATTCCCGGATAGCGGCGCTCTGTTCCCGATCGACCGAAACTCGGGACTTGGTGGCGGCCGGAGCCGCCACGGCCTTGCCGCGCTTGCGCGAGCTCACCTTGCGCGCGTGGGAAACCCACACGTCGAGCTGCTCGCGCAATTTCGCCGCATTCTCCGAGGAAAGGTCGATCTCGTACTGAACACCGTCGAGTCCGAACTCGACCGTCTCGTCGGCAGACGCCTCTTGATCGACATCGTCGATCAGGGTGACAGTGACCTTCTTAGCCATGGGATGAAATTCCTCTCGAATGAAGCGACGTCTCATCGTCAACGTGAGCTACGACCCGGAGGTAACCATACCCCTGTTCTTCCGATTCGGAATACGAGGAATGGATCGAATTTATCCGCGCGAATTCACCCTGGTGAATCAGCGAGAAGAAGGCCGAACAATGGGAAAGAGGATTGTTTCGCGGATTCCCAATCCCGTCAAAGCCATGAGCAGACGGTCGATTCCCATTCCGGTACCGGTGGTCGGCGGCATTCCCTGCTCCATTGCGGCGAGGAATTCTTCGTCGAGAGCCATCGCCTCGTCGTCACCGGCCGACGCGAGACGCGCCTGATCGACGAACCGCTCACGCTGGATGACCGGATCGACCAATTCCGAATAGCCCGTAGCCAACTCGAAGCCGCGGATGTAGAGGTCCCACTTCTCGGTCACCCCGGCCTTGCTGCGGTGGTCACGAGTCAGCGGTGACGTCTCGACCGGGAAATCACGGACGAACGTCGGCTCGAACAACTGGTCGCCGCACTGGTGCTCCCACAGTTCCTCGACGAGCTTCCCGTGCCCGTAACCCTTGTCCTTGGGGACCTCCAGGCCCACCTTCTCGGCGAGCGCCAGTAATTCCTCGACGGTGGTCTCCGGAGTGACCTCGACACCGATCGCCTGCGACAGCGACGGGTACATCTCGAGGGTCTTCCATTCACCACTGAGGTCGTATTCGGTGCCGTCGGCGAGAGTGACGACCTGCGAACCGAAAGCGGCCTGCGCCACTTCCTGGACGAGTTCGCGGATCATCACGGCGGAATCGTCGTACGTGCCGTACGCCTCATATGTCTCGAGCATCGCGAATTCCGGCGAGTGCGTCGAATCGACACCCTCGTTGCGGAAATTCCGGTTGATCTCGAAGACCTTCTCGATACCGCCGACGACGCACCGCTTCAGGAACAGTTCGGGCGCGATACGGAGATAGAGGTCGATATCGAGGGCATTGGAATGAGTGATGAACGGGCGGGCCGCGGCGCCACCCGCCACCGTCTGCAGCATCGGCGTCTCGACCTCGAGGAACCCGCGACGCTCGAGCGCGTTCCGGAGCTCACGGACGACAGCCACCCGCTTACGCGCGTTCTCCCGCGCCTCGGAGCGCACGATCAGATCGGCGTAGCGCTGCCGGACCCGCGACTCCTCGTTCATCTCCTTGTGCGCAACGGGCAGGGGCCGGAGCGACTTGGACGCGATCTGCCACGAATCGGCCATCACACTCAGCTCACCGCGGCGGGAACTGATCACCTCGCCGTGCACGAACACGAAGTCACCGAGGTCGACATCGGCCTTCCACAACGCGAGAGCATCCTCGCCGACAGCGGCGAGACTGATCATCGCCTGCAGCTGGGTGCCGTCGCCTTCCTGCAGCGTCGCGAAGCACAACTTGCCCGTGTTGCGCACGAAGATCACCCGGCCGACGACACCGACCTGGTCACCGGTGGCCGTGTCGGGCTCGAGTTCCGGGTACTTGGCCCGGATCTCCGCCAGCGAGTGGGTGCGCGCCACCGACACCGGGTACGCCTCGCGTCCCTCCGCGAGGATGCGCTCACGCTTCTCCTGGCGGATGCGAAGCTGCTCGGGGGTGTCGTCGACTGGCTGGGCTGCTACTTCACTCACGGGTCACCAGCCTAATCGACGCCCGCGCGTGCCCCTATTCAGAGGTCAGTGAGCCGAGACGGTGGCCAGCTCCCGCACGCAGTGCTGCGTGGCGATGAGCGAGCCCAGCAAACCCGCAGCCTTGATCGCCTTGTACCCGCCGACGAGATCGGTCGCCTTGTGCAGACCCAGCTGCTGCAGCGCCGCCGCGGCGAGGCTCGACGTGTAGCCCTCGGAGCAGACGATGATCCACTCGACGTCGTGGTCCACCGCGAGCGCCAGGTGCGCCGAGCTGGTGGGATCGCAACGCCACTCGAGGACGTTGCGTTCGATGGCGAGTGCGCCGGGCAGCGTTCCCTCGATCGCCCGCTGCGCCTGCGGGCGGATGTCCACGACGATCGCGCCACGCGCCACGGCCTCGGGCAGCTCGAATGCGTACATACGGTCGATCTGGGTGCGGGCCTCTTCGAGCATCTGGTCGATGTTCACTTCGAACCACCCTCGGGGAGATCGGTGAGCTCGGTCCGGGTACGGCGCAGAGTGCCGTGGTCGGTGACCTCGTAATAGGACATGGCCGATAGTGGCGGTGAGTAGGCGTGCACGCTCAGCGTCGGCGTCACCACCTCCGCCCCGGGTGCGTCCGGCGCCCGCACGACGTCGTGGACCCAGCCGAGCGGGAACGAAGCCTGATCGCCTGCCTCGAGAGTGCGGTGACGCAGACGGTCACCCGCCCAACGGAACTCGGACAGTGCTCCACTGAGAACCGTGAGTGCGCCGAAAGAGCCTGCGTGGTCGTGCAATTCGGTGTTCCGGTCGGGAACCCAGCTGATCAGCCAGACGTCGACGTCGTCGTCCGAGTAGAGCCGGGTCGACCAGCGCTCGTCGGTGGGCCAGCTCTGCGGGAGCAGGACGTCGTGGCGGCCGTCGAGTACCTCGGATGCACCCTGATCGGTGATGCGCAGCAGGTCAGCCGGGCGAAGACGGGTAGGTACAGATGCAGAAGAATACGTTGCGAGCACGAGAGAGACTCCCAGAAGTGTGAATTGGTCAAGGCAGCGTTCAGCCTCGACAACACTCCTGAGCACTCGTGCAGAGATTCACGGGGACCATTCTGACATAACTTCCGCGAAGAGGGAACCCGTCACTCGAGCGGGCTGCGACGCGCACCCCGGCGAGCCTGATTCCGCTCGTAGACCAGGCGCAGCCCTTCGAGCGTGAGATCCGGTTCGTGCTCGTCGACGGTTTCCGTCTCGGGCATGATCAGCGGCGCGCGGTCACCGGTCGCGATCACCACCACGTCGGAACCGGAGAAGGCGGGCAGTTCCTTGCGCACGCGGCGGACCAGCCCGTCGACGAGGCCGGCGAAACCGAACACCGCACCCGACTGCATGCACTCGACGGTGTTCTTGCCGACGACGGAGCGGGGCCGCACCAGTTCGACCTTGCGCAGCGCCGCCGACTGCGACGCGAGTGCGTCCGAGGAGATCTCGAGGCCGGGCGCGATGGCGCCGCCGAGAAACTCGCCCTTGGCGGACACGACGTCGACACACGTGGACGTCCCGAAGTCGACCACGATGCACGGTGCGTCGTAGAGGTGATGCGCCGCAAGACTGTTCACGATCCGGTCGGCGCCCACCTCCTTGGGATTGTCGACGAGCAGCGGAACACCGGTTCGCACCCCGGGTTCCACCAGCACGTGCGGGACATGCCCCCAGTACCGCGTCAGCATCACGCGGATCTCCCGCAGCACCGACGGCACCGTCGACAGCGCGGACACACCTGTGATCTGATCGGTGTGCGTGCCGAGGAGCCCCCGGAAGATGAGGGCCAGTTCGTCCGCCGTCATCCTCGCATCGGTGCGCATCCGCCAGTCCTGCACCAACTTCGAGTGTTCACCGGAACCGGTGAACAGTCCGAGAACGATGTTCGTGTTCCGGACGTCGACGGTGAGGAGCATGGGTTACACCAAACTGGATTCGCGCTCGGCGTCGAGCGTCGACAGCATGCGCGGGGTGATGAGACCGGAGCCCTCCGGCGCGTGCGCCGGGTCGGCGCCGAGCTCGATCGGCGAGTTGGCGGCGTCGACGAACACGACACGCGGCTCGTAGTCGCGCACCTCCTGCTCGTTCATGACGCCGTACGCGATGAGGATGACGAGGTCACCGGGCTTGACCAGATGTGCTGCCGCACCGTTGATCCCGATGACGCCACTTCCCCGCTCGCCTGCGATCACATAGGTTTCGAGCCGCGCGCCGTTGTCGATGTCGACGATGCACACCTGCTCGCCCTCGAGAAGGTCGGCGGCGTCCATCAGATCCTGGTCGACCGTCACCGAGCCCACGTAGTGCAGGTCGGCGTGCGTGACGGTGGCGCGATGGATCTTCGACTTCATCATGGTGCGAAACATGTTGTGGTCCTTACTCTTCTAGCGGGGTTCGTCTGCGGCCGACGCGTCCGACGGTGGTTCGGCGTCGCGTTCGAGGAAACCGGTGCCGACGGCGACACCGACGTTGTCGATCAGGCGGGTGGTCCCGAGCTTGGCGGCGACGAGCAGCCTGCCGTCGCCGCGCTCGGGGGCGGGGCAGAGATCGACGCCTCGCACTTCGAGGTAGTCGACCTCCACCTCCGGGACGGACGCCAGCACCTCGCGCGCAGTGGCGAGGATCGCCTCGGCGCCACCGGCGGCGGCGTGGGCGCCGGCGATCAGAGCCGCGGACAGTGCCGTCGCCGCGCTGCGCTGCGCCTCGTCGAGGTAGCGGTTGCGCGAAGACAGTGCCAGTCCGTCGTGCTCACGCACCGTGGGCACGCCGAAGATCCGGACGTCGAAATTCAGGTCGGTCACCATCTGCCGGATCAACGTCAGCTGCTGGTAGTCCTTCTCACCGAAATACGCGACGTTGGGCGCCGCGATCTGCAGCAGCTTGGCGACGACGGTGAGCATGCCCGCGAAGTGCGTCGGCCTGGACGCGCCCTCCAGCTCGGCGCCCAGCGGTCCGGGATGGATCGTGGTCCGCGGTCCTGCCGGGTACATGGTGGCTGCGGTGGGCACGAACGCCAGCTCGACTCCGGCCTCGCGCAGCAGTTCGAGATCGGCGTCGAGGGTGCGCGGGTAGGCGTCGAGGTCTTCGCCGGCGCCGAACTGCAGCGGGTTGACGAAGATCGAGACGATCACCACCGCGCCGGTGAGCTTGGCCTGCCGCACCAGCTCCAGGTGACCCGTGTGGAGGGCCCCCATCGTCGGCACGAGCGCGACCTGGCGGCCGACACCGCGCAGCGCCTTCGAGACCCGGGTCAGCACGCTCGGGTCGTGGTGCACGGTCAGTTCGCCGCGCTTGTATCCGCCCTGCAGATCGCTCACGGAACTCACCTCCGGTCTTCCAGGATTTCCAGCAGTTCAGGTGTCGCACCGGCGCGTTGCGCCGACCTCAGGGACAGGGCGCGGTAGCCGGCCGCGATCCGCGGATCGACCTCTTCGAGTACCCGCAGATGCGTGGCGACCGCTTCCGAATCGCCCCGCGCGACCGGCCCGGTCAGCGCCGACGGCCCGCGCCGCAGGGCGTTGTCGAGCGCCGCGGACAGCAGCGGCTGGAGTACCCGTTCGGCCAGGCCGTTCGGAGCGTCGCCGATCAACTCCTGGCCGAGCAGTTCCTGGCCCTCGAGGGCGACCCGCAACGCGGCCACGGCGTCGACGACGAGCGTCACCAGGTGGTTGCTGCCGTGGGCGAGAGCGGCGTGGTACAGCGGTCGCATGTCCTCGCGGACCCGGACGGGCTCGCCGCCGATCTCGAGGACCAGCGACTGCGCGATGGCGTAACCGATGTCGTCGGCGGCGGTGATGCCGAAACAGGCGGACGCGAGACGGACGGTGTCCTCGTCGTGCCCGGTGAACGTCATCGCGGGGTGAATCGCGAGCGGTACGACGCCCTGCTCGGTGAGGGGGTCGAGGATCCCGATGCCGTTCGCGCCGGACGTGTGGGCCACGATCGCGCGACTCGGCACCGCACGGGTGGAGGCCAGTCCCGCGATCAGCGACGGCAGTTCGGCGTCGGGGACGGCGAGAACGAGCAGTTCGGAGCGGGCCGCGACCTCTGCCACCGGCAGAATCTCGGTCTCGGGAAGCCGGGTCCGTGCCCGGTGACGTGACGCGTCGGAAACGGCCGAGCAGGCGACGACGACGTGACCTGCCCGCTCCAACGCGGCACCGATTGCTGTACCGACCCGGCCGGCGGAGACGATTCCTACCGTCAACCTCGCAGGCGCAGGGCCATTAGTGATCCCGAAAGAGGTCACCTTCGTCCTCTCGTTCGTTCCAGTCCCGCTCGGCGGGTACCAGACGTTCCACGGTGAGGATAGCCCGGCTCGAACACACCCCGCCATGCGCTGGCAGAGTGATATATGCCTCACACGATGCGGGTTGATCCTCGGGCGCGTCCGGCCTTATTCGGCCCGGCGGCGCCTGCCTCCGGTGCTCTGGGCGGCCCCGGATGCCGACTGCATGTTGGCCATGATCTCGGCGACGGACCGCCCGTTGGAGTGTGCACCAGACGGTTCGTCGTCCTCGGGCGCCCGTCGGCGGCCCGGCCGCGCTTCGGGCTCAGCCTCGGCCTCTGCCTCTGCCTCGGAGTCGGGCTCGGGCTTCGCGACAGGTTCGGGCTCGACCTCCGCGACCGGCTCCGGCTCGGGTGCCTGCCGGGTCTCGGCACCCTGCTCGGGCTCCGGTTCCGGCTCGACCTCGATCTCGGGTTCGGTGGATCCGGCATAGGCGGGCTCGACGATGGACGTCTCGGCGGTGACCGGGTCGTCGTCCGGATTCGCGAAATGGTGCGACGACTGGGCGGAACCGCTCTGATGCCCCGCCCCGGCGGCATGTCCCGCTCCCGGGATGTACAGGCCCGACGCAGCAGGCTGGTAGCTGCTGTACGACCCGCCGGCAAGTTCCTGCACACGCGTCGAATCCGCCCGCAGCGCGATCCGTTCGGTCGGCATCGCGCCGTCGAACAGGGCCTCGAGATTCTTGCGGAGCGACGAGAGTTCGGCACGCAGCGCGGCGAGTTCTTCGGCGTCGGCGCGCACCTCGCTGCGTACCCGCTTCTCGACGGTGAGCTCGTATTCGCGCCGTGCCGAGATCTCCCGCTCGAGCTGCAACTCGTAGACGGTCTGCAGGTCGTTGACCTTCGCCTTGTCGAGCGCCGACTCGCGCCGGTACTTCGTCATGGCGATGGCACCGACAGTGGCGGCCCACAGTGCGGCCACCAGGCCCACCCGCAGGAGTTGGACGCTGTCGCTGAAGATCAGGAAGAGGGACGCGATCACCGCGAGGGCGAGCAACCCCGCAACGATCATCTGGCTCGCGCTGCGCCTGTTGCGGCGCGCAGACTTGAGGCGACCAGGATTCGTCATGGTGCCAGGGTACTTGGCCGTGAAGGGTGCGCCGCGCAATTCCATCGGACCTGCGGCGATCCCCCATGTCCCTAATGCGCCGGCTCGTCCGAGGGGTCGTCGGGGGTGCGGCAGCAGTGTTCCAACCACAGCGCCGCGCCGACGAGGGCGAGCGCAGCGACGAGACCCACCCACGCGCCGGGGGTGTCCGAGACCGCGGCCCGGAGCACCGACCGCTGCGGAAGCAGGTACAGCAGGAAGCCGCCCCACACTCCCGCCGTCGCGGCACCGACGAGCGCGGACGCCTTGGCGAGCGCCGCCACTCGGGCGGCGGTGATCGGGTGAAGCTGACGCGGTCCGTCGCCCACCTGATGATTGCTGACCCGGGATCGCACCATGAACGCGAGCACGACCTCGATCAGCGCGACCGGGTACAGCGACGCCCCGGCATACACGGGAATCGGCGGAAACGAGCCGTAGAACACGCGGACCAGGATCCAGGTGGCGGCGACGGCGAGAGCGGCCAGGAACAGCAGATCCCAGATCCGGGTGGGTTTCATCGTGCCCGTCGGTTCCGGCTTCATCGCGACCGCCGGTCCAGAACGAGCTGCGTCCGGTGCACACCGGCCCGTTCCTCGTCGTCCAGCAGTGGCAGCAGCGCGTCCACTCGGGTCGTCCTCCCGTCGACCGGCAACACGGCGTCGGGTTCGACGTCCAGCCACGGAATCAGCACGAACGCACGCTCGTGTGCTCTCGGGTGCGGCAACGTCAGTTCGGGGTCGTCGCTGCGGACGTCGTCGCACGTGACGACGTCGACGTCGAGCGTGCGGGGTCCCCACCGTTCGATCCGCACCCGGTCGGCGGCGGCCTCGAGTTCCTGCCCGCGCCGCAACCAGCCGTAACCGTCGAGTGCGGGATCGTCGACGACGAGAACCGCGTTGAGGAAGTCCTGCTGCTCCACACCGCCCCACGGCGCCGTCGAATACACCGGAGAGACCGCCACGACCGCGTCACCCAGCCCGTCGAGAACGGACTGCAGATGGGCAAGACTGTCGCCGACGTTCGATCCGATCGACAACACCGCGCGACTCATGGTCGCGACCTGTGCGCGACCACCGCGACGTCCGCGAACGTCAACGGGATCGGCGCGGACGGCTTGTGCAACACCACCTCGGTGCGCCGGACGCGAGGGTCGGTCATCACCCCGTCCGCGATCTCCGCGGCAACGGTCTCGATGAGGTCCCGTGGGGGTCCCGCGACGATCGCGGCCGCGCGCTCGGCCAGTCCGCCGTAGTCAAGGGTGTCGTCGAGGTCGTCCGATGCGGCCGCCGGGGCGAGGTCCATCCACACGGTGATGTCGACGTAGAAGTCCTGACCGTCCCGCTTCTCGTGTTCGAAGACGCCGTGATTGCCACGAACCTTCAAGCCACGCAACTCGATTCGATCACTCACGTCCGGCTGCACCCTTTGCCCAGGCCTCGGCGACCGCAATGGCGTCGAGGGAACCCTGCGCATCGTGCACGCGCACTCCCCACGCCCCGTGGGTCGCGGCGAGCGCCGAAACGACGGCGGTCGCGATCTCCCGGCCGGCGGGCGGCCGCGGTTCCCCGTCCGCATCCGCCAGCAGCGAACCCAGGAACCGCTTGCGGGACGCGCCGATGAGGACGGGGAATCCCAGCTCGTTGAACTCGGGCAGCGCCTTCAGCAGAGCCCAGTTGTGGTCGGCGTTCTTCGCGAAACCGAGACCCGGATCCAGCACCAGGGAACCCGGATCCACCCCGGCCTTCACGGCCAGGTCGACCTGGGTCATCAGTTCGTCCCGAACCTCACGGACCACGTCGTCGTAGTGATCGGCGGTGCCGCGGTGCACGTAGTCGGCAGCCGAACGCCAGTGCATCAGGATCCACGGCACTCCGGCGTCCGCGACCACCGAGGCCATCGCGGCATCCGCACGGCCACCGGCGACGTCGTTGATGATCGACGCCCCCGCCTCGATCGCGGCCTCCGCGACCGACGCCCGCATCGTGTCCACGCTGACGCAGATGCCCTCGCCCACCAGATCCGAAATCACGGGTGCGACGCGACCGGCTTCGACGTCGGGATCGACCCGCGCCGCGCCCGGCCGGGTGGACTCGCCACCGACGTCGACGATGTCGACGCCGAGACGCTTCAGTTCCAGACCGCGCGCGAGCGCCGCGTCACGATCGAAGAAACGTCCGCCGTCGGAAAAGGAATCGGTGGTGACGTTCAGGACGCCCATCACCACGGTTCGGCCTGGCGCGGGCAACTCGATCACGGTCACTTCCGCAGAATAAGGTCCAGAGCCTCGGAACGTGAGGCCGCGCTGGACTGGAGCAGACCACGCACCGCGGAGGTGGTGGTACTCGCACCAGGCTTGCGGATCCCCCGCATCGCCATGCACAGGTGCTCGGCCTCGATGACCACGATCGCACCGCGCGGGTCGAGCTTGCGCATGACGGCGTCGGCGATCTGGCTGGTCAGACGTTCCTGCACCTGCGGACGCTTGGCGTAGAGGTCGACGACGCGCGCCAACTTCGACAGCCCGGTCACCTTGCCCGTCTTACCGGGGATGTACCCGACGTGGGCGACCCCGTGGAACGACACGAGATGGTGCTCACACGTGGAGTACAGCGGAATGTCGCGAACGAGCACCAGCTCCTGGTGCCCCTCGTCGAACGTCGTGTTCAGCACGGTGTCCGGGTCGGTGTAGAGGCCCGCGAAGACCTCACGGTACGACCGCGCCACGCGGGCGGGCGTATCCCGGAGTCCGGGACGGTCCGGGTTTTCACCGATCGCGATCAGCAGTTCGCGCACCGCGGCTTCGGCACGCGGCTGATCGAACACCCGGCCTGTCTCGAGTGCCACGGGCTCACTACCGAGATGATTCACCGACAACCGAAACTCCTCCAGTACCGGGACCGATCGTCCCGAAGCAACAGCCTAGTGTCGGGCGGATCAGTTCGATCCGTCCGGTCCTTTCCAGGCCCTCGTCTGCGCGTCGTCGTCGCCGGTGCCACGCTGCTCGTGCGGCGGGTTCCACTGGTTACCCGGACCCTGGTTACCGGGGTACTGACCCTCGGGGTTGTTCTGGTTCCCCGGGTCGCGAGGCGGCCAGCCCGGAGCCGACCAACCCGCGGGGGCGCCGTAGTCCGGACGCGGCTGCGTCATCCCACCCTGCGGCCGGGCCGGTGCCGGCTGCGAGTAACCGTTGGCGGGTGCCGGCTGCGGGTACTGCTGCTGCGGCGGAGCCTGCTGCGACTGCTGCTGGGCGAACACCGGCTCGGGCTGCTGAGGCCACGGCTCGCCGCGCTCGACAGCGAGTTCCCGCGGCGTCTTGACCGGCGGCTTGTCGGACGGCGTCCGGTGGCCGAAGTCGTTGAACGCCGTGATGCGCGGGCGCTTCTCGACACTGTGGAAGATCTTCTCGAGATCCTTGCGGGTAAGCGTCTCGCGTTCGAGCAGCTCGGTAGCCAGGATGTCCAGCACGTCGCGGTACTCGTTGAGGATCGCCCACGCCTCGGTGTGCGCGGCCTCGATGAGGTTGCGGACCTCTTCGTCGATCTCGCGCGCGACCTCGTGGGAGTAGTCGGACTGCTGACCCATCGACCGGCCCAGGAACGGATCTCCACCCTCCTGGCCGTACCGCACCGCACCCAGCTTGGCGCTCATGCCGTACTCGGTGACCATCGACCGGGCGATCTTCGTCGCCATGTCGATGTCGGAGGACGCACCGGTGGTCGGCTCGTGGAACACGAGTTCCTCGGCCGCGCGGCCACCCATCGCCATGACGAGTCGGGCGATCATCTCGGACCGTGTCATCAGGCCCTTGTCGTCCTCGGGCACCGTCATCGCGTGACCGCCGGTGCGGCCACGGGCGAGGATGGTGACCTTGTAGACGGGCTCGATGTCGGGCATCGCCCACGCGGCGAGCGTGTGCCCGCCCTCGTGGTACGCGGTGATCTTCTTCTCGTGCTCGCTGATGATGCGGCTCTTGCGGCGGGGACCGCCGACAACACGGTCGACGGACTCCTCGAGCGCGGCCTCCGTGATGACGGTGCCGTTCTCGCGAGCCGTGAGCAGCGCGGCCTCGTTGATGACGTTGGCCAGATCGGCACCCGACATTCCGACGGTGCGCTTGGCCAGGCCCTCGAGGTCGGCGTGCTGATCGATCGGCTTGCCCTGCGAGTGGACCTTCAGGATGGCGCGACGACCGGCGAGGTCGGGGGCGCCGACCGGGATCTGCCGGTCGAAGCGGCCCGGGCGCAGCAACGCCGGGTCGAGGATGTCGGGGCGGTTGGTGGCGGCGATGAGGATGACGCCGGTGCGGTCACCGAAACCGTCCATCTCGACCAGCAACTGGTTGAGGGTCTGCTCACGCTCGTCGTGACCGCCGCCGAGGCCGGCGCCACGCTGGCGTCCGACGGCGTCGATCTCGTCGACGAAGATGATGCAGGGGCTGTTCTGCTTGGCCTGGTCGAACATGTCGCGTACGCGGGACGCACCCACACCGACGAACATCTCGACGAAGTCCGAACCGGAGATCGTGAAGAACGGGACGCCGGCCTCGCCTGCCACCGCGCGGGCGAGGAGGGTCTTACCGGTTCCGGGCGGCCCGTACAGCAGCACGCCGCGCGGGATCTTCGCGCCCAGCGACTGGTAGCGCATCGGGTTCTGCAGGAAGTCCTTGATCTCGTACAGCTCTTCGACGGCCTCGTCCGCACCCGCGACGTCGGCGAACGTGGTCTTCGGCATGTCCTTGTTGAGCTGCTTGGCCTTCGACTTGCCGAAGCCCATGACGCCGCCGCGACCGCCGCCCTGCATGCGACTCATCACGAAGAAGAAGATGCCGAGCAGGATCACCATCGGCAGGACGAACAGCAGGATGGACGTGAGCCAGCTCTCCTGCGTGACCGTGGTGTTGTAGCTCTGCAGGCCCTTGTCGGAGATCTCGTTGAAGATCTGCTCGGACGCCGACGCCGGATACTTCGCGAGGATCTCGGTCTTGCCGTCGGTGGCGTCGTTGCCGTCCTTCAGCCACAGGCGCACCTGCTGCTCCCGGTCGTCGATCTGCGCCTTGTCGACGTTGTTCGCGTCGAGCTGCGCGATCGCCACGGAGGTGTCGACACCCTGGAATCCGCGCGTGTCGTTGCCGAAGTAGCTGAAGGCGTAGATCACCAGCAGGATGCCGGCAACTATCGCCAGGTTTCGAAACACAGTCTTACGGTTCATACAGGTCGGCCGATATGGCCGGTCCTTTCGAGAGTGCGGGTCTTCCGGGTGCGCCTTCCGGCTGCCAACCGGACAAACCAGGTTACCGCGAAGGCACCCCGGCGACTCCAGGTAGCAGCCAACCGCCGTTGGGAGCGGTCTCTTTTCTTTCAACGCATGCGGTTGCCCATCGGTTCCCTCGGACTCGATCCGAGTCCGAATGTGCGGGAGTTCACCGCACGGGCGCGACCCTCGGCCAGCCGCCGCCCACCCGCTCGATGTGAGCGGCCAGGGCCAGGATCCTGGCCTCTCCCCCGGGCGGCGCCGCGATCTGCACGGCCAGCGGGGTGCCCGAATGCGAGTGCGTGCCGACGGGCACACTCGCCGCAGGCCACCCGACGAGATTCCACAGCGCGCTGAGCGGGGCGTACCGCACGTTGGCCACGATGTTCGACAGCCACGACCGCTCGCTCCACGTCGTCGCCGCGAGCGGCGGCTGCGCGAGAGCGGGTGTGATCACCACGTCGTAGTTCTCGAAGAATGCGCGTAGCGACTCTTCGAGCCTGCCCACCTGCTCCGGGCGGACGAACCGGCCCAGCGCGCGGCCCACCGCGACGTGTCTGCGGGTCCGCGGCTGCAGTCGCCGCAGATCGAGTCCCTTCGCGTCGGCGGCCGTTCCCGCGGTCCAGCGGGCGAGAACGGGAAGCAGGTTGACCGGGTACGGCAACGTCGCAGGCTCGACGTCGTGACCCGAGCCGGTCAGTTCCGTGCCCGCGCGCACGGCCGCGTCCCGCCACTGCGGATCGACCGTGGCCAGGAACGTCGGCGACCCTGCCGCCACCGCGATCCGCAACGGTTCCGATGCGCCGATCCGCGCGAGTTCGGGTCGGTCGGCGAGGACGGACAGCATCAGGGCGGCGTCGTCGACGGTCGTGGCGATGGGCCCGTTCTCGGCCATGCCGAACCACGAGGTGGCGCCGAGTTCGGACGGCACGACACCCCTGCCCGGTTTGATGCCGAACACCCCGCAGTTCGCCGAAGGGATGCGGATCGACCCCAGACCGTCGGTCCCGTGAGCCAGGGGCACCATCCCCGCGGCGACGGCGGCGGCCGCTCCCCCGGACGAACCCCCACAGGTCAGGGAAGGATTCCACGGATTGCGGGTGATGTGGCCGGGCGCGTCGGTGGTACCCCACACCGCCAGTTCGGGGAGGGTGGTCAGGCCCACGACCACCGCTCCCGCCGCCCGCAGTCGCGCGACGACCGGGTGATCGGCAATCTTCGGTTCCGCACTGGTCGCACCCGATCCCTCGCGCATCGGCAGTCCGGCCACCGAAATGACGTCTTTGATCGCGACGGGCACTCCTGCCAGCGGAAGTGTGGACAGATCCGGCCGGCGGGAGAGGGCGAGCGCGTCGGCTCGGGCCTGTTCGGCGAGGACGGTGACGAACGCCTGAATCTTCGGTTCACGCTCTTCGATGGCCGCGAGCGCGGCCTCGACATGCTCCATCGGGCTCGAGACGCCCGAGCGAACCTGCTCGGCGACGACGACGGCTGAGGTGAACGGGGAGTCCCCCATTACCCGAGTATATGGTGCAGAGAAGCAGTCATTTCGAGTATTCGCGCTGGATACGCTAGGTCTGTGGGGTTACCATTCGCTTGTCCCTGGATGGGACTCTTCACACCGCTCCAGACAACCTCGATGTGCCCAGAGAACCCGCCCAGTAGAACCCTCGATGTGCAATGACCAGAGGAAACGGGTCGGGCAGAGACGGATCGGCCGCTGGATCGGACTCTGCCGAACGGACCGTCGGAGTCACGAACTCCGAACACGAGAGCAGCGAAGCGACGGTCGCGGCCGGACCGTCGACGGTGGTTGCTGCGCACACCGTGTCCGCACGGACGATGACCGCCGAACAAACCGCGCCCGCCGAACAAACCGCCGCCGCCGAACAAACCGCGCCCGCCGAACAAACCGCCGCCGCCGAACAAACCGCCGCCGCCGAACAAACCGCCGCCGCCGAACAGACCGCGGCCGCCGGTCCGACCGTGACCGCCAGGCAGCCGGACACGCTCATCACCAAGCCGCCGAGCAATGCGGCTCTCGACGATGTGGAGGTCGGGCAGCAGGTCGACGACTTCGATCTGCTGATGAGTCTGGGCAGCGGCGCGTTCGGCCGGGTGTTTCTGGCACGCCAGCGGTCGATGCAGCGACTCGTCGCGGTGAAGATCTCGCACGACAAGGGGAACGAGCCGCAGACCCTCGCAAAACTCGACCACAACTACATCGTCCGCGTGTTCGACCAGCGGTTGCTCGAAGACCGCCAGCTGCGCCTGCTCTACATGCAGTACCTGCCGGGCGGCACCCTGCTGCGGGTTCTGCGGCGCGTGCGTGTGACCCCGGAACAGGACCGGACGGGCAGCCTGCTGCTGGACGTGGTCGACGAGGAGATGCGGGAGAAGGGCGAGATCAGGCCCACCGACTCGAGTGTGCGGGACGAGATCGCATCGCTGACCTGGCCGGAGACGATCGCGTGGCTGGGGCGGCGACTGGCGGACGCCCTCGACTACGCCGGCAAGCGCGGCGTCCTGCACCGCGACATCAAGCCCGCGAACATCCTGCTGACGGCCGAGGGGGTGCCGAAGCTCGCCGATTTCAACATCAGTTTCAGCGACACCGTCACCGGCGCGTCACCGCTCGCCTACTTCGGCGGGTCCCTGGCGTACATGTCCCCCGAGCAACTCGAGGCGTGTCACCGCGGTATGCCCGGGACGGCGGCGGACCTCGACACCCGCAGCGACATCTTCGCGCTCGGCGTGATGTTGTGGGAGCTGATGTGCGGGCGGCGTCCGTTCGAGGACGAGGACGTGTCGAGCGAGTCGCTCGTCGCACTCGAAGCGATGCTGGACCGCCGCAGCCGCGACATCGACCCGGAGTTCCTCGACCAGTTGCCCTACGACTGCCCGCCGTCGCTGCGCCGGGTGCTGCTGACGTGTCTGGCACCGAAGCCGGAGGACCGGTGGTCGTCCGGTGCCGAACTGGCCCAGCAATTCGACCTGTGCCTGAATCCGCGGGCCCGGGACCTCGTCGATCCGCCGCCGAACAGTTGGCGCATGCGGCTGCGCCGATTCGCGCTCCCGATTCTGGTGATCGGTATCGCGGTGCCGAATGCCCTCGCGGGCGCCTACAACTATCACCACAACAAGATGCTGATCATCAGCAATCTGACGCCGGAGGCCCAGCACTCGTTCGAATCGATCCAAATGGTGATCAATTCGATCGCGTTCCCGTTGGGCGCGATCATGCTGCTCTACTGGTGCCGATATCCGCTGCTCGTTCCGCGGGGTCTGCGCAAGGGTAAAACGTACGACCGCCAGACGCTGGCCCGGGCCCGCACCGACACGCTGCTGCTCGGCGACCGCGTCGTGCTGGTGGTGTTCGGGTTGTGGGTCATCGCGGGCATCGCCTATCCGATTTCCCTGCAACTCGCGGCGGGGAACGTGCCGCCGGGCGCGTACGTGCACTTCATCGCATCACTGATCGTGTGCGGTGCCGTGTCGGTGGCGTACCCGTTCTTCGTGGTGGCGTTCTTCGCGGTGCGCTGCATCTACCCGACCCTGCTGCCGCAGGACATCGCCAGCAGCGCCGACGCGCACAAGCTGCGGGGTCTCGACCGCCGGAGCACGCTGTATCTCGCGGTGGCCGCCTCGGTTCCGCTGGCCGGTGTGGCCGGGGTGACGTTCCTGTCGCCCGACGAGATCACGCTGGTGATCATCGCGGTCCGCATCCTGTGCGTCGGCGGCATCTTCGCGTTCGTCGGCGTGTACTGGCTGTTCCGGCAACTGGAGCAGGACCTGCGGGCGCTGGAGCTCGCCGTGTCACACGAACCCGTCCGCTGACGGGCGGCGCGGAGATCAGCCGCCGTAGACGGAAGGCTCGAGGGTCCCGATGTACGGCAGGTCGCGATAGCGCTCGGCGTAGTCGAGGCCGTACCCGACGACGAATTCGTTGGGGATGTCGAAGCCGACGTTCGCGACGTTGACGTCGACCTTGATGGCGTCGGGCTTGCGCAGCAGCGTGACGACCTCGAGGGACGCGGGGTTGCGGCTCGACAGGTTGCGCATCAGCCAGGACAGCGTCAGACCGGAGTCGATGATGTCCTCGACGATCAGCACGTGCCGGCCCGCGATGTCCTTGTCGAGGTCCTTGAGGATGCGCACGACGCCGGAGGACGACGTGGACGACCCGTAGGAGCTGACGGCCATGAACTCCATCTGGGTGGGGATGGGGAGGGCCCGCGCGAAGTCGGTCATGAAGAAGATGGCGCCCTTGAGGACACCCACCAGGAGCAGATCCCCTTCCGGGGCGCCCTCCGGGTAGCGCTTGGCGATCTCCTCGGCCAGTTCGACGGTACGTCGACGGATCTCGTCCTCGGAGATCAGTACCGATGCGATGTCGCCTTCGTACACGCGATCAAACCCTTCGTCGGTCGTCCAATCCGACGTTCAGCCTGCCACGTCGTCGGCGGACCACCAACCTCGCGTCCGGTGTTCCGCCCCCGATCGCCACCTGCCCCTGTCCCCGCCACCGTGCGACGAGGTCGTCCACGGCCCGCAGCTGGGTGTCTCCGAGACCGCGCGCACCGGCCGCGAGGAGCCAGCTACGCAGCACCCGCCGGCGGACGGGTGGCGCCGACAGAACGAGTAGGTCGGTGTCGATTTCGCCGTCCACCACGACTTTTTCTTGGGCGTCGGCGGCCAGCGTGTCGAGGACCGCTCCTTCCTCGCGCAGGTGTTCCCCGGTGCGGGCGAGGGCTCCGGCGACGCCGCCGCCCAGCACGTCCTCGAGCAGCGGCAGCACCTCGGTGCGCAGCCGCACCCGCACGAAGTCGGGTGAGGCGTTGTGCGGGTCCTCGTACGGGCTCAGTCCCAGTTCCGCGCAGGCCTGCCGGGTCACCGCGCGGCGCACGTCCAGCAGCGGACGCCCCCACGGGCTGTCGTACGCGCTCATCCCCCAGATGGATCGACCGCCCGAACCGCGCGACAACCCCAGCAACACCGTTTCGGCCTGGTCGTCGAGGGTGTGCCCCAGCAGCACCGGGCGGGTTCCGCGCGCCGAGTCGAGGGCGCGGTAACGGGCCTGCCGGGCGGCCGCCTCGAGCCCGCCCGACCCGGTCACATCGACGGGAAGCACCGCGGCGGACGCGCAGCCGAGCGCTCGGGCACGGGCTGCCGCCTCGTCGGCTACGTCGGCGGAACCCGGCTGCAGCCGATGATCGACGACGAGGGCACACACCGACCGTGCCTCGACGGCGGCCGCCGCGGTCAGTGCCAGTGAGTCGGCGCCACCCGACAACGCGACCGCGATCTCACCGTCCGGGGCGTGCGCCGCGATCCAGCGCCGCACGGCGTGACGAACCTCGAGGATCGCCGGCTCCTCGGGAAGCACCATCACCGGCTCAGCCCTTCTCGAATCAGCCCAGAACCCGGGACACCCAGACGTCCGGCGCGTCGATCTCCGCGAGCCGGGGCAACGTGTCGGGGCCGGTCCACACGACGTTGAACCGGTCCATCCCGACCTTGTCCACGACGGCGTCGACGAACGCCTTGCCGCGCACGTACTGCGCCATCTTGGCGTCCATTCCGAGCAGTGCCCGGATGAGACGCTGCACAGGATTGCTCTTGCGGCGGCGCCGCTGATCGAACGCTGCCCGGATCGCGGCCACCGACGGCACGACCGCGGGGCCGACGGCGTCCATCACGTGGTCCGCATGTCCCTCGAGGAGGGTGCCGAGCACCAGCAGGCGGTCGAGCGCCTCACGTTGCGGCTCGGCCTGGGTCGCGCGCAGCAGTCCGACGATGCCGCCCGGTGCGCCCGAGTCGTCCGGCTCCGTGCGCCCGCGGGCGCGCAGCGCGGAGGACAACCGGCCGACCATGTCGGTGAGGGACTCGTCTTCGGCGGATCCGAGGGTCTCCACCGACTCCTGCATGTATCCGGTGAGCCACGGTGAGGACGAGAACTGCACCCGGTGCGTCACCTCGTGGAGGCACACCCAGAGCCGGAAGTCGCTGGGCTGCACCCGCAACGTGCGCTCGACGGACACCACGTTGGGCGCCACCAGCAGCAGGGTTCCGTTGTCGCCGGTAAACGGGTCGTACTGGCCGAGGATCGCCGACGACAGATACGCGAGCATCGCCCCGGCCTGAATGCCTGCCGGCTTGCCGACCAGCGTGCCGGGAGCGGCGTCGCCGCCCGTGAGTTGCGACATCGAATGCGCGGCGGCGTGGATCCACCCGGCCCGGTCGAGGATCTGGGCGGTCGGCACCGGAAGTCCGTCGGCGAGGCCGGTGACTTCCCGGACGGGCAGTTCCGCGCGCATCGACGCGTCGGCCAGTTCCGCGACCACGGTTTCGGCGGTGTACCGCGACGTCACCGGTCCGCTGCGCGCGAGTTTCACCCCCGTCCTGGCTGCCAGCTTCCAGTCGACGGCGCCGCTGAAGGCATTTCCCTCGGCGGCCATCACTGGCACCCGCACGTGCGGAGCGCGGCCGCCAGTGCGTCGAGTGCGGGACGGCTGACCTCCGGCGGGCGGTCGTTGGACATCAGCGCGAACGTGAGGACACGCCCGTTCTGGTCCACCACGTAGCCGGCGAGCGCGCTGGCCGTGGACAGGGTGCCGGTCTTCGCCCGCACCCATCCGGCGCCCGTGCGGTTCCCCGACGCGTACCGGTCCGACAGGCTGCCCGTGGCACCGGCCACCGGCAGGTAGTCGAGCATCGGGCGCAGGGCCGGATTGCCGTCGCCCGCGGCGGCCGTGAGGACCTGGTCGAGCGTGTGCGGGGCGATGCGGTCGTCGACGGACAACCCGCTGGCGTCGTGCAGGGTGAACCCCGACAGATCGAAGCCGGCCGCGGTCAGGGTCTGGCCGATGGTCGCGACGGCGCCGTCGAACGATGCTTCCGCGCCGGCATTCATGGCAACCTCCCGCCCGATCGCTTCGGCAAGCACATTGTCCGAGTGTTCCATCATCTGCCGCAACCGGTCGCGGAGCGGCGCGGACTGCACGCTCGCCACGGTAGCCGCACCGGGCGCCGCGACCCCCGACGTGACCGCCGACGGGGCGACGCCCAGCGCACCGGCGAGCGTCCGCCCGGCGTCGAGCGCGGGTGTCGCACTGCGCGGCGACTCGTCCACGAGCGGGTCGGCCCGTCCGCCGTCGATCATGATCGGTTCGGTGGGGGTGATGAATCCGGCGCCGACGTCCGTCGGGAACCACCCCTGCGCCATGGTGTCGCCCGAGTAGATGCTGGTGTCGACCACGATGCTCGTCACCTGGATGCCCGCGTTCCGGATCTGATCGACCAGTTGCGAGATGTGCGCCGCACCCGGGTAATAGCCGTTCTCCCCGACCGGTTTCGCGGTGAGTGTGGGATCACCGCCGGCAACGAGGACGATCTCGCCGGGAGTCGCCCCCTGCACCACCTTCGTCGTCACGCGACGGTCGGACGGCAACGCCAGCAACGCGGATCCCGCGGTGAGGACCTTGGTGGTCGACGCCGGGGTCATCGGGGTCTGCGGGTTGACACTCCACAGGACCTGACCGGTGACCGCGTCGGCGACCGTTCCGCTGAACTTGCCGAGGTCGGGGTTGGCGGCGGCCGGACCGACTGCGGCGGCGATCCCCTGCGCCGTCGGCATCGGGGCGTCGTCCGGCACCGGCGTGACCTGCGGGGCCGCCGTGATCGGTGCCGGTTCGGGCGCGATCGTCAGTTCACCGCGCCCCGCCGACGCGTTGTGCGCGGTCACCGCGACCACCAGAACAGCCGCCATCGCGAGCACCACGACGACGACCGACGCGAACAGAATTCGCATGTTCCGACGGTGGCGTCCCGCCAACGAGCCCATCTTCTTCTTTCCCTGGCTCGGCAACGCGCCTCCGTCTTCACTGTGATTCGTGGGTGGTCAGACAACCAACCTTATCCTCGACCCGATATCCTCTCCCCGAATCATCATCGACACGACAGCGAGGAATCGGCGTGGAGTTCGACGTCACCATCGAGATCCCCAAGGGTCAGCGAAACAAGTACGAGGTCGACCACGTGACCGGTCGCGTGAAGCTGGACCGCTACCTCTACACCGCGTTCGGCTACCCGGCCGACTACGGCTTCATCGAGAACACGCTCGGCGAGGACGGCGACCCGCTGGACGCGCTGGTCCTGCTCCCCGAGTCCGTGTTCCCCGGCGTCATCGTCGAGGCACGTCCGGTCGGCATGTTCAAGATGGTCGACGAGGCCGGCGGCGACGACAAGGTGCTGTGTGTGCCGGCCGGCGACCCGCGCTGGGATCACATCCAGGACATCGGCGACGTTCCGCAGTTCGAACTGGATGCCATCAAGCACTTCTTCGTCCACTACAAGGACCTCGAGCCGGGCAAGCACGTCGAGGCCGCCGACTGGGTCGGGGTGGCCGAGGCGAAGGCCGAGGTCGAGGCCTCGTTCAAGCGTCTGAAGGACAACGGCGGGCACTGAGCCGGCGGCGAATCGTCGGGCACTGAGCCGGCGGCGAATCGTCTGGCACTGAGCCTCCCGATATTTACGGCAACGGCGCCCATCCCCCGCGGGGGTGGGCGCCGTTGGCGTCTCACTCCTGCGCGTCTCCCCGCGCCGCGGCCTGGAGGCCGGACTCGCTGCGGAGTGGCACTTCCTTCCACAGCAGAGTGAGGACGAAGGCGACGACGGCGAGCATCGACACGCTGAGGAAGACGGATCCGATTGCGTCGGCGAATCCTTCGCGGAAGGGCAGGGCCAGCACGTCGTCGAGTTTTCCGATCACCGAGCTGTCCGTGAGGACTCCGCTGACGCCGGCGTGGTCGGGGCTGAGGATCCCTTGGCCCATGGCGGCCTCCGCGGGGTCGTTGCTCTGTGCGGCCGCGGCCACGGCTCGACGGAAGTCGGCTGTGCCGGCGGCGGCTGTCACGCGTTCGCCGATGGCCGGGGTGAGGCGGGAGAAGAGGATCGACAGGAAGATTGCGACGCCTGCGGTGCCGCCGATCTGCCGGAAGAACGTGGCCGCTCCGGTCGACACCCCCATGTCCTGCGGGGGCAGTGCGTTCTGAATGGCGAGGGTGAGGGGCTGCATCAGGTTTCCGAGACCGAGTCCGAGGATCAGCATGAACACCATCACGACGGGCATCGGGGTGTCGGCGGCCAGCGTGTGCAGCAGGAACGCGCCGATCCCGATCAGAGCGGTGCCCAGGATCGGGAAGTACCGGTACCGCCCGGTCCGCGAGATCATCTGACCGCTGACCACCGAGCCGGCCATGAGGCCGAGGACCATCGGCAGAATCTGGAACCCGGCCAGGGTGGGGCTCGAGCCCTTCACCACCTGTAAGTACTGCGGCAGCAAGGTGATACCGCCGAACATGACGGCGCCCACGACTAGGCTGATCACGACACCGAGCGCGAAGGTGCTGTTACGGAAGAAGCGCATCGGGATGAGTGCGTCGTCCTTCATCGCCAATTCCACCGACACGAAGGCGAGCACACCGATGACGCCGATCACGTAGCACGCCAACGACTTCGAGCTGCCCCACCCCCAGCTGTGCCCCTGTTCGGCGACCACGAGCAGCGGCACCACACCCACCGCGAGGGCGATCGCGCCCCACCAGTCGATCCGCCGGCTTCCGCTCGGTCGCCGCGGCAGGTGCAGCACGCGGGAGACGACCGTGAGCGCGACCAGTCCCACCGGCACGTTGACGAGGAAAACCCAACGCCAGCCGTCGATTCCGAGGATCACATCCTGCCCGGCGAACACTCCGCCGAGGACGGGGCCGAGGACGCTGGAGGTGCCGAACACGGCCAGGAAGTAGCCCTGATATTTGGCCCGTTCACGCGGGGAGACGATGTCGCCGATGATGGTGAGCGCCAACGAGAACAGACCGCCCGCGCCGAGCCCCTGCACTGCACGGAAGGCCGCGAGCATGTACATCGACGTCGAGAAGGTGCACATGACCGAGCCGATCACGAACACCGTGATCGCGAACATGAAGAACGGTTTGCGGCCGTAGATGTCGGACAGTTTGCCGTAGAGCGGCGTCGCCAGGGTGGCGGTGACGAGGTATGCGGTGGTGGCCCACGCCTGCAGCGAATACCCGTCGAGGTCGTCGGCGATGGTCCGGATCGCCGTCGCCACGATCGTCTGGTCGAGCGCGGCGAGGAACATGCCGAGCATCAACCCACTGAGTACAGCCAGGATCTGCCGGTGGGTGTAGGCCACCGGCGTTTCGACCGAATTCGACACTGTTTCCTCGCTGCGCTGTCGTTTACTTGTAGTCCGCAAGTATGCGAGGGCGGCGAGGTTTCGGGCAACTGATGAACTGGGCTTTACCTGCGGATAAGCGACTACGACGCGGCCGCACCCCGTCCCGGAGGTGCGGCCGCGTCGGCGGACGGACTATTCGCCCGTGAATTCGGGGGCGCGCTTCTCGAAGACGGCGGTGATCGCCTCGGTCAGGTCCTGCGACGGCAGGAACGCGGCGTTCCACGCGGCGACGTAGCGGAGGCTGTCGTCGACGGCGGCCGCGCGGGAGTGGTCCAGGACGTCCTTGATGCCGTGCACGACGAGCGGCGGGTTCGCCGCGATCTCGGCCGCGGTCGCGTGCGCGGCGGCGAGGACGGCGTCGACGTCCGCGAAGACACCGTTGACGAGACCGATCTTCTCGGCGCGCCCGGAGTCGATGTCCTTACCGGTGAGCGCGAGTTCCCGCAGGTGGCCGTCGCCGATGATGGCGGGCAGCCTGGCGAAGCTGCCCATGTCCGCGACGATCGCGACTTTGACCTCACGGATGCTGAACTTCGCGTCGGTGCTGGCGTAGCGAATGTCGCACGCGGAGATCAGGTCGACGCCGCCGCCGATGCACCAGCCCTGGACGGCCGCGACCACCGGCTTGCGGCAGTCGGCGACCGCGTTGATGCCGGACTGCATCCGCTTGATCATGTCGTGGAACGCGGTACGCGGGCCGGCCTGCGCCTTGTCGGCGAGGACGGACCCGAAGCTGCCGCTCATGGCGGGCAGATCCAGACCGAAGGAGAAGTTCTTGCCGGAGCCGGCGATCACCACGGCCCGCACGTCCGGATCGGTGTCGAGTTCCCCGAAGATCTCGGGGAGCTCGCTCCAGAAATCCGGGCCCATCGCGTTGCCCTTTCCGGGTCCGATGAGCGTCACCTGCGCGACGTGATCCTTGCGCTCGACGGTGAACGCATTCCAGGTCTTCTGTTCGGTCATTACTCCAGAGTAACCACCGCTCTTCGAGGTCAGGAGAAATACCCTGGAGGTCTCTGCACCGTCTTGTGAACGGACAGCCGCCATGACGCACCGGACGACCCCGGCCGGCAACGCCGTAGTCGTCGGCGCCGGAATGGGGGGACTGCTTGCCGCGGCGGCTCTCGCCGGCTCGTTCCGGAGCGTCGTCGTCCTCGACCGCGACATCCTGCCCGACACAGCCGTCGCGCGCAGGTGCGTGCCGCAGGCCCGGCACGTGCACGCGCTTCTCGCAGGCGGGCAGGCCGCGATGGAGGACCTCCTTCCGGGGTTCGTGTCCGAGCTCCTGGCCCTCGGCGCCACCGCGGGCGACGCACTGGGCGACATCCGGTGGATCGTCGACGGGCATCGGATGGCGCGCGAGATCAGTGGCGTCCCCGGTATTCTCGCGAGCAGACCGCTCGTCGAGTGGCAGATGCGCAACCGGGTCGAGGCCCTGCCGAACGTGCGGATACGGGACCGCTCCGACGTCACGGGTCTCACCGTCGACGGCGGACAGGTGACCGGTGTGACCGTGCAGCACCGGGGCGGCGTCCCGCCGGAGGTCGTCGAGACCGATCTCGTCGTGGACTCGTCCGGCCGCAGTTGGCAGACTGTCGCCCGGCTCGGCGAGCTGGGGTTCGCGCCGCCGGCCGAGTCGCAGCTGGCCGTGGACGTCAGCTACGCGACGAGGCACTTCCGGCTCGACCCGCCGCATCTGGACGGGGATTCCGGCATCGGGATGGCGCCGGGACCGTCGAGTCCGCGCAGCGGATTCATGGGCGTGCAGGAGGACGGCACCTGGATCGTCACTCTCGCCGGGTACGGGGACGACGTGCCGCCACTGGATCCGGACGGCTTCCTCGACTTCGTGAAGTCGTTTCCCGCCCCCGACATGTACGACGCGCTGCGCACGGCCGAGCCGGTGGACGACGGCGTGCGATACCGAATCCCGACGACCGTCCGCCGGCACTATTCCGCGGACGATCTGCCGTCGAATTACCTGCCGTTCGCGGACGCCATCTGCTCGTTCAACCCGATCTACGGCCAGGGCATGAGCGTCGCCGCGGTGGAGGCGACGATCCTGCGGGACTGTCTGCGGTCGGGGCGCGCCCATCTCGCTCGCCGGTTCCTCCGCGGGGCGAACCGGTGTATCGATGCCGCGTGGACGCTCACGGTAGACAACGACCTCCGGATCCCGGCCGTGCCCGGTCGGCGGTCGGCGCGGGTCCGGTTGGTCAATGCGTACACGTCCCGGCTCGATCGGGCGGCGTCCGTCGACCCGGCCGTGGGGTCCGCGTTCCTCCGGGTGACGCATCTGCTCGACCGCCCGGGGGTGCTGCTCCGGCCCGCGACGGTGCTGCGGGTTCTGCTTGCCTCCCGCTGACGGGCGACCGCCAGATTACCTGTATGTTTGCGTCACAGATACCTGAAGGGTCTGCGCCGCCACGAGAGGAAATCCGTGCTCGACATCGCCTGGAACCCGACGCTGAACACGCTGACCCGCAACGCCTGGCGACTGTCCTTCGGCGGCGGAATCGCACCGGTCCAGCGAACCCCGTCGACGCGCATCCACGAGGCGCCCCATCAGGACCTGTACCGATTCGACAGCACCGAGACCGACGGCGGCCGGCCCGTCCTTCTCGTGCCTCCGCTCGCCGCGCCCGCACACTGCTTCGACCTCCGGCCGGGCCAGAGCCTGGCCGCGCACCTGGCCGGTTCCGGCAAGGCGGCGTATCTCGTCGACTACGGCACCATGGGCTATTCCGACCGCGGCCTCGGGTTCGAGGACTGGATCGACGACTTCATCCCGGCGGCGGTCGAGCGGGTGTCCCGACTCCACGGCGGTGCACCCGTCGACCTGATCGGCTGGAGCCTCGGGGGAACGATGTCGCTGCTCACGGCGGCGGGCCGGAACTATCTGCCGATCGGTTCCGTGACGGCGATCGGCACGCCGATCGACTACGAGTCGGTGACCATGATCGCGCCGCTGCGGATGGTCGGCCGGTTCACCGGCGATCGCCCCCTCACCACCGCGACTTCGGCGATGGGCGGACTCCCCGCGCCGCTGGTCCAGGCGAGCTACCGCTTCACCGCGCTTCAGCGCGAGCTCACCAAGCCGTGGTTCATCGCCCGGAACCTGCACGACACCGAGACCCTCGCGCGCATGGAGTCCATCGACCGGTTCATGGCCGACATGCCGGGTTATCCGGCCCGGTTCTTCCGCCAGGTCTGCACCCAGCTGATCCTCGGGAACGCGCTCGCCGCGGGGAGTTTCCAGACCCGGAACGGCGCGATCGCGCTGGCCGATCTCGCGGTGCCGGTTCTCGCGATCGGCGGCACCGAGGACGTCATCGCCCCGATCCCGTCGGTCCGGGCGGCGACCGACGTGTTCACCGGTTCTCCGTCGGTGCGGTTCGAGTCCGCGCCGGGCAGCCACCTCGGGCTCGTCGCGGGCCCGAAGGCGAGGGACTCCACGTGGGCGCACATCGACGGATTCCTCGACGGGGTCGTCGCGCACACCGCCTGAGATCAGGTCAGCCCGGCCCTCGCGACGGCGCCCGCGAACAGTGCGGTGACCGCGGCGCCCATCGTCGCCTGATCCACTTCCTCGGGATCGACGGAGTGCTCGAGCACGAGGCCGGAGATGAGGGCCATCAGCGAGATGGCCGTGGTGCGGACGTCGAACGTGTCGTCGACCCCCCACTCCCGCGCGCGCTCGCCGATCAATTCGACGAGCCTTCCCCGCAATTGCCGCCGCTCCCGCAGGTAGGCCTGGGCGATCTGCGGGTCGCGTGCGGCGAGCACACCGAATTCGAGTACCAGCAGCGACCACCCCGGCTCGCGCACCATCCACGACGCGATCGCCTCGCCGCCTTTGCCCGCGGCATCCGAGGGGTTCATGCCGGCGATCTCGGCGAGGACCCGTCCCGCCAGTTCGAGTGAGCGCGCGGCGAAGAGTTCGGCGAACAGGTCCTGCTTCGACTCGAAGTTCGAGTAGACCGCCCCCTTGGTGAATCCGGCCCGGCGTGCCACCTCGGCGAGCCTGGCCGCACTGAAGCCGCGCTCGGCGAATTCCTCCGCCGCGGCGTCGAGGAGGCGCTGACGCACGACGTCACGACCGGGACGCGTCGTGGGCGCCCATTCGGTGTGACGACTGTCCGGTTGACGATCTGCAGTCACGATACCTAGGGTATTCAATACCCACGGTATCGACAAGGATCGAGGACGTCCGATGACCATGACCGACAGCGAATCCACCACCCCGGCTCCCGTGCACCACGACAGCCCGGTGTCGAAGTACGGCGCACCCAAGGTGATGGTCGCGCTGGTCTTCGGCGTTCTCCTCCTCCAGCTCGGCTTCATCCTCAGCTACGTGGCCGCGTTCCATCAGCCCACGCCCCGCGACATCGAGATCGGCGTCGTCGCGGCGGAGGGACTGCCCGCAGGCACGGACCAGCAGGTCGCCGACCGGCTCGATGCGATCGACGACAGGCCGCTGCGCGCCCGTGTCGTCTCGGACACCGCGGAAGCCCGGCGGCTCCTCCACGACCGCGAGATCCAGGGTGCGTTCGTCATGAACCCCGTCGGCCCCGACACCCTGATCACGGCGAGCGCGGGCGGCAGCTCCATCTCCAGCGCGCTCGAATCGGTCTTCGCCCAGGTGGAGAACAGCCAGGGTCGCCAGTTCACGGTCCGCGACGAAATTCCGGTCGGCGCACACGACAACCGCGGACTGTCCGGCTTCTATCTCGCGGTCGGGTGGGTGGTCGGCGGCTACCTGCTCGCGGCGGCGATCGGCCTGTTCATCGGCGCCCCGCGAAGCCTCCGCCAGGCGACCGTGCACACGGCTGTCCTGTTCGGCTACGCCGTGGTGTCCGGCGCCCTCGGCGCCCTGATCACCACTCACGTGCTCGGCACGTTCGCAGGCCATTGGTTCCCGCTGTGGCTACTCGGAACAGGTGTCGTCTTCGGCACCGCCGTGTTCACGCTGGGGTTGCGCGCCTCGGTCGGCATCCTTGCGGTGCCCCTCGCGATCGCCGTCTTCGTCATTCTCGGCAATCCCAGCGCCGGCGGTGCGTTCGGTTCGAACGTCATTCCCGCCTTCTACGCGGCCATCGGACGCTGGATCACCCCGGGCGCCGGCACCGAGGGAATTCGAAGCATCGTGTACTTCGACGACGTGGGGCTCGGACAGCCCGCGCTCGCCCTCGCGCTCTATTCCGTGGTCGGGCTCGGACTGCTGTTCGGGTTCACCGCCCGGCGCCTCCGGAAGCCGGAATCGACTACGCCCCGTTCCGATGTCGTGTCGGACGACGCTTCTTGATGTCGTACCGGAGGAATGGACCTACTCTTGGTTCATGCCGACGCCCCTGCACCCCCACGCCGCGCATGTCGCCGAGACTCTGATCGCGCGAGGACACCATGGGGTGATCGTGACCCAGCCCGACTCCACCCACTCCGCGGCCGAGGCGGCGGAGTCTCTGGGGGTCGATATCGGCGCCATCACCAAGTCGCTGGTATTCCTCCTGGACGACGATCCGATCCTGCTCCTCGTGTCGGGGGCGCACGAGGTGGATCTGGCGAACACGGGCAAACGACTGCAGGGAAATCTGACCCGGGCACCCCTCGACATGGTGCGGATCGCGACCGGACAGCCGATCGGGGGTATCGCCCCGCTCGGACATCCCACGAACCTTCCGACGTACGTCGACAACGCCCTGTCGGAGTACGCGGAACTGTGGGCGGCCGCCGGGCACCCGGACACGGTCTTCCGCACGTCGTTCTCCGAGTTGGTGCGGATCACCGCGGGCCTGGCGATCGACGTCGACTGAATCCCGGGCGGTTGACGCCCCTATAGTTGACGTCAGATCTCGTGAACGAGAATGACACAGTGCCCGCACGGGCCGACCCGGAGAATGATTTGTCCGACAGAGCCGAGAACGCCGAAACCGTCGATGGTTCGGACCTCCCCCGCGACCATCGACTCGCCCCCGGAATCTGTGCCGAGGATTACCGCGCAGCCCTGCGTCGGCACCCGGCGGGCGTCACCATCGTGACCCTCGATTCGGGGTCCGGCCCGGTCGGCTTCACCGCGTCCTCGTTCTCCTCGGTTTCACTGGACCCGCCGTTGGTGTCGTTCAACATCGCGAACACGTCGTCCAGCATCGATGCACTTCATTCCGCGGATTCGCTGGTGATTCACCTCCTCGGCGAGCACCAGCAGCACCTGGCTCAGCGATTCTCCCGAAGCGCCGACCAGCGGTTCTCCGACGAGTCGCTCTGGGCGCGACTCGACACCGGCGAACCGGTCCTCCACGGAACTCCCAGCTGGTTGCGGGTGATCGTGGACCAGCTGATTCCCGTCGGCGATCACACGCTCGTCATCGGCCTCGTCACCCGCGTTCATGCCGAGGCAGACGACGACTCCGCTTCGGCTCCCCTGCTGTATCACGAGGGCCGGTACTACCGGCCCACTCCGCTCGGTTCAGCGAACAACGGCAACTGACCAGGTCAGGACGCCAGTACCCGCTCGCGGAGGGGGAGGTCGAAGCGACGCAGCGCCTCGTCGACGGCGTCGGCGGAGGTGACGAGACCTCGCTCCTCCAGCCACGGGAGGGTGCCGTCGACGAGCTGCTCCAGAACCCTGGGCAGCGACAGCGGCAGCACGGTCACACCGTCGGCGACGCCTGCCGCCTGGATGTCGGCGATGAGTCCGGCGAGGCCGACCGGAGTTCCGATGTACTGCAACGACACCGGAGCACGGGGCGTCGCCAGGGCGCTGTCGAGGAGGGCCAGCTCCTTGCGGGCGGCGCGGGCCTCCACGGCGATGAGCACCTCGAGGTCCACCAGGACGGTGACGCTGTCGGGGTCGCGACCGTCGGCGACGAGTTCGGCGCGGATCCGTGCGCGTTCCTGCTGCGCCTCACGCAGATCGGACGCCCGGATCCGGACGACGTTCGGCGGGAACGACGTGAGGTCGAGCTGATCCGTCGAATCGGCGGTCAGGTCCACCCAGTAGTCCGCGCCGTTGATCGGCCGCGTGCCGGTGGCACCCTCGGCCGCCGGGTGGTGGCCGGAGCCGGTCAGTTCGACGGCGACGCGAAGTGGACGGGATACGAAGGCATTGTCTCGAGACATAGGGGTTCCTCGGGAATGACGTGTGAATGAAACGGAGCTGGAAGAACGGTCAGCTCGAACACATACCCGAGGCGGTTCGGCACAGATCGACATGCCGACGGCACCAGTGAGCAATCATTGTGCTCCCAGCCTGCGATGCCATGCGGTCATACTAGCGCGTCCCGCGAAAAACGCGTCTCCGGCACCGGATTCCACTGGCCGCTCTCCTTGGCGTAGGTCCAGCTCCGGCGGCCCGCCACCAGGGTGCGCACCGCGTCGACCAGCCGATCCACGTCCTCGGAGCAGCTTCCGAGACCCACACTCACCCGCACGGCGCCGTCGGGCCTGCCGAGGCGGCCCAGCAGAGGATGGGCGCAGAACCGCCCGTCGCGAACTCCGATTCCATGTTCGGCGGAGAGGTAGGCGGCGATCTCTCCCGGCTCGAACCCGTCGATCGTGAACGTCACGATCCCCACGGTGTCGGGGGCGTCCGACCACAGCCGCAGGAACTCCAGGCCGTCGACGGAGCCGAGGCCGTCGAGGAGCCGGCCGGTGAGTGCCGCCTCGTGTGCGGCCACCGTGCCGAAGTCCAGCTCGGACAGTGCATCGCACGCGGCGGCGAGCGCCGCCGCGCCGAGCACGTTGGGGGTTCCGGCCTCGTGCCGGGCAGGGGCGGGCGCCCACTGGGTCGATTCGACGGTCACGTTCCGGACCGCCCCGCCGCCTGCGAGATAGGGCTCGGCGGCGTCCAGCCAGTCCCGGCGGCCCACCAGCACACCGGCGCCGAAGGGGGCATACAGCTTGTGCCCGGAGAACGCGAGGTAGTCGACGCCCCACTCCTCGACGTCGATGCGCCGGTGCGGCGCGAGCTGAGCGGCGTCGACGAGAATCCGTGCGCCGCAACGATGCGCCACCTCGGCGAGGGCGGCGATCGGCAGAACCTCGCCGGTCACGTTGGATGCACCCGTCACCGCGAGCAGGGCGGTGGGCTTGGAGCACAGTTCTGCGACGAGCAGGCGGACCGTCTCCTCCAGCGTGTCCGCCGCCCTCACGACGCGAGAGTTCTTCCACGGCAGCAGGTTCGCATGATGCTCGATGTCGAGGACGACGGTGCTGCCGGGGACGCAGCCGGCCAGCAGATTCAGCGAGTCGGTCGTGTTCCGGGTGAAGACCACCACCTGGTCCTCCCCCGCTCCGACGAACCGGGCGACAGAGTCGCGGGCGTTCTCGTAGCACTCGGTCGAGACCCGCGACGCGTAGCCGGCGCCGCGGTGCACGCTGGAGTACGTCGGTAGCAGTGCCCCGATCCGGTCGGTCACCTGCGCCAACGCCGGCGCACTGGCGGCGTAGTCGAAGTTGACGTAGGCGCAGTCGCCGCCCTGAACGAGCGGAACCCGCAGGTCGGAGCCCGAAACCTGGGCCAAGGGGGCAACACACACGTCAGCGGTCAGTACAGCAGTCATCACGACATCCCTCGTAGTCAGGGACTCGTCGCAGGGTCGGTGCCCTCTCGGAGTCCGCGCTTGCCGGGTCCGGTATGGACCTCAGCCTGGTCGTCACCCGGAGCACCCCGCCGCGGTGGAGGGTTGCCGACCAGCTAGCCGGGGCTTGACGCTGGTACTCGTGACCTGTTTCGAAGATTGCAGGATCGACGCGCTGTTGTCAACCCGAAACCCGGAGGGTCCCGGATCCGGGACCGAGAACTCGCGTCAGTTGGGAGTCACCCCGAGGAGCGGGGCGAGCTGATTCGCAATCGGGTTGAGGTCCAGCCTGTTCGGGTCCTTCTTGGGCGTGGAGTCCCACGGCTGAACGGTGGCGGGGTCGCCGAACACGATCCGGTTCGCACTGCGGACGCCGGTGAGACTGCCCTGTGGGGCTTCGCAGGACGCGGCGGTGTTCTGCGGGAAGTCCTGCTGCGTGTCGTCGAAGTTCGGGTCGTTCCGCTTCATCTCCTGGAGGATCGCCTGGGTGCCCTCGTAGCCGACGGTGCACGACGGCGGATTGTTGGTCTCGGCCACCAGGCCCAGGTGCACGGTTCCGTCGTCGGGCGCAATGGTCGACGACGCTGCCGCCACCCCCGGCAGGTACACGAACAGGGTCTGCAGGGCGGTGGCTTGCACCGAGATCGCCTTCGCCGTGACGGACAGGTTGGCGAGGTTCGTCGTGGCACCGGGTCCGGCCTCCGAGACGAGTTGCCCCAGTAGATCGCTCGCCGGATTTCCGTTGTCGATCAGCCGCCGGACGTCCGGGTCGCTGCTGCGCAGACGATCCGCGAGCGAGTCCAGGTCGGCACTGAAATCCTTGATCGCCGAGGACTGTTCGGACTGCGTATCCAGTACAGTGCGACCGTCGCGCACCAAAGCCATTGTCCGATCGAGCGATTCGGAGCCCGACCCCGACAGCCCGGACAACGAATCCGCGAGCGACTGAAGGTCTTCGCCCTTGCCGTCGAATGCCGCACCGAGTTCCGTCACGACGGTGTGGAGCGCGTCGATCGGCACGGATTCCGTCAATCCCCGTGTGCTGGCGAGCAATTCTTCGACGGGCACCGGCGTCGACGTGTCGGCGGCGGCGATTCGGGACCCGTCCGCGAGGAACGGCCCCCGATCGGTGGCGGGCCGAAGGTCGACGTACTGCTCGCCGATCGCCGACCTGTTGGCCACGACGGCTTTCGCGGAGGCGGGAATGTCGGGCGCGCTCGTGTCGATCCTCAGTTCGACGACGACGCCGTCCGGGGTCAGGGACATGTCCCCGACGCGGCCGACCGGCACGCCGCGGTAGGCGACTTCCGCATTGGTGAAGATGCCGCCCGACGTCTCCGATTCGAGGTGCACGGTGTATTCGCCGAACCCGAGGAGATTGCCCAGGCGCACATAGTTGGCACCCACGTAGACGAGGCCCGTGAGAGCCACGAGAACGAAGCCGATCAGCTGCCACCGGACGAGCGGCGACCTCACCGTCGACCCTCGATGTCGCGTCGCCCGAACGCCGTCCCCGCTGCGGCTGGCAGGCACCGGTTCGCGAAATGACTGTTGATGGCGGCGGCAGACACAGGCACTCCGATGACAGTGGGATATGTGAGACAAGCGGTCACACATATATCTAGTCCGGTCGCCGTAGCAGCGCAAACTCCGAACCACCCTCGGTGGCGCACGTCACTCGACGGTCTTGACTGAATTTTCAGTTTGGAATATCTTCGGTTCCCAACAGGACGTGATGACAGTCACCTCCGCCCCGAAATGTGAGGTCCGCAGTGTCCACGAATCTCGACCCGACGACGCCCCTCGACGACACCGCCCCCTCCCCGCCGGAGGACCGCTTCGGACACGTCGAGACGATCGGCGTGGAATACATCCCCGAATCGGAACGCGATTCGCGACCGCTCAACATGCTCGCCGTGTTCTTCGGCGGCAACCTGGCGTTCTCGGTGATCGTGTTCGGCTGGCTCCCCATCACGTTCGGACTCGGGTTCGGCAGCGCGATCGCGGCCAGCGCGGTCGGCATCGGACTCGGCACGCTCCTCATCGCTCCCCTGTCACTCCTGGGCCCGCGCACCGGCACGAACAACACCGTGTCGAGTGGTGCGCACTTCGGAGTGAGCGGACGGATGATCGGCTCGGGGCTCACCCTGCTCTTCGCCCTCGCGTACGCCGCGATCGCGGTCTGGACCTCGGGTGACGCGCTGATCGCCGCCGCCCACCGCCTGCTCGGCACACCGGTCGACAACGGCATGCTCGCCCTCGGCTACGGCATCATCGCCGCCGAGATCGTGGCCGTCGCGCTGTTCGGCCACGGCACGGTGGTCGCGCTCCAGAAGTTCGTGCTGCCCGTCGTTGCCGCGCTGCTCCTGCTCGGTGTGTTCGCGTTCGGGGGTCGCTTCGACGGCGGGTCGGGCAGCGGCGACTATCTCCTCGGCGGGTTCTGGCCCACCTGGATTCTGGCCGTGGTGCTCGCCGTCGGCGGTCCGCTGTCGTACGCCCCGACACTCGGCGACTACAGCAGGCGGATCTCCCGGGTGCGGTTCAGCGACCGTACGATCGTCGCGGCCACCATGGCAGGCATCTTCTTCGGGCTGTTCCTGACCGCGGCTTTCGGATCGTTCACCGCGTCGACGTTCACCACGCTGAGCGACTCCTACGTTGCCGACCTGGTGGCGGAGGCGCCCGGTTGGTACGTGCTGCCGATCGTCCTCGTCGCCCTCGCAGGAGGACTCGGCCAGGGCGTCCTCAACGTCTACGCCAGCGGTCTCGATCTGGAAGCGCTGATCCCCCGGTTGCGCCGCGTCCACACCACGCTGATCACGTCGGCGCTCGCGGTCGCCCTGCTCTACATCGGCGTGTTCGTCGTCGACGCCGTCGATTCGATCACCGCGATGACCTTGGTGCTCAACGGTTTCGCCGCGCCGTGGGTGGCGATCAACGTCGCCGGCTTCCTGGTTGCGCGGCGAGGGCAGTACGACGCCGTCGACCTCCAGGTCTTCAATCTGGGCCGCAGGGGTGGGCGCTACTGGTTCACCGGCGGCTGGAACCTGCGCGCCGTCATCCCGTGGGCGGCCGGATCCGTGTTCGGCGTCCTCGCCGTCGACACGTCGCTGTACTCCGGGCCCCTTGCCGACATCGCGCACGGTGTCGATGTCAGTCTTGTCGGATCGTCGGCCATCGCCGTGGCCGGCTACCTCGCCGCGCTGCGACTGTGGCCCGAACATGTGGCCCCGGTCGAGGCGCCGAGGTCCTAGGGCGGCACGAACCGAAGGAGATTCACCGATGAGCGAGCGACGCGATGCGATTCTGAAGGCCAGCGCGACGGCCATTGCCCAACGAGGCATTCGCGGGCTTCGCGTCAACGATGTCGCGGAGGTCGCGGGCGTGTCGCCGGGACTGCTGTACTACCACTTCAAGGATCGCATCGGCCTCCTCGAGGCCGCCCTGAACTACATCAACGACCGTGCCCGCGCCTACCGCAGCGAGGGTGAGGGATCCGGCGACTCCGCTCGCGACCGCCTCACCCGCTCCCTCCTCGGGGAGATCCAGGACCGTCCCGAGGTCGTAGAGAACTCGTTGGCCTGGAACGAGTTACGCGCCTCCGCTGTGTACGAGGAGGCGCTGCAGGAGCCCCTCGCGCGGACCACCGCGGCGTGGGTGTCGGAGATCGCCGACGCGATCGCCCAGGCGCAGGTCACCGGCGAGATCTCCCGCTCGCTCGACCCCCAGCCCACCGCGATCACGATGACGGCCCTCGTCGAGGGTCTGTCCGGGCGGTGGCTCTGCAAGGAGATCTCCACCGAGGACGCCCGCTCCCATCTGCTCGGCGCGATCGACGTCGTGATGTCCGAGCCCACCCACCACATTGCCGACACCCCCGTCACACCCACACCGAAGGAATAACCATGACCATTCGCACGATCACCGCACTGCCCGCACCGTCCTCACCGGCGCGCTTCACCGAATCCGCCCGCACACCGCTGCGGGTCGGACTGGTACAGCACCGCTGGCGACCCGATGCGGACGCACTGCGCACCGCGTTGACCGACGCGATCGGCGAGGCAGCCGCACTCGGCGCTGCGGTGGTGTTCCTGCCGGAACTCACGTTGTCGAAGTACCCCGCCGACACCCGCGCGACCGGGGCCCCCGGCCGCGACGCCGAGCACCTCACGACCGGCCCCACGTACAGTTTCGCGGCCGCCGCCGCTGCCCGGCACGGGGTCTGCGTCCACGCTTCCCTCTACGAACGAGCCGACGGCCCCGACGGTCTCGGTTTCAACACCGCGATCCTCGTCGCCCCGTCCGGTGAATTGCTCTCCCGGACCCGCAAGCTGCACATCCCGGTCAGCGCCGGCTACTACGAGGACACCTACTTCCGCGGCGGTCCCGCCGACGACGCCTACCCCGTCTACCGCCCGGGCGAACTGGACGGTGCCGCACTCGGTTTGCCGACGTGCTGGGACGAATGGTTCCCCGAAGTCGCGCGGATGTATTCGCTCGGCGGCGCCGAGATCCTCGTCTACCCCACCGCTATCGGGTCGGAGCCGAGCGCCCCGTCCTTCGACACCCAGCCGATCTGGCAGCACGTGATCGTCGGAAACGGCATCACCAGTGGCACATTCATGGTGGTCCCGAACCGCTGCGGCAACGAGGGCGGCATCGACTTCTACGGTTCCTCGTTCATCTCCGACCCGTACGGCCGCGTGCTCGTGTCTGCTCCCCGCGACGAGGAGGCGGTCCTGGTGGCCGATCTCGACCTCGATCAGCGGAAGGACTGGCTCGATCTCTTCCCGTTCCTGACCACCCGCAGGCCGGACACGTACACCCGGCTGACGGATCCCGTGGACCACGAGCACCCCTACGGACTTCCGACGACGGTATCGGCCGCGGAGACCCGGTCATGACCTGGCGGATGCCGAGCGAGACCGAACCGCAGGAACGGGTGTGGATGGCGTTCCCGCCCCTCGGGGCCTCGATGACCGCGACCGCGGACGACGCGCACGAGGCGCGAACCGCGTGGACGGCCGTCGCCCACACGATCGCCGAATTCGAGCCGGTCACCATGGTCGTCGATCCGGCGGATCGGGATGTCGCCCGGCAGTACTTGTCCGCGGACATCGATGTGGTCGAGGTTCCCCTCGACGACGCCTGGATGCGCGACATCGGACCCACGTTCGTCCTCGACGAGGACGACCGCCTCGGTGCCGTCGACTGGACGTTCAACGGCTGGGGACAACAGGAGTGGGCGACCTGGGATCGCGACCGGTCGATCGGCGCGGCCGTCACCCGGTGGTCCGGTGCGCAGCCGGTCCCGTCGTCGATGGTCAACGAGGGCGGCGGGATCCAGGTCGACGGTCGCGGAACCGTGCTCGTCACCGAGACCGTGCAACTGGACCCGCTGCGCAACCCCGGCCTGGACGCGGCGGGAGTCGAGGCGGAACTCGCGCGCACGATCGGCGCCGAGCACGTCGTCTGGCTCCCCCGCGGCCTCACGCGAGATTCCGAGAAGTTCGGCACCAAGGGGCACGTCGACATCGTCGCGGCGCTGCCCGCACCGGGGGTGGCTCTCGTGCACTCCCAGCGCGACCGATCCCACCCCGACCACGAGGTGTCCGCCGAGATCCTGAAGGTGATGTCCGACAGCCGTGACCGTTCCGGTGCGCCGTGGCGGATCGTCGAGGTGCCTGCCCCGACGGTCCTGCGTGACGAGGAGGGCTGGGTCGACTACAGCTACATCAATCATCTCGTCGTCAACGGCGGCGTCATCGCATGCGGCTTCGACGACCCTCACGATGCCCTCGCCCGCGACATCCTGTCGAGCGTCTACCCCGGTCGCCGCGTCGTCACGGTCGATGCCCGGCAGATCTTCGCGCGGGGCGGCGGCATCCACTGCATCACCCAGCACCAGCCTCGCGGGCGGATCTAGCGGGCACTGTTCTCGCTGTCCACTTCCGCGAGCCGCCTCGCCAGGAATCGCCGGGTCGGTTCGTTCGCCGCCAGACCGATCGCGGCGCGGTACTCCGCGCTCGCCTCGGCGGGCCTGCCCGCTCGGCGCAGCAGGTCGGCGCGGGTCGCGTGCACGGTGTGCGTCCGCGCCAGCCTCGGCTCCCCGGCGAGTGCGTCCAACTCGGCGAGGCCGGCGTCGGGGCCGTCCCGGAAGCTCACTGCGACAGCGCGATTGAGACGGGCGGCGGGCGAGTCACCGTACGTGCCGAGTTCGTCGTATCCGGCGACGACGGCGTTCCAGTCGGTCGCCGTCCAGTTCGGCGCCGTCGCGTGGGCGGCCGCGATCGCGGCCTGCGCGCTGTACGGACCGCTTCCCCTGCGTCGTGCGGCCCGCAGGCACACGACGCCTTCCTCGATCTTCGCCCGGTCCCAGCGCCGACGGTCCTGCTCCTCGAGTGAGACGAGATCACCCGCGTCGTCCGTTCGCTGAGCACGCCTGCTGTCGTGAAACAGCATGAGCGCCATCAGCGCCCACGCCTCACCCTCGTCCGGCATCAGCTCGCACAGCAACCGGCCGAGCCGCAGCGCCTCCTCGCAGAGTTCGTCGCGGATCGCGGTGTCGCCCGACGTCGCCGAATAGCCCTCGGTGAACACCAGATAGATGCAGGCGAGTACCTGCGGGGTGCGCTCGGGCAGCAGATGGTCGGGCGGGACCCGGAAGGGGATACCGGCGGTCCGGATCTTCGACTTCGCTCGGCTGAGCCGTTGGGACACGGTCGGTTCCGGGGCGAGGAACAACCGGGCGATCTCCGCCGGCCTCAGCCCGGCCACCAGGCGGAGAGTCAACGCGACCTGCGACTCCGGGGACAGCGCAGGATGGCAGCACGTGAACATGAGCCGCAACTGGTCGTCACGCACCGGCCACACCTCTTCCTCGTCCGGAGGGGGAACGAGCCGAGCCGCATCGTGCTCCTTGTCGCCGCGCAACGACTCCCGGCGCAACCGGTCCAGTGCCCGGTTGCGGGCGACGGTCGTGATCCAGGCTCCCGGGTTCTTGGGCAGTCCCGCCTCCGGCCAGCTGCGGATCGCCTCGGCGAACGCCTCCTGCACCGCGTCTTCCGCGAGGGACAGGTCGCCGACCATCCGTGCCACGGTCGCCAGCGCCCGACCGGACTCCTCCCGGAAGACGCGGCTCAGCGTGTCGCCGTCCATTACTCGGCGTAGGCGACGATCTGCCGGAGTTCGACGCAGCCCTTCGGCGTCACCGGGATCTTCGCCGATAACGCGATCGCACTCTCCCGGTCTTCGGCTGCGAGCACGTACAGGCCATTCGCGACCTCGGCTGTCTCGGCGAAGGGGCCGTCGGTGAGAAGGAGTTCCCCGTCGCGAACGCGGATCGTCGTCGCGGAGTCCGGCGGATAGAGGGCCCCGCCGCCACGCACCGCGGACCCGGCGAGCCGACCGAACTTCTCGTGCTCGGCCATTCCCTCGTCCCACTGGGGTGTGCCCGGCGCCACCGCCGCCGCCACCGGTTCGCGGAGCAGCGCCATCCAGCAGCCTGTCTGATCGGTCACGGGCATCCACTCGAACATCGGCCACAGCTCGATGATCGCCTCCGGGATGTGCCGCGCCACATTCAGCACCTCGTCCAGGTCCGGTCCCTCGAGGACGTAGAAACCACCGATCACCTCCGCGGTCTCCGCGAACGGACCGTCCGTGATCAGCGCCCGGCCGCCCTCGTTCCGGATGGTCGCCGCCTCCGCGCTCGGATACAAGGCACCCCCTCCGACGATCGCGGAGCCCGCTCTCTCCGTGAACGCCTGGTGGCGCGCAACGGCCACCGCAAACTCCGGACTGTCCGGTGCCCATTCGGTGGCGTTCTTCTCGTCCGCCAGCAATGCCAGGTAGTACATGGGGTCATCCTTCCTCGAAAAGAAGGAACTCGGGTGCTCCTTCTGACCAGACGACGAAGAAGAGGGACGAACTTCGACACGTGCGGTGAGAGAACCGGCACCTGCGGGTGAAGAATGGACGACGAAGCCCTACGAACCACCAACTGTTCACCATCTGGCCACTTGATCGTGAGATAACGAGCCGTACGCACCACCACCCGCTCAGAGAAGGAATTCTGGATTGTCTCTCCAGTCGCCGACGGATTCGGACCTGTCGCTCCGTATACCCCGGGAATTCCTCCGCCGTGAATTCGCACCGGCGCCGCGCACACTCGTCGACATCCTGTTCGCGACGGCCGAGGCGAACCCCGAAGCCCCGGCGATCGACGACGGCTCGACGTCGCTCACCTACCAGGAACTGCTCGAGGAGATCCGGCAGACCGCGGAGGTCCTGGCCGAGTCGGGAGTCGGGGCCGGCGATCGCGTCGGAATCCGAATGCCGTCCGGATCCTGCTCGCTCTACGTCGCAATCCTGGCGACGCTCGCCGTCGGCGCCGCCTACGTGCCGGTCGACGCGGACGACCCCGAGGAACGCGCCGAACTCGTGTTCGGTGAGGCGCAGGTCCGGTGCGTGATCACCGGCACCGGGATCACCGCAGGTACCGCCCCCGACAGGGCCGAGTCGCCGAGCGCCCGTCCGCCGACCGTCGACGACGACGCGTGGATCATCTTCACCTCCGGTTCCACCGGCACCCCCAAGGGTGTCGCGGTGAACCATCGCAATGCGGCGGCGTTCGTGGATGCCGAAGCCCGGATGTTTCTGCAGGAAGACCCGATCCGGCCCGGCGATCGGGTGCTGGCCGGACTGTCCGTCGCGTTCGACGCGTCCTGCGAGGAGATGTGGCTCGCGTGGCGTCACGGCGCCTGCCTCGTTCCCGCGCCCCGATCCCTGGTGCGCAGCGGCATGGACCTCGGCCCGTGGCTCGTCGCGCGCGACGTCAGCATCGTCTCGACGGTGCCGACCCTCGCGTCGCTGTGGCCTGCCGAGGCCCTCGAGGCCGTGCGCCTGCTGATCTTCGGCGGCGAGGCCTGCCCACCCGAACTGGCGGAGCGTCTCGCCGTCGACGGACGCGAGGTATGGAATACGTACGGGCCCACCGAGGCGACCGTCGTGGCGTGCGGCGCCCTGATGGACGGCAAGAGTCCGGTCAGTATCGGCCTCCCGCTCGACGGCTGGGACCTCGCAGTGGTCGACGCGACCGGTGAACCCGTCCCCGAGGGCGAGGTGGGCGAACTGGTCATCGGCGGTGTCGGCCTGGCCCGGTACCTCGACCCGCAGAAAGACGCCGAGAAGTACGCACCGATGCCGACACTCGGCTGGGATCGCGCATACCGCAGTGGCGACCTCGTCCGCCTCGACCGCCGCGGACTTCTGTTCCAGGGTCGCGCAGACGATCAGGTGAAACTCGGTGGCAGGCGGATCGAACTGGGCGAGGTCGACAACGCCCTGCAGAACCTTCCCGGCGTCGGCGGCGCCGCCGCTGCCGTCCGCCGGACCGGAGCCGGTCACCAGGTACTCGTCGGCTACCTTGTCAGCACCAACCCCGACTTCGACCTCAAGGCGGCGCACGCGGCGCTCACCGAGCAGCTGCCGGCGGCGCTGGTTCCCCGGTTGGTCCTGGTCGACGAACTGCCCACCCGCACGTCGGGCAAGGTCGACCGGAACGCCCTGCCCTGGCCCCCGCCGGGTGTCGACGACGCCGCGGAGAAACTGGGTCTCGAGGGCACGCAGGCCTGGGTCGCGGGGCTGTGGACGGCGATTCTCGGTGCCGAGATCACGGGCCCCGACGACGACTTCTTCGAGCTCGGCGGTGGATCGCTCTCGGCGGCCCAGCTGGTCACGGCGCTGCGCGAACGGTTCCCCGAGGTGACGGTCGCGCAACTGTACGACCATCCGCGGCTCGGTTCGCTCGCGGAATACCTCGACGAGCTGGCGCCGATCGACGCCGCCGAACCCCGCCTCGTCACGCCGACTCCGCGTCGGAGCCAGCTCGCGCAGATCGCGGCGACCGTTCCCCTGACGACGCTCACGGGCCTGCAGTGGGTCACGTGGCTGGCCATCGCGAACAACGTCTTCTCCTGGTTCACGACGGTGCCGTGGGCGCCCACGGTGTCGTGGTGGTGGATTCTGCTCGCGTTCTTCGCGTTCATCAGCCCGGTCGGCCGGATGGCGATCTCGGTGATCGGTTCGCGGATCCTGCTGCGCGGACTCGAGCCGGGAACGTATCCCCGAGGCGGCAGCGAACACCTGCGGCTGTGGGTGGCGCTGCGCCTGACCGAGGCCAGCGGTGCCGCGAACCTGTCGGGCGCGCCGTGGATGCTCTACTACGCGCGGGCGCTCGGCGCGAAGGTCGGCAAGGGCGTCGACCTGCACACGCTCCCGCCGGTCACCGGCATGCTCGAGCTCGGCGACGGGTGCTCCATCGAACCCGAGGTCGACCTGTCCGGGCACTGGGTGGACGGCGACGTCGTCCACATCGGCGCCATCAAGATCGGTCCGGGTGCGTCGGTGGGCGCCCGGTCCACGCTGGTTCCCGGCGCCACCATCGGGCGCAACGCCGAGGTCGAGGCCGGTTCCGCCGTGTTCGGACGCGTCAAGGCCAATCAGCACTGGGCGGGTTCACCGGCGGTCAAGGTCGGCAAGGCCGTCCACCCGTGGCCCGAGGAGACTCCACGCCGCGCGGCCTACTGGGTTCCCGCGTTCGGCGTGACGTCGATGCTCATCGCCGGACTGCCGATCTTCGCCCTCGTCGCCGGCATCGTGGTCATCGGCTGGTGGATCCGCGACGCCGGCACGATCGGATCCGCCGTACTCCAGTCGCTGGTGATCCTTCCCGTCGCGACGCTCGTCAGCCTCGCCGTATTCGCCGTCCTCACGGTCGTGTCCGTCCGGCTGCTGTCCATCGGGCTGCGTGAGGGCTACCACCCGGTCCGCAGTCGCATCGGCTGGCAGGTGTGGGCCACCGAACGACTCATGGACTCCGCCCGCACGTTCCTGTTCCCGCTGTATGCGAGTCTCCTGACGCCGGGATGGCTGCGGTTGCTCGGCGCCCGGATCGGCAAGAACGTGGAAGCGTCGACCGTGCTCATGCTGCCGAAGTTCACCACCGTGGCGGACGGCGCATTCCTCGCCGACGACACGATGATCGCGAGTTACGAACTCGGCGGCGGCTGGATGCACATCGAACACGCGAAGGTCGGCAAGCGCGCCTTCCTCGGCAACTCCGGGATGACCGGTCCGGGTCGGCGCGTGCCCAAGAACGGTCTCGTCGCGGTGCTCTCGGCCACGCCGTCGAAGGCGAAATCCGGTTCCTCCTGGCTGGGCAGTCCCCCGGTCCGCCTCCGCAGGGCGCCCGGCGACACCGACGCCTCCCGCACGTTCCGTCCCCCGGTCCGGCTCAAGATCGCCCGCGCGGTCGTGGAGACGTGCCGCCTCATCCCGGTGACGGTGACGTTCGGAATCGGCCTCGGCGTGCTGTTCGCGCTGCAGGTGCTGGCTCACCACATCGGCTTCTGGCTCGCGGCGCTGGCGAGCGGTGTCGTCCTCCTCGTCGCGGGCGCGGTCGCCGGGCTGATCTCCGTGATCGCGAAGTGGCTGGTGGTGGGTCGGATCGGGAAGATCGAGCACCCGTTGTGGAGTTCGTTCGTGTGGCGGAACGAGGTGTCGGACGCCTTCGTGGAAACGGTCGCCGCACCCTGGTTCGCCCGTGCCGCCACCGGCACCGCCGTCCTCAACGTCTGGTTGCGGGGCCTCGGAGCCACCATCGGCAAGGGTGTGTGGTGTGAAACCTATTGGCTGCCCGAGGCGGATCTCGTGACGCTGGGCGACGGCGCGACCGTGGAACGGGGGTGTGTCGTGCAGACTCACCTGTTCCATGATCGGATCATGTCCATGGACACCGTCATCCTCGGAGCCGGCGCCACCCTCGGCCCGCACTGTGTCGCGCTGCCCGCCGCCCGGATCGGCGAAGGCGCCACGGTCGGCCCGGCCTCGCTCGTCATGCGCGGCGACACCGTGCCGCCGTCCACGCGGTGGCAGGGAAATCCGATCGCCCCCTGGGCGGCCACGTGAAGGCTGACAAGGGGATCGACGAGCCGGTCGACCCGTATCTCCCCCAGAACGGAAACCGCGGATACCGGGTGTCCCGGTACGAACTCGACCTCACCTACAAGGTTCACAGCAACCGGCTGGCAGGCAAGGCCACGATCACCGCGGTCACCACCGAGGCCCGCTCCCGGTTCGCCCTGGATCTGGCGTCCAATCTGCACGTCACGAAGGTCGCGACCAACGGTTCCCGCAACACGAAGTGGTTGCATCGGAACGGCAAGCTGGTCGTCACGCCCGCGCAGGCGATCCCCGCGGGCGGCGCCCTCGTGCTCACCGTCCAGTACGGGGGTTCGCCGAAACCGATCCGCAGTGTGTGGGGTGAGGTCGGCTGGGAGGAGTTGTCCGAGGGCGCGCTGGTTGCCAGCCAGCCCAACGGGGCGGCGTCCTGGTTCCCGTGCGACGACCACCCGAGTTCGAAGGCCAGTTACCGCATCGCGATCACGACCGATTCGCCGTACTACACGGTGGCCAACGGTGCGCTGGTGAGCAGGCAGACGCGGGCCAGCCAGACGACGTGGGTGTACGAGCAGACCGAGCCGATGGCGAGTTATCTGGCCACCATCCAGATCGGGCCGTACGAACGCCGAAGCCTCGGTTCCGCCGGAGTCCCCATGTTCGCCGTCCACCCGCCGCGGCTGCGTCCGACGTTCGACGTGGACTTCGGCCGGCAGCCTCAGATGATGGACGTGTTCTCCCGACTGTTCGGCCCGTACCCGTTCGCCGACTACACGGTGGTCGTGACGGACGACGAGCTGGAGATCCCGCTCGAGGCGCAGGGACTGTCGATTTTCGGTGCCAACCATTGCACGGGCCGGCGCGGATACGAACGTCTGGTGGCGCACGAACTCGCCCACCAGTGGTTCGGCAACAGCCTGACACTCGGTCAGTGGCGGGACATCTGGCTGCACGAAGGTTTCGCCTGTTACGCGGAGTGGATCTGGTCGGAGAACTCGGGCGGCCCTTCGGCGCACCAGCTCGCACAGCAGGCGCATCAGGGCCTGGCCCGCAAGCCGCAGGACCTGGTGATCGCCGATCCGGGACCGCAGCTGATGTTCGACGACCGCGTCTACAAGCGCGGCGCGCTGACGCTCCACGCGTTGCGACGACGGCTCGGCGACGACAAGTTCTTCGGGCTGCTGCGGCAGTGGACCCTGGCCCATCGCCACTCCACCGTCACGAGCGAGCAGTTCACCGACCTGGCCACCCACTACACCGACGAGCCGCTGCGCCTGCTGTGGGATTCCTGGCTCGGCGAGAAGACTCTGCCGCCGATGTGAGCTGCGGTCACTCCGGGTTCGGCAGGTGCGCGCGCCACTTGGTGAGTGCGAGCGCAAGACAGCCGGCGGCCGCGATCGTCCCGAAGAGGAACATTCTCGGGTACGTCACCGCTGGGAACGTCTCGGACAGGTAGGCCATCACGGCCGGCGTCCCGAATCCCAGGTACGTGAGCGAGTAGAAGACGGCGGTCAGTCCGGCGAGGTCGTTCGGGCCCGCGATCCGCTGAATCTCCTGCAGTCCCGACACCATGGCCATGCCGTATCCGCAGCCGAGCACGACGGCGGCGGCGAGCGCGAGCGGAACGGTCAGCGCCGACGCGGCGACGGCGGCGACGCCCATTCCGACGAGGACGACGACGAGTGACACCACGACGGCACGCGCGTTGCGGGGGGTGTCGATCTTGCGTCCGAGCGCCTGGATCGCGAATCCCGCCCCGAGGCCGACCATGCACATGAGCGCCGAGAACGCGAGCGGCAGCCCACCGGTGTTCCCGGACATCAGCGACGGCAGGACCGCGTAGGCGGCGGCCGCAGTGCCGAACACCCAGGGTGCGAGCGGCGCGATCACGAACAGGAATCGCTTGTGGGCGGCGGACGGGATCGCGAGGTCGCGGGCGAGCGAGACTCGTTCGGAGACCGGCTGGGCCGCGCGGGTCTCCGGGGCTCGCCACAGTGCGACGGCAGCGGCGACGGCGATCGCGCTGTGCACAACGTACGACAGGACACTCGGCAGCGGCGCCCACTGCGCGAGGACGCCGGCGACGCCCGCGCCGAGACCGAATCCGCCGGTCAGGCTCATCGCTGCCCGTCGCGCACCGGCACCGTCCGTGGCCGCGGGATCCCACGGCGCGGTCGACAGTTCCTTCACCCAGCTGCCGCCGACGGCCATGCCGAGGCCGAGCGCGACCCCGCACAGGACGCGGCCGACGATGAGCATGGCCGCAGAGTCGGCGCCGAGGGCCAGGAGCGCGGAGCCGGCGATCGTCAGGAACGGTGCCGGGAGCAGGATCGGCCGTCTGCCCAGCCGGTCGGACAGTGGTCCGCCGACGAGGAGGGCGGGCACGATTCCGACAACGTAGGCAAACAGGAACAGATCGACCGTGACCGGCGAGAAACCGTGATCGGCGCGGTACATGCCGAGGAGCGGCGTGAATTCGTTGCCGCCCCACGCGACCGCGAACATGGTCGCGGCCACCAGCAGCCAGGCGCGCGGCGACGCGAGGGTCTCCGGCACCTCGATCGGGGATTCGCGGACGACGGTCATCGCGCAACTCCTCTCGGGTTGAGGGCGTGGACCTGGCGCATGTGGACGAGCACCGCGGCGTCGAACCCGGCGGCGTCACCCGCTTCGACGAGTTCGGTCAGCTGCTCGTGGTCGGCGATGATCCTGGGCAGCTGTCCCGGGTCACGGGTGATCGAGTGTGCCGTCATGCGTCGCTGACGCTCGCGGATGCTGGAGTAGAACGTCGCGAGCAGCGGATTCTCGCCCGCCTCGACGATCATCCGATGGAAGTCGGCGTCGGCGGCGCTGAAGGCGGCGACGTCGCCGCGCTCGGCGATCTCCCGCTGCTCGACGAGGTTCTCGCGCAGGCGGGCGACGAGGAGTTCGCGGGCGTGTGGCTGGTCGGCCAGCACCCGGACGCTGTGCGTCTCGACGAGTTGCCGGGCGTCGACCACGTGCTCCGCCTCGCCGTCCGCGACGGGCACGATGAGCGCGCCCCGCTTCGGGTACAGCCGCATCCAGCCCTCGGACTCGAGCCGGAGGAAGGCTTCGCGCACCGGGGTACGACTGAGCCCCATGCGCCCGGCGATCTCGCCCTCGCTGATCAGCTCACCGCCGGGCAGACCGCCCGACAGGATGAGCTCCTTGACCTCGCGATAGGCCTGCTCCGCGGCGGAATACAACATAGACACAAGAAGTATTTAACACCTGGAGCCGGGTGCGGGTCTATGCACGGACAGCCACTGTGAGCTCTATCTCCACGGGTGCGCCGGACGGCAGGGCGTACACGCCGATCGCGCTGCGCACCGGCAGAGCGTCGGCCCCCAGGCATTCGACCAGCACGTCCGACGCGCCGTCGGCCACCGCGGACAGCTCACGGAAGTCCGGGGTACAGGCGACGAAGACGCTCATGCGCAGGCACCGGGAGATCGCCGCCGTGCCGCCGACGGCCGCGGCTATCGCGGTGATCGCGTTCCTCGCCGCCAACCCGGCCGCCTCCCGGGCCCGCGGGATGTCCAGGTCCCGTCCGACGACGCCGGTAACCGTGAGCACACCGTCGCGGCGTGGCGTCATCCCGGCGCTGTACGCGATCCCGTCGTGCACGACCGCGGGAATGTAGCGGCCCTGGGGCCGTGGGGCGGCGGCGACGGATTCCTGCTCAGACACCGAGTGCTATTCCTTCCTGGCGGGGGTCGGCGGCGCCGGACAGCAGGCCGCGCGCCGCGTCGAGGGAGATGATCTGCGCGCTCCCACCGGCGGCCCACGGACCCTGCAGTGCGACGTCGTGACCCAGGCTCTCCAACTCGGTGCGCACCTCCTCCGGAATGCGGGACTCGCAGCGCAGTTCCGCCGGGCGGCCGACCACATCGGCGTCACTGCCGGGGAAGACCGTGAAGCGGGGTGCCGCGACTGCCTCCGCCGGGTCGAGTCCGTGGTCGAGCAGGTGCGAGATCAGTTGCATGTTCCATTGCACCTGCCCGTCCCCGCCCGGGGTGTTCCCGACGTGCAGGAGATTCCCGGACGTATCGGTGATCACCCACGCGTTGAGGGTGTGCAGCGGTTTACGCCGCGGCGCCGCGGCGTTGGGATGCCCCGGGATCAGATAGGCCCCGCGGCCGAATCGGTTGTTCAGCACCACTCCGGTGCCGGGGACGGTCATCTTGGCGCCGAACGTGAAGGCGAGCGAGTGGATGAAACTGACCGCGCGGCCGTCGGAGTCCACCGCGACGGTCGAGGTGGTGTCACCGGCGCTCACGCTGAAGGCGCCCGACGACGCCCGGCGGCCGTCCAGCCTGTCTCTCGCCGCCCCGATCGCGGTCGGCTCGAGCACGGCCCGCCACCCGTCGTTGCCGGCGCCGCAGGTCGCGAACCGATCCTCGAAGGCCAGACGGGCCGCTCGCGCCATGCGATCGACGGCCGGAGCGGTGAGCCACGGCGAGAAGCCGACGACGCCGTCGTTCAGCGCCGCCTGCTGCAGCACCATCCATCCGGGGGTGGGCAGGGGCGTCTGGTGAACGACCGCGCCGGCGTAGTGCCCGCTGATCGCGGACTCCCGTCGCACGTCGGCGCCTGCCGCCCACTCGTCCCCGCCGAACGGCGCCCCACCGGCGCGGAGCGCCTCAACCGCCTGCTGAGCGAACGGGCCGGTGTAGAAACCGTGCACGTCGCGCGCCAGTGCCTCGATGGTCCGGGCCAGGTCGCGCTGCGGCAGCCGCTCCCCGACCTGCGGCAACCGGCCGTCCGGGAGGTACACCGCACGCAGTCCGGGGTCGGCGGCGATCGCGGTCTGCGCCTCTCGCACGTCGTCGCGGGTCTTGGCCGAGCAGGGAAGCCCCTTCTCCGCCGCGCACACCGCCGGTGCCCAGAGGTCCATCAGCGAGCGGGTGGCGCCACCCGCGTGCAACGCGCCGAGGGCGGCCGGCGCCCCGGGAACCGCCACCGCCAGCGCCCCGTCGAGGGGAATCGACCGCAGCCCACGTTCGGTGTAGAAGTCCACGTCACCGCCGTCGGGCCCGAAGCCGCTGCCCCCGACCGTCCACACCGATCCGTCCGGTTCGCGGACGACGGCGAACGCGTCACCGCCGATTCCGCATTGCCCCGGCAACGTCAGCCAGGTCATCGCGGCCATGGCCAGCGTCGCGTCGATGGCGTTGCCTCCGTCGGCCAGAACGCGGGCACCTACCGTGCTCGCCGCGGGATGACTGGACGAGACCATGCCGTCGGCGGAGAGAGTGGACGGTCGGGGGTTCACTTCATGCACCCCCGCGCGGCCCGCCGGCGCGGGATGGAACTGGTGTCGTCGGGGTCGACGCCGACGAAGATCTCGCCGTCACGTTCCTCGACCGGGTAGGTCTTGATGGCCACCGTCGCCGGTGGGCACACGGGTTCCCCGGTCTCCAGATCGAACACGCTTCCGTGGCAGGAGCATCCGATACCGTCGTCGACGAGTTTCCCGGACGAGAGCAGGCAGTCCAGGTGTGTGCAGTAGTTGGACGTGGCGTAGGCCTTCCCGTTCAGGCGGGCCACGGCGAACTCGTGTTCACCGGCGAAGAAGCGGCGCACGATGCCTTCGGAAACCTGTCCGGAGCGCGCAACGCGAGTGAATTCCATGGTCTTCTCCCTCTGTCGACAGGTAGGTCTCAGGCCGAAGGGCTGAGGTAGACGGTCTTTTCGGCTTGGTAGAACTGCATCATCGAGTCACCCGCCTGCTCCTTGTGGGTCTGCGTGCTCGAGGCCTTGTATCCGCCGAACGGAGCGTTCATGCTCATGCCGGTGGTGGGCTGGTTGATCTTCACCAGGCCCGATTCGGAACGGCCCGCGAACGCAAGCGCCTTCGTTACGTCGTTGGTGACGATTCCCGCGCTGAGCCCGAATTCGGTGTCGTTCGCGAGCGCGACGGCATCGTCGAAGCCGGACGCCCGCAGGAAGACCAGCAGTGGTCCGAACACTTCGTCCGTGACCACCCGCATGTCAGGGCTGCCACCGGCGAACACGGTCGGAGCAGCGAAATAGCCGTTCCCCCTGTCGAGACTTGCTCCGCCGCAAACCAGTTCGGCTCCTTCGTCGCGGCCGATCTGCACGTACTCGAGGAACTTGGCGAGCTGCGCCTTGCTCGCGAGAGCTCCCATGCCCACACCCGGTTCGGCGCCCGGGCCGACGGTGATCCCTTCGGCGAGTTCCACCACGCGGTCCAGCAACCGGTCGTGGATCTCGTCCACCGCGATCACCCGGCTGGTGCCCGTGCACGCCTGCCCGGACAATCCGAAGGCGCCCTTGACGATCAGTGCGGCCGCCTTGTCCACGTCGGCGTCGCCGAGGACCACGACGGGGTTCTTGCCGCCCATCTCGAGCTGGCTGCGGCGAGACGGACCCACCGCCGCGTGGATCGCACGGCCCACGTGGGTGGAGCCGGTGAACGTCACGGCATCGACGCGCTCGTCCGCCGCGACCGCGCCGCCGGCGCGACCGGAACCCTGGACCAGGGCGAGGGCACCGGCCGGAAGCCCCCCGGCCAGCAGCGCCTCGACCAGCCGCTGTCCCATCAGCGGGGTGAGTTCGGATGGTTTGAACACCACGACGTTTCCGGCGGCCAGCGCCGGTCCGAGTTTGCGCGACGGAATGTTGAGCGGGAAATTCCAGGGGGTGATCGCCCCGACGATTCCGACAGGTTCGCGCAGGGTGATGACGAGTCCCTCCCCCGGGGTGGGGTACGTGCTGCCGGTGGTGCGGAGCGCCTCGCCCGCGTAAAAGCGCAGGTTCATCGGTGTGCGACCGACTTCCATGGTCGCCTCCGTCCGGGTCTTGCCCTCCTCGCGGACGAGTTCGTCGACGAGGTCGCCTGCCCGCGCCTCGAGGTGCGCGGCCGCCGCTTCCAGGATTGCCGCGCGGCGTTCCGGGGGCGTCGCGGCCCACTGCGGCGCCGCCTTGGCCACCGCGCTGACGGCGGCATCCACGTCGGCCTCCGTGGAATCCGGGAACACGCCGATCACGTCGTCGTGATCCGCGGGATTGCGCCGCTCGAACGTCGCGCCGGAAGACGACGGGACCCACTGCCCGTCAATGAGATTGAGTCCCTCGATCATGACACCGTCACCAATTCCTCGTCATCGTCCATCAGGTCGAACAGGTCGACGTCCTCGTCCGCCAACCGGGCAGGCGCGATCGACCGGCCGATCAGTTCTCGGGCCGCGCTGATCTCGTCGCCGCGGTCGAGCGTGAAGGCGCCGCGCAGAACACCGCTGTCCAGATAGAAGGCGGTGAACTCGCCGTCGTCGGCGCTGCCGCGAAATACCAGGTCGGTGTAGCGGGCCGCGCCGGTGAACTGGATGTTCTTGCCGAACTGATCGGACCAGAACCAGTGCGCGGGGTCCACCACCCCGACGCGTCCGAGCATGAGGTTCGCGGTCGCCGCCCCCTGCTTGCTCGCGTTGTCGAAGTGTTCGACGCGAACGTGCCTGCCTGCCGCGTCGGAGAATCGCGCTGCCACGTCGCCGGCGGCGTAGACGTGTGGAGTCGAGGTCCGCCCCTGCGCGTCCACGAGGATTCCGCCGTCGACGGCAAGTCCGGAGGCCCGCGCGACCTCGACGTTGGGGACGATCCCGATGCCCACCACCACGACGTCGGCCGAAATCACCTCTCCGCCCTCGAGCGCGATGAGCACGCCGTCCGGCTGGGTCGTCACGGTGTCGACCCGGACGCCGCCGCGGACGGTGACTCCGTTCTCCCGTTGCAATCGAGTGCAGACGTCGCCCATCTCGGGTCCGAGGATTCGAGCGAGTGGCACCTGGTCCGCTTCGAGGACGGTCACCTCGGCGCCCAGGGCTGTCGCAGTGGCGGCAATTTCGAGTCCGACGAAGCCTCCGCCGATCAGCACCAGACCGACGCCGGGACGAAGGTGGGCGGCGAGCCGTTCGGCGTCGTCGATCGTCCTCAGGTAGTGCACCCGTTCGGGCGCAGGCCCGTTCACCGGCATCGTGCGCGGTCTGCCGCCGGTCGCGATCAGTACCGCGTCGGCCGCGATGCTTCGCCCGTCGGACAGTTCGACCGAACCACCGCTCGCGTCGATCCGGGTCACCGTCGTGCCGGTGAGGAGTTCGACGTTCTGTTTGTCTCGCCACGCGTCGGGAAGCAGCATCAACGATTCGCGATCCTCTTGCCCGGCAAGGAATTCCTTGGACAGCGGTGGCCGCTGATACGGCGCGTGCGACTCGTCGCCGACGAGGAGGATCCTGCCGTCGAATCCTCGGCGTCGCAGGGTGCGCGCCGCGACGGCAGCGGTCTGGCCGGCGCCGATGGTGACGATGGTGTTCAACGTCATGGGGTCACTCGCTCTCTCAGTCGACTTCGGCCGGCGAAGTCGCGGTCTCGGCGTAATCGGGGCTGCGGGTGAGATCCACGTAGACGACGTCGTCCTCGACCTTCACCGCGTAGGTCGGCTGGCACAGGTCCTGGTCTTCCTCGTAGCCGGTGTCGAGGTCGAACGCCCACTGGTGGCCTGGGCAGATGACCCGCCCGTGCAGCAGGGTGCCTTTCGCCAGTGACCGATCCTGATGGATGCACAGATCACGAAAGGCGTAGATCCGGTCGTCGGCCTGGAACAGGGCGACCGCGGTGTCGCCGACCTCGACGCGAAGCTTCCGGCGGCGGCCGAGCTCACGGACGGTGACCAGCCGGGTCCAGTTCGTCTCCATCGTTCTCTCCTGTCGGGCGAGATGCCTGCGTCGGGAGGGGCCCGATGCGGGCCCCTCCCTGCGCACGGTCAGGCGGTCGCGAGCTCGAGGTCGGTTGCCACGTACGTGTCGTAGAGCCCCTTCGTGTACGAGAAGCGCATCTCGGCTCCCCACTGCACGAGTTGCAGGCAACGCTGCTGCAGCTGCGGGGTATCTGCGTGGTCGAGCACGATCTGGTATCCACGCTCACCGTGCACGACGTCCGACGTGATGTGCAGGTCGAAGAATTCGATCTCGTCCTCGGTGAACCCGTACACCTCACGCAGAGGAACGATCTGCTTCTTGTAGATGCTCGGTACCTGCGACTCGAGTCCGACGACGAGTGCGGCGGTGGCCACGACGAAGTGCTCACGCTGCGACACCGCGTAGCACCAGGACTGCAGACCGCGGGTGATCGCGTTCATGTTCGACGGGTCCTCGACGCGTTCCTTCGTGGTGCCGCACGCCTCGGCGAACTTGATGAGGAGGTCGGTGTGCCGGATGTCGGCCAGTTCCTCCTCGTACATGTTCTGGAGGGTGAAATCCTTTGCATTGGTGAAGGTGTCGGGGGTGTTCGAGTAGATGTTCGCGAGGTAGTCGGCGAAGGGTCCGACGTAGTGGTAGTGGTTCTCCGCCCACCGCGCGAAATGGTGCTTCTCGAGCTTGCCCTCGGCCCACGCCTTGCTGAACGACGCGTTCTTCGCCTCGCGGCCCTTGATCGCGTTCTCCAGAGCTGCGCGGAAATCGTCCCTGCCTAGAAGTTCGGTCATGATGTGCCTCGTCTTCCTCGAGTATGAGATTGGTTGGGGATGCTCCGACTGGAGTGAACTCGACGTTATCGACTCCCGGTCTGCCCGACCACGGTCGAAGTGACTGCGTTGGAAGGGTTTCGATGTGCACGTTGTCGGCACATCGTGGACGTTCAGCTGGGTACTGCGGCGAGGGCTTCGAACTCGGCCAGCATCGCCGCACCGACCGCCTTGTCCTGCTTGCCGTTTCCGCCGCTGATGCCGATGCCGCCGACGATCTGGCCGTCGAAGACGAGGGGAAATCCGCCGACGAACACCGCGAACTTGCCCGGCAGCATCTGGCTGATGCCGAATGCCTCGTTCCCGGGCAACGCGGGACCGTCGGGAGCCTCGTTGAACAGGTGCGTTGCCCGCTCGTGGCCGGCGGCGGTGAACGCTTTGGCGATCGCGATGTCGACGCCGGTGAGGCGCGCTCCCGGCAGTCGGTGCAGAGCCAGCACGTTGCCGCCGTCGTCGCAGACGCACAGGGTCTGCTTGACGCCGATTTCCTCGGCCTTCGCGCGTCCCGCGGCGAGCAGTGGGAGTGCGTCGTCGAGGGTGATTCGGTGAACCTGATGCATTGTCTTCTCCGTTGCGTATTCGGGAGGAAGTGATGCACCGATTTCTATCACCGGCATCGCCGGAGGAACCATGGTCAAACTATCCGGCACTCTCGGCGAAATCAGGGCATAGTGCATAGGCAGTGCAGGCGTGCGCTCCGCCATACTGCACTTCTCGACCACCCGAGGAGGGTCCGCAGTGGACGACACCACGACACCGGCCGCAGAGGACGAGCGACTGTCGTTACGCGGCCTGCTGGAAGAGCCCCTGCTCGCGTCGGCCCGGCTGCTGTCCGGCACGGACGCCCTGAGCGGTCCGGTGACGTGGTGCCTGCCGTGGGGTGAGGTGCTGAGCAGGCCCGATTCCCTCGCCGAGGTCGCTGTGTACACCCGGCCCGAGACGCTGTCCGCGCACGGACGTGAACTCGAGTCGCTGGTGGCGCGGGGCGCCGGGGTCCTTCTCGTCGACGGGTCGGCGCCCGTGGGCACGGTCTGGCCGACCGGACTCACGGTCGTGGAGCTGGGTTTTCCCGTCGGGTTCACCGCACTCAACCGGCTCCTCGCCGAGCGCGCACTCACCCAGGAAGCGCACGTGATGCGCTACGCCCTCACCGTGCACCAGTCGCTTGCGGGGTTGCTGCACCGCGGCGCGGGCCTGCCGATGCTGATCCGTGAGGTCGCGACGCTGACCTCGGACGTCGCCGTCGCCCTGGACGTCCGCGGACGCCTCCTCGCGCACGCCGGCCTCCCGGACGTCGAGGACGCGGGCACCGTCGCCCTGCTGGAGGCTCTCGCGGACGCCCTGCCGCGCCTCGAGGAATCACCACCGGCACGGATGCACAACGTTCACGTGTTCCGCCTGGAGCATCCGGAGGGACTGTTCGCGCCCACGACGGCAGTCGCCGGGGCCATGCAACTCGCCGGCCGCTACGAGGGCTGGATCGTGGTCGTCGTCCCCGGGGCGAACCCCCGCAGACACGACATCGCACAGCACCGGGTGGTCGTCGAACAGGCCGGAACGATCATCGGCACCGAGATGCTCCGGCAGCGGAGCGTGGACGAGGCCGAGGAGCGGGCGCGCGGAGACTTCGTCCAGGCCCTCGTGCACGGAAACTTCGCCAACGACCACGACCTGCGCACCCGGGCCGCGCTGCACGAGATCGATCTGGACCTGCACTACATCGTGTTCGTCGCCCCCGGTCTCGTCGACCGGGCGTCGGGACGACCCGGCGCGAGCATGGTCCGGCTGGCACGGTACGCCGCCGGCGTCCTGCCGCGTCCGGGCGTACGTTCGCACGTCACCGTCATCGGCGACGTGCTCGTGGTGATCCGATCGTTGAGCTCCGTCGACACGCCGGGTGTCGAATCCGAGATCAGCGAGTACGCCCACGCCATGTCGCTCGATCTCGAAACCCGTTTGGGTCAGCGGATTCCGGTGGCCCACGGACGTCCCGCGGCGGGTGCCCGCGATGTCGGGGAAAGCTACCGCGAGGCCCGCATCACCCTGGGCATCGCCCAGCGGCTCGGACTGTCCGGTTCGGTGGCCTACAACGACCTTCGCGGGTTCAGTGTGCTCGCCCGCGCCACCGACACCGACGAGAGCCGACGGCTCATCCGTGACGTTCTCGGTCCCCTTCGGGCGTCGAGTTCGCATGCCGACACCGAGGAGTTGCTGTTCGCCTACCTCGAGGAGGGCGGCAACATCAACGCCGCCGCACGGCGCCTCCGGATCCACCGGAACACGATGATCGCCAAGCTCGATCGCACGTCTCGGCTCATCGGCATGGATATCCGGGAACCCGAGAACCAGTTCACGCTGTGGCTGGCTCTCCGTCTCGATCTGCTCTCCCAGGTGCAGGACACCGTCAACCACGAGATCGTGACCCGCTAGCCCTCAGCCGGCCACCGGGTTCTCGCCGGCGAACGTCCCGGCCAGTCCGGCGAGCACAACGACGGCCGCCACGGCGAACAGCAGTCCGTACGGATCGGCCGACAGGTGCGCGGCCACGCCCACCCAGGCGGCGCCCACGGCCGAGCCACCGAAGCGGATGAGGTTGAACAGTCCCAGGCCGGTTCCGACGGCCCCGGCGGGCGATCGGGTCGAACCGGCCGCGGCGGGTGTCTGGACCATGCCGATCCCCACTCCGGCGACGAGGAGCACGGCGCCGACGGCGACCGGGTTCCGGACGTCCGCGGACAACGTGATCGCCAGGGCCACTTGACTACTGACCAACACCGCCAGACCGGTTCGCATCACCACCCGGGCCCCGATCCTGTCGACGAGACGCCCGACGACGGGCGCCACGCACGTCATGACGACCGGTAGCACGAAGAGCATCAGCCCCGCCTGCGTGGTCGAACTGCCCGTGCCCGTCAGGTAGAGCGGAAGCGCGAGCAGCAGGGCTCCCAGCGCGAACATCTGGGTGAAGGCAGCGAGCGCACTACGCAGGAACCGCGATTCGATCACCAGGTCGATGGGCACGAACGGGTTCGCCGCCCGCCGGCAGTGGAGCACGAACCCGGCCGTGACGACGACTCCGGCGCCGATGGTCGTGATGCTGACCCAGGCGGGTACCTGCTCCATCGAGACGGTCGTGAGGCCGAGGATCAGCAGGACCGCGCCGAGTGTGACGGTGGACGCTCCGATCACGTCGAGCCGCATCTTCTTGCCGGGGTAGCGCGGGATGTAGCGGAGGGTCGCGGCGTACCCGATCAGGGCGACCGGCACCAGTGGCACGAACGCCCACCGCCAGCCGCACCAGTCGCTGACGATTCCACCCATGGACGGGCCTACGGCCTGCCCGATCCCGTTCACCGCAGCCCAGGCGCCGACGGCGCGCGCTCGCCGTGCGGGCCCGAACAACCACGCGATCAGGCCCATGACCGCGGGCGCGAACGCGGCCGCGGCGATCCCGCCGAGCGACCGCCACAGCACGAGCACGGGCAGGGACGGTGCGAGCGCCGCACCGAGCGAACAGGCCGCAGTTCCCAGTAGGGCGGCGCAGTACACGCGCCTGCGCCCGAACCGGTCTCCGATCCACCCGGCCAGCGGCATCGTCGCAGCGAAGGTGAGGAGGAATCCGACGACGACGAAGATGCCGCTGCCGAGACCGGCGTCGAAGTCGGTGAGGATCGCGTTCAACGGGACGTTGACGATGTTGTTGCTGACCGTGCCGACGAACGTTCCGGCGAGCAGCGCCGCCAGCGCGGGCGACGTGCCGGGTCCGCATTCGTCACCCGCGGTTGCACTCTGAGCCTGACCGACCGCCGTGTTCATAGAGTCCACTTTCATCCGAGAATTCGCGTTCCGGCGATGCCAGTTCTCGCCGGAATCCCTTACCGCGGCCCGCTCGCCAAGTTTGGTTAGGCAAGCCTAATTATGAACACAGGATTCCGTGAAACGGCTTCTGCCGAGCATTCCTTTACTTGCGCGTGACAACAAGCAATCCCGGCGAAAAATGCCGGGCACAATGCACAAATACGCTGGTTATCGATGTGCACTCTGGACGTTGACCCTGGAAAACGCCCCGCGCAGTATCACTGCACTGTGACTAGTGCCACTAGTCTGTACCTATTTCGAAGGGGCGCACCGTGGATGTAAGTCTCACCGCCGCACATTGGGTGTATCTCGGAGGAATCATCGTCATCCTCGGGACGATGCTCATGCGGAAGAACATCGTCGTCCCCGCCGTCATCGGCACGTTCCTGACCGCCTTCGTGTTCTCCGACAGCCTCGTCACCGGTCTCGCGTCGATTTTCAACGCGAGCCTCGTGGCCGCCCGCGAGCTGTTCAACATCTTCCTCATCATCTCGCTGGTGACGGCGATGCTCGGCGCCCTCCGGCAGATGGGAGCCGACCGGTTGATGGTCGCCCCGTTCCGGCGCGTCATGCGCGGCGGCACCAGCAGCTTCATCGTCCTGGCCATCGTCACCTACACGATCTCGCTGTTCTTCTGGCCAACCCCCGCGGTTCCGTTGATCGGAGCCGTCCTCATCCCCGTCGCCATCCGCGCCGGCCTTCCCCCGATGGCGGTCGGCATGGCGATCGCGATCTGCGGGCAGGGCATGGCGCTGTCGTCCGACTACATCATCAAGGTGGCGCCGGGCCTGTCGGCAAAGTCGGCAGGAGTCGATCCGGACGTCGTCGCGGACCGCGCCCTGGTGATGTCCCTGATAGTCGGTCTCACCGCACTCCTCATCGCCTACTTCACGCAGCGCAGGCACATGCGCCGCCCCGCACCGGAACTGCTCACCGACTGGGAGGCACGCGCGGAGAGCGACTTCGGCAAGCCCGGCGGCGACGCCCCCGAGGCCGGTGCTACCCCCACCGGCGGCGGCGCGATCGATCGTGCACCGGCCGAAGCGGCGACGAGTGCCGCTCCCCCGACGTCGACGGCGGTCCTCGCCGAACCCGTCACGGCCTCCGCCCGGCAGGTCATCGACGACACGTTCAAGAGCATCCGCGCCGCAAAGACTTTCGCAGTACTGGTGCCCACCGCGTATCTGGCGTTCATCGTCTACCTCATGGTCGGCAAGTTCACCGATCTGGTGCCCGACCTCAAGGGCGGCGACGCGGCGGCGATGGTCGGCGGCATCGCCGCGCTCATCCTCTTCGCCGCGGCCGCGACCAACGACAAGAAGGGTTTCCTCGAGACGACGTCCGAGCACCTGATCGACGGTCTGGTCTTCGCATTCAAGGCCATGGGCATCGTGATCCCGATCGCCGGATTCTTCTTCATCGGCAACGGTGACTTCTCCGCCGCCATTCTCGGGCTTCCTGCGGATGCGACCGGCCCGACGCTGCTCTTCGACCTGGTGAACGCCGCGCAGTCCCACCTGCCGCAGAACGCGTTCGTCACGTCGTTCGGCATCCTCGCCATCGGCATGATCGCGGGCCTCGAGGGCTCCGGATTCACCGGGCTGCCGCTCACCGGTTCACTCGCGGGCGCGCTCGGGCCTGCCGTCGGGATGGACCCCGCAACTCTGGCCGCGATCGGTCAGATGGGGAACATCTGGTCCGGCGGTGGAACGCTCGTCGCCTGGTCGTCGTTGATCGCGGTGGCCGGCTTCGCCCGTGTGCCCGTCCTCGAACTCGCCAGGAAGTGTTTCGTGCCCGTGGTGTCCGGCCTGGTGCTGTCCACCGCGCTGTCCGTGCTCATCTTCTGACAGTTCGACGGCCTCGGTGGGGGCGATTTTCCCGCCGAGGTCACGCGCGCAGTCGATCCGCATTCTCGAGGATGGCGGCGCGCAGCGCCTGCTCCGGTTCGCTGAGAACACTCCGGCGGGCCTCCAGCACGAATTCGACGTCGACGGCGGGTCCCCACTCGTCGCGCGAACGCATCCGCACCGGCGCCAGTCCTGCGGGCGGCAGGGTCTCCGCGTGAAACACGACGCCGAGACCCGCAAGACACGCGGCCCGCAACCCGTTCAAACTGTCCGTCACGCAGGCCACCCGCGCACCGCGCCCGGACTTCTCCAGGACGTCGAGCGCCGCTTCCCTCGTGATCGACGGCGGCGGATACGTCACCAGCGGCACCGGCCCCTCTGCATCCGGAACGAAGTCGGGGGCCGCGAAGAACGCCAACCGGTCGGTCCACACCAGTTCGCCGTGCCGGTCTCCTCTGCGCCGCTTCCCGAACACCAGGTCCAGCCGGCCTTCGTGCAGTTGCCGGAACAACACTTCACTCAACGCCACTGTGAGTTCGAGATCGACGAGCGGATGGCTGCGGCGGAACTCGCCCAGAATATGAGGTAGCTCGTGCAGAACCAGATCTTCGGACGCCCCGAACCGGACGCGTCCCCGCACACCGGACTGGGTGAAGTAGCGCTCGGCGTCCGAGTGCCGCTCGAGTATCGACGTCGCGAAACCGACCATCACCGAGCCGTCCGCGGTCAGTTCGACCGAATGCGTGTCCCGCAGAAACAGGCGGCGCCCGGCGGCCAGTTCCAGCTTTCCCACGTGCTGGCTGACCGTCGACTGCCGCAGGTTCAGGCGCCGGGCCGCGGCCGTGAAACTGCGGGTGCGCGCGACCGCGAGAAAGCTCCGCAGATGAACGGGATCGAACATCACCCATTGTTATCACAGTTCGGCATTACAGTAAACGCGACTATCGTCTTTCGAAATATCCGCGCGTTGCTTACGGTCGAACCATGCTGACGAAGATCCCGCTGCTCAGAAGACTCGATCCGTTCATTCTCGGCATCCTGATCACCGTCGGGATCGCCAGCCTGATCCCCGCGGACGGCACGGCCCTGACCGCGTTCACGTGGGCCACGAAGGTTGCCGTCGGAATTCTGTTCTTCCTCTACGGCGCCCGACTGTCCACGCAGGAGGCGCTGCACGGCCTGCGTCACTGGCGTCTCCACGTCACCATCCTCGCCGCGACGTTCGTGATCTTCCCGCTACTCGGAATCGCTGCGCGCGTGCTGGTCCCGACTATCCTGACCCAACCGCTGTACCTGGGCCTCCTCTACGTCTGCCTGCTGCCGTCGACCGTCCAGTCGTCGATCGCCTTCGTGTCGATCGCCCGGGGCAACGTGCCCGGCGCCATCGTCAGCGCCTCGTTCTCCAACATCCTCGGCATCTTCGTGACACCGCTCCTCGTGGCATTGCTGATGACGAGCGAGGGGGCAGGCTTCGACGCGTCCTCCGCGATCGGCATTCTCGTCATGCTCCTGCTGCCGTTCATCGCCGGCCAGGCGGTGCGGCGGTGGATCGGTCCCTGGGTGAAGAAGCACGGCGCACCGCTCAAGCTCGTCGACCGGGGATCGATCCTGCTGGTCGTCTACGTCGCATTCAGTGAGGGAATGAACGAGGGCATCTGGGGCACACTGTCCGTCGGCCGGCTCCTCGCTCTGCTCGCGGTGTGCGCGGTGCTGCTCGCCGTGGTCCTGTCCGTCACGTGGTTCGGGTCGAAGCGACTCGGCTTCGACCGCGCCGACCAGATCACGATCACGTTCTGCGGGTCGAAGAAGAGCCTCGCCACCGGACTTCCGATGGCCACCGTCCTGTTCGCGAGCCAGCCGATCGGCCTGATCGTGCTGCCGCTCATGCTGTTCCACCAACTGCAGTTGCTGGTGTGCGCGTGGATGGCGGGCCGGCTGGCCCGACGCGCCGCCACCGAGGAGACAGAACTCGCGACCAGTTCGAGCTAGCCGGGAATCATTCGGCCAGTACGGCCTTCAGGAAGGTTTTGGTGCGCTCGTTCTTCGGCGCGGTGAAGATCGTCGCCGGGTCGCCTTCTTCCACGACCCGCCCGGCGTCGAACATCATCACCCGGTTCGACACGTCCCGCGCGAACTGCATCTCGTGCGTGACGATCAGCATCGTGATGTCGGTGGTGCGCGCGACGTTCCTCAGCACGTCGAGGACGTCCGCCACCAACTCGGGATCCAGCGCCGACGTGACCTCGTCGAGCAGCAGAATGTCGGGGTCCATGGCGAGCGCTCTCGCGATCGCGACTCGCTGCTGCTGGCCACCGGACAGTTGCGTCGGGTGCGCGGTTTCCTTGTCCGACAGACCGACCGTCTCGAGCAACTCGCGTGCCCTCGTCACGGCCGCGGCCTTGTCCAGCCCGAGCACGTGGATCGGCGCTTCGGTGATGTTCTCGATCACGTTCATGTTGGGGAACAGGTTGAACTGCTGGAAGACCATGCCGATCCGGCGTCGTATCCGGCGCACGTACTTCTCCGACGCCGGCACGAGTTTGCTTCCCTTCTCCTCGTGCGTCAGAGGTACCCCGTCCACCCAGATGACGCCTTCGTTCACCTTCTCGAGGGTCATGAGTAGTCGCAGGATGGTCGTCTTCCCCGATCCGCTCGGACCGATCAGGGTCACCCGGTCACCGCGCGCGACCTGGAAGTCCAGGTGGTCGAGCACGACGTGGTCGCCGAACTGCTTCACTACGTCGTCGAATCGGATCATCGGGGTTGCTGTGCTCGCGTCATCGGGCAAGACGTCTCTCCAATCGCCGTATGAGCAGGGACGTCGGGTAGCTGGCGACCAGGAAGATCACACCCGCCAGCGTCAACGGTTCGAGGTACTGGAAATGTCGGGCGCCGAACTGCTGCGCGGCCGTCACCATCTCCACCACCGTGATGGCGAACAGGAACGGGGTGTCCTTGAACATCGACACCGCGTAGTTGCCCAGCGCCGGGACGACGCGACGGATGGCCTGCGGCAGGATGATCGCACGCCACGTCCGGGTGGGCGCGATGGACAACGCCCGCGCCGCCTCCCACTGGCCGACGGGCACCGCTTCAATTCCCGCCCGGTACACCTCGGCCATGTACGTCGAATAGTGGATTCCGAGTACGACGACACCGATCTGCAGCGGCGACAGTCCCGTGAACGTGTAGTACACGAACAGCAGTTGCACGACGAGCGGGGTCAGCCGGATGAATTCACTGATCGCGCGGACCGGGACACTCACCCATCGCGGCGCGGCCTGCCGGATCAAGGCGATGACGAGGCCGAGAACGACGGAGATCAGGAACCCGAGAACGGTGGCGATGACGGTGATCTTGAAACCCTCGAGCAGCACGGGCAGTGCCTCGAACGCTCGGTCCCAACTCCACTGGACGCTCATTGCTTCGCGGCCTCCAGTCCCCGTGGGTCGGTGGGTGCGAGGCTGAAGATCTCACGCAGCGACGGTCCCGTGCCGAGGCGATTCTTCGCCCGCACCTCCAGCGCGTTCATCACCAGTGTCAGTACGTAGCCGATGACGAAGTAGATGACGAGCCCGACGCCGAACGCGAAGAGCGTGTTTCCGGTCGTCTGCCGGAGTTGGTCGATCTCGAAGGTCAAGTCCTGCAGAAGGATATAGCTCGCGAGCGCTGTGCCCTTGAGGAGCTGGATCAGGAGGTTGGTCAATGGAGGAATCATCTCGGCCCAGGCCTGCGGGAAGACCACCCGGCGCAACCGCTGCCAGTGACTGAAGTCCAGCGCTGTCGCCGCCTCCCATTGCGATTGCGGCACCGAGTTGATCGCGCCCCGAACCACCTCGGCTCCGTAGGCGCCGTAGTTCAGCCCGAGCGCGAGGATCCCGCAGAGCACCGGGTCGATGAGGTAGCCGAACAGCGGAACCACGTAGAACAACCAGAACAGCTGCACCAACAGCGAAGTGCCCCGGAAGAATTCGATGAACGCGCGCGCCGATCCCCTGATCACGATGTTGTGCGCACGGGCGGCCAGCCCGAGCGCGAGCGCGAGGACGAACGCGAGGAGGGCACCGCCCGCCGTCAGTTGGAGCGTGACAACGATCCCTTCCTGGATGCTCGGCCACGCGTCCAGAAAGGCGTCGATGTTCTCCTTCACAGGCAGCAGACCTCTCCGACGATCAGCCGGCCCCGCCGCAGAGTTTGGCGGTGGTCAGGTTCGGATCGGGCAGTTCCTCCGCGGTGAATCCGAACGGTCCGACGATGGACAGGTACTTGTCCTTGTCGGAGGTGATCTTGGCCAGCTCGGCGTTGTACGCGTCGCGCAACTCGGTGTCTTCCTTGCGGAAGACCGTGCCGCCGGCACCGACCTGAGGTACCCCGTCGATCTCGGCGACGAACGAGCTGGTCACTTCCACCGGGGCCTGCGGGTTGTTCTGCGCCAGCCAGTTCAGTGAGATTCCGGTGAGCGCAAAGACATCGGCTCGCCCGTTGGCGACGGCGTCCATTCCGTCCTGCGGCGACGCCACCTGCATCGCATCGATCCCGAGTTGCTGCGCGTAGTCCGATTCGATCGCCCCGGTCATCGCGGCCATCCGCACCCCGCTCTGCTGCACCGACTGCATGTCGGTGAGCTTCGCGGGATTCCCCTTGGGCACCATCAGCGCGGTCGTGTAGTTGAATTCCGGCTCGCTGAACGCTGCCTGCTCGCACCGCTGCGGCAGGATCGACATTCCGGCGCTGACGACGTCGAAGCGGCGGGCCTGCAGCCCGGGAATGAGTGCCCCGAAGTCGGTACTCACGCCCTCGACGTTGTCGATGCCCAGGTTCTTGAAGATCTCGCGGTGCAGAGCCACGGTGGCGCCGGTCAGCTGGCCGTCCTGCTCGAAGCTGTACGGGGCCTCGCCGGCGAAGCCGACGGTCACCGTTCCGCTGTCCTGCAGCTGCTGGAGGAGTGATCCGCCGCTGGTCGTGTCGGTCTTCGTGCACCCCGCCAGGGAGCCGGCGGCCACCATCATGCCCGCGAAGGCGACAGCCGCCCTGACTACCGGACGTTGTTTCGACATCGTGCTCGTCACCACAGATTCCCTTCGTCACCTCGGGTGATCCGGGAGGACGCGCACCGCACGGCACGATCCCAACGGATCTGCCCGGGCCACGTTACGCAGGCGAAGGACCTGCCATAGGGGAACCGGGGGGACGTTACCGCAGCGTTATCAAATGCGGTCGGCGAATGTCCCCAGGAATGCCGAAAGCCCCCCAACAAGGTTGGGGGGCTTTCGGTAACGGATGTTCGG